>JAQBVJ010000051.1 GCA_027623235.1 Planctomycetota bacterium
CGGATGGAACGATCAGTTCCTCGCCGAAGTACTGCAAATTCAGCTGTGAAACTTCGCGCCCCCTCTGGGGACAGAGACACCGATTTCGCTCTGGGATACGAAGCGGTTTGAGCCGTGCCGTTGCGGTCCCAGACTCGTGTCAAATCTTTTCCCGACGACACAATGACACGGCCGTCGCGGCTGGTGACGACTCCCGTGATCGGGCTCGTGTGACCGATAAATTGTGCATCGCGTTTTGCCGTGGCGGCGTCCCACAGATTGACCGAGTTGTGAGACCGTCCACTGCCGGCCAGCAGTCGGGATTCGCCCGGAAGAAACGTCAGGAAATTCGGACCGGCATTCGTGTCGTAAACATCTTTTCCACGGATGTCGTCGTCGGTGCAGGTTTGCCTCTGCCAGTCGTTGGCTCCGTCCCAGAGACTGACGACTCCGGTGTACTCGGCCGAAGCGATCCATTTCCCGTCGTCAGAAATCGCGACGGCTTCAACCGGCCCGTGAGTTTCCTCGTCTTCCACAAAGCCGACTTCCTTCCCGGATTGGAAGTCGTAAAGTCGAACCCGCCCCTGGAAACCGCCGGCCGCCAGCACCGACTCGTCGGGTGAGAGGGCCAGCCGATCGAGACGCGGCATCGCGTTGACGTCGAAGCTTCGAAGTTCCTTTCCCGTTTGCGTCTCGCGAACGCGGATCACTCCGTCCGCCAGTTCCGCCACGGTGCGACCGTCGTCCGCAAATACGGCATCGGAAGGCCGGTTGGGGCCGGGCTCGCGCCACCGCACAAGTTGTTTCCCCGTGCGGATATTCCAAAGCGAACTCGTCTGGCTGCCAAGCAGCACGACCTCGTCGGTTTTCGTCGAGAAAACAATCCTGTGAAAATCTCCGGGGTCAATTGTCGACAGCAGTCGATCGACTTTTCCGTCTTCGGCCAGCAAATAGAAGCGGGAAAAACCGTTGCGAGTTTCGACGGCGAGTCGGCTGGAGTCGGCAGAAAGCGTGACAAAAGGTCTTCCGGCTTCTTTGCTCTTCGGGCCGGCGAATTCGATCCGGTCGCGTTCTGTGCCGGTCTTCAGGTCGACAATCGAGATCGTTCGGTTCAGGTTGGCGAGCACGGCAAAGTCGGTGCCGCGTCCAAACGCGGCCTGTTCGACCCACTCCGGGCTGTTCCATTCAGCAAGCTGCTCACCGGTGTTGATGTCGACGACTCGGAACGTGTGAGTCGACACGCCATTTTTCAGCGGCTCGCCAATCAGGACACGCCTGTCGCCATCGAAAAACGCTTTGGAGTACACCGCGTGCCGGACTTCGTTCGTGAGCTCGCCGCTGTCCGGATGAAAAATCCGCATCGTCCACGCGCCGGCGGAAACAACTTGTCGATCCGGCGTGAACCACACCTGCGAGATCATGTTGCCATGCCGGTAACGCCGCGTGCCAAGTTGCTCGACCGGCTCGACAGTAAACGATTTTTCGGCGACCGCGTCCGATTGAGCTCGCGCCGGGGGGAGGGGTGACAGGCAGGTCAGAATGACGGCGGCAATCGTGACTGCGATACTTTTTTGACGTCTCATTGACGTTCCCCTCGGTATTCGGCCCTGCGGACTGACTGGCTTTTCAAGATCATGGTCGTCGACCGGGAGGGACGACAGGTCAGTTTGCGGCGAATTGTGAATCTGGTGGGGCTCGCTTTGCTCGGCCCACCCTGCGATGCGCGGCCCACGCTACGCTTTCGCGTCGAGCCAGTTGGGGCCGGTGGCGAGGTCCACTGTGATCGGCACGGAAAGATTCATTGCCGATTCCATTTCGGTGCGGACGAATTTCGAAAGCGTCTCTGCATGCTGGGCCGGGGTTTCGAAAACGAGCTCGTCGTGAATCTGCAGCAGCATCCGCGCGGGGAAGCCGAGGTTCGGCAGCTTTCGGTGGATCTTTACCATCGCCATTTTGATCAGGTCGGCGGCGGAACCCTGGATGACCGTATTCACTGCGGTCCGCTCGGCCATGTTGAGTGTCGAGCCTCGTCGCGAACGGATGCCGCTGATGGCTCGACGGCGACCGAGGATGGTTCGGGCGAAACCGTTGAGAGCACTTTCCTGGAGCGAGGTTTCGATAAAGTCGGCGACGCCGGAGTAACGCTCAAAGTAGTTCTCGATGAACTCGGTGGCTTCTTCGCGCGAGATGCCGAGTGCCGCCGCCAGGCCGTACGGCGTTTGACCGTAGATCACTCCGAAGTTGACGGCCTTGGCGATGCGGCGCTGCGTTGAGTCGACCTGGTCGCAGCCGACGTTGAAGACCTCGGCCGCGACGGCGGCGTGAATGTCGATGCCGTCGGCAAAGGCCCGCTGCAGCGCGCGGTCTCCGCTGAAGTGAGCCACCATCCGCAGTTCGATCTGTGAGTAATCTGCGCAGAGGAGCACCCAGTCGGGCTCGCCGGGGACGAAAGCTCGCCGCACGCGCTCGCCTTCGGGAGTTCGGATCGGAATGTTCTGCAGATTCGGTTGACTGGAACTGAGCCGCCCGGTCGCGGCGACGACCTGATTGAAGCGGCAGTGGATGCGGCCGGTGGCCGGGTTGATCATCGTCGGCAGAGCGTCCAGGTAGGTGCCCTTGAGTTTTGCCAGGTGGCGATGCTCGATGATTTTTGCCGGCAGCGGGTGAATCTGAGCGAGCTGTTCGAGGACGTCCTGGTCCGTGCTGGCTCCGGTTTTCGTTTTCTTGATGACGGGCAGTTCAAGCCGGTCGAACAGGATTTCCTGAAGCTGCTTCGGGGAATCGATATTGAACTCCTCGCCGGCCTCTTCGTGAATCTCGGTCATGAGCTCGTCGAGCCGCTTTGACACTTGCTCGTTCTGTCGGCCCAGCTCTTCCGCGTCGACCTTGATTCCGGTGACTTCCAGATCGGCCAGCACCGGGATGAGCAATCGTTCGAGGTCTTCGTACAGCGGTGTGAGTTCTTTTTCTTCCAGCTCGGCGCGCATCTTCTGCCCGACTCGCAGCATGAGGCACGCTTCTTCGGCGGCGTGTTTCGCAAACTGGTCACGTGACAGCGCGAGCGGCGGAACGTTTTTTGACCGTTTCTTTTTTGAGTCGGCGTCCGATCCGGCATCGGAGTCTTCGTCGAGGTTCAATCGCGACAGCGGGCGGATCGGTTGGTGGAAGTAACGGTCGACGACGTGCGACAGACTGTGAGCTCGCGAGCCGGCTTCAAGCAGGTAGAAGCCGACCATCGAGTCCAGGCCCGGTTCGACATTCTCAATGCCGGCCCCGCGCAGCAGTGTGAGAGTCGTCTTCAGGTTATGTCCGACAAGCCGCGCTGACTCTGTTCCCTCGCCCCCTGGCGGACGGCTCGATTGAAGCAGCGGTTTCAGTTTCGGCCAGACGACATCCGGACTGAGATGCGTTTCCGACGTCACCGGCGAGAGCGGAATAAAAACCGCAGACTCCTCGTCGAGCGCGATGGTCAGCGCGGCGACGCGAGAGGTGACCGGGTTGAGGCCGATCGCTTCGATTCGCAGCGCCAGTTCCGTTCGGCCGGTCAGCTTTGAGACCACATCGTCAAGCGCTGCTTCGGAGTCGACGATCTCAACGTGTGGTCCGTCGTCTGCGAATAACGGGTCGCGCGGGGTGGCATCTTCCGGTGCGAGGGCTCGGACCTCGTCAACGAATTTGCGGAAGCCGCACTCGCGGAAAATCTGCACGAGTGCTTCGACGTCGTAGCCGCCGACTCTGGCGTCCTCCCAGTCGATCTCAATCGGGAGATTCTGATTGAGCTCGACAAGTTGCCGGCTCATGAGTGCCTGTTCGGCAAATGTCTGCAGGTTCTCTCGAAGTTTTTTCCCGGGAGCTTCTTCAGCGTGGGCGAGGACTTCTTCCAGCGTGCCGAACTGATTGAGAAGGAAGCTCGCCTTTTTCGGGCCGACAAGCGGCACGCCCGGCACGTTGTCGACCGAGTCGCCGCAGAGCGATTGAAAATCGACCACCTGGTCCGGGCGGACTCCCCAGTCGTCCATCAGAGCGGCCGCGTCGAGGTAATTGTCCCGCCTCACGTTGTAAAGCCGGACGAGTGGCGTGATCAGTTGCCGCGCGTCTTTGTCGCTAGTGACGATCGCCGTTTCGATGCCTGCCGCGTTGGACTGGCGGGACAGTGTCGCCAGAACGTCGTCCGCCTCCCAGCCCTCGCACGACAGCACGGGAATTCCAAACGCCTCCATGACTTCGACGATGACCGGGATCTGTGGTCGCAGATCGTCGGGCATCGCGTCCCGGTTCGCTTTGTAGTCCTCGTAAATTTCCTCGCGGACGCCGGGGCCGGAGAGGTCGATCGCGCACACCAGGTAGGTTGGCTTTTTCTGTTTGATGATCGTCAGCAGGTCGCGCGTGAATCCAAAGACCGCGTTGGTCGCTTGACCAGACGGGCTGGTCATTGGGGGAATGGCGTGAAAGACCTGGTAGACCAGCGAGTAAACGTCGATGGCGTAGAGAGTTTCGCTCATAAGGCCGGCAGGTCCATTAGTTGGAAAGTAGCGGAACGGCGCGAGCCGTCCGGTCGATTGACGATTCGCCCCGCCTTTTCGGAGTGGCATTCTCCGCACGGCAAACTCAGAAGCGGGAGCATAGGCCGCCTCACCTTGCCGCGGCAGTCTTCGACCCGGGGGCGAGCGTCAACAAATAACCAGCCGAATTGCCACGACCAGTCAGCTCCGAGCAAGCTGTCAGGCAGGGAGAACTGCGTCAACCGGAGAATGTGGAGCCACGCCAAGGGAGGATCGGCGTAACCCTCACGCCGGGAAGGCTCTGCGTGAAGGATCTTTCTTGACTCAACGAGGGTGACTTGTAGACTTTGAAAACTCAGATCAGGCTTCAGAGTGCGTCGGTGCGCCCGTCAAGTCGGTTCCTGCCTTTTTCCTGTTGAATGTGGCCGGTACCGTGCGTTTTCACTGTCGTCCTTTTCTGATTGGCCTCGCGCTGTCGATCAGGCAACTTGCTGGGCAGGTGCGAGTCCGCTTTCTCCCTCTTCGGGGTTCTCCCGACACAGGCGTTTCTTGACACAGGCGTTTCTTAAGGAACCTGTTCATGGCTGCTTCCAATAAGTCGGTCGGTCTTCAGATTACGATGGCTGTCTTTGCGATGCTGGCCGTCATTGGCTGGGTGGCCTTCTACATGCAGTTCAAAGAACTGCGGGAGAACAAGGACCGCTTCGCAAAGGCCACGGAAGACCTTGGAAAAGAACAGGGGCTGACACGTAGCCAGGACGACAAGATCCAGGCGTTGAAAGGCAAGATCGGGCACAACCACCCGGAAGTCGGAGAAGACCAGCAGGGCGCGACCGATACCGTTCTGGGTGCAGCCGATCTGGATCTGGCCAAAGTCGCTGGATCTCCGGCGAATCTGTCGACAGCGATCGCCAGCGTTCAGGATGCCTACACCTCGGAACAGGCGACTTCAAAAGACCTTGGCTCCAGACTGTCTGACGCCAACGCCGCAGTGGCTCGGCTGAGGGGCGAGTATCAGATTCAGGTCACTTCTCATAAGAAGCGAGCTGACGACGCCGTCTCTGAAAAAGACCAGGCGGAAAAGGACTTTGCCGAGCAGCTTTCTCAGCGGGACCGCACGATCACCGAACAGCGAAACGCTCTCAACGAGCTGACTGTTGAATTCGACAATGCCAAAGTCGCGTGGGATGGCGAGCGGAAAGTGATGGGCGGCAAGCTGCTCCAACTGGAAGAGCAGGTCGACCTGCTGCGAGAGAAACTGAAAAACGTCACCCGAGTCAGCTTTGAGCGACCGGATGGCCTGGTTCGCTGGGTCGACAACACGGCCGGGCTGGTCTGGCTGAATCTCGGATCGGACGACGGCCTGCGGGTCCGCACGACGTTCTCGGTCTACCGCAAGGGACATCACGGTGTCGCACGAGGTGCAGAAGACATCAAGGCTCAGATCGAAATCACGCGAATCATGTCGGGCCACTCGGCCGAAGCCCGCATTCTTGAGGAAGACATTTACGATCCGATCGCCAAGGGCGACCCGGTCTACACGCCGCTGTGGAGCCCTGGCCGTGTCGAGAAGTTTGCGATCTGCGGTCAGATCGACCTCGATAAGGACGGGATCCTGGACCGTACGCGGTTCCACGAAATCGTTGCCGACGCCGGAGCGGTCCTGGCTCACGAAATTCGCGACGACGGCACGCGGGTCCGTTTCACGGAATTCCCGAATGAGTGGGTCGACTGGAGCGAAGGCGATGC
This sequence comes from Planctomycetota bacterium, assembly GCA_027623235.1. Classification (GTDB taxonomy): domain Bacteria; phylum Planctomycetota; class Planctomycetia; order Planctomycetales; family Planctomycetaceae; genus JAQBVJ01. Next base: position 6,231 of record JAQBVJ010000051.1, read on the forward strand.
CGAGCTCGATTCCGACACCAAGTACCTCATCATTGCAACGATTCCCGATCCAACTCTCGCCCTGCGTGACGAGGACAAAGAGAAGCGTGCTTTGATTGGATCTCAGCTCAAACGGATGCGGGACGAAGCCCGTCGCCTGGGGATCGAGGAAATCAATCTGAACGACTTCCTGGCTCACATCGGATACATCCCACGGCGAAACCTTTACATCCCGGGCGTCGTTGATCGACCTTACAACCTGCGTTCAGGTGCCGCCAGCGTCTCCACGAATGAGGTCGTCAAAGACCGTTCGGCCGCCGGACAGGTGTCGGGCCTCTACGGTCGCAGCAAGCGACTGAAGCCGCAGTCGTCAGCCGGTCAGACTTCGAAGCTCTACTCGAAGTAGACTTTCGACGTTGAAGAATGAAACAGAAGCCCGACCAATCTGGTCGGGCTTTTTTGTGCGCGGGCCGGCGATGCTCGCTGGAGATTTGCCGGACGATCGGCGATCCTGCCTCCGCGTCACGTTGCCTTCCTGAACCGCATCTCCCGGAGACTGACGATGCCTCGCCGATTCACTCTCGCCGCCTTTGCTTTGCTGCTCGCCCTCGCTGCCGGTTCTGCTCAGGCAGGAAAGAAAGACGGCAAGCTCGACATTTACTTCATCGATGTGGAAGGCGGCGCCGCGACGCTGATCGTCACACCGGCCGGCGAGTCGATGCTGATTGACTCGGGCTACCCGGACTTCGGCGGCCGCGATCGGGACCGCATCGTCAAGGTGGCGACCGAACAGGCAGGCATCGAGCAAATTGACCACGCGGTGGTTTCGCACTGGCACCTGGACCACTACGGCAATCATGCGTCACTCACTGAGAAAATTCGCGTCGTCAATTTCTGGGACCGCGGGATTCCCGATTTTCTGCAGGAAGATGGCAAATTCGGCGAACGAGTCGCGGATTATCGCAAGGCGTCTGAGAACAAATCGAAGGCCGTCAAACCGGGAGACATGCTGCCGCTCAAGTCGGGCAAGACACCGCTGTCTGTGAAGATCGTCACAGCGAGTCGGAATGTCATTCCCAACACCGGTGATGCAAACCCTTTCGCGAAAGAGCACGTCGCGGCGGACGAAGACGAAAGCGACAACGCGGCCAGTGTGAGCTCGCTGCTTCAGTTCGGCTCGTTCCGATTTCTAACCTGCGGCGACCTCACGTGGAATATCGAGGCGAAGCTCGCCACACCGAACAACCCGATCGGAAAAGTCGATGTCTTTATGGTGACTCACCATGGCCTGCCATCGAGCAACAACCCGGTCCTCGTCAAAGCGATCGACCCCGTCGTCGCGATCATGTGCAACGGTCCGACCAAAGGCGGCGATCCGAACACGCTGAAGACTCTTGGCGAAGTGGCTTCGCTGAAACACACGTGGCAGCTGCATCGGAATATCAAACTCGACGATGACAAACAGGCTCCGAAGTCGTTCATCGCGAACCACGGACAGACCGATGGGTGCGAGGGAGTTTTCGTGAAGCTGTCCGTCGCTGCCGACGGCAAGAGCTACACCGTCCAGATCGGTGAAGAGGGCAAACCACAAAGCTACAAAAGTCGTGGCTGACCGCACGTCGCGGTGTCATCAAGTGGAGCGGGCTCAGCGGGTTTCGGACCGACCGCTGGAGATCACGATTCGGTCTTCGGTTGGCTCTTGAGGAGCCGCTCGACTTCCGGCGGAACTTCGTCGATGGAAGCGGCGAGCTGTCTCAGGTTCGTCAGGATAATCTGGCGGCGTTTGATGATCAGGCTTCGCTCGTGCTGGAGTTCGCCGAGCAGCACCGTGACGGTTTCCCGCGTGCTGCCGATGACGCTCGACAGTTCCTGGTGCGAGAGGCGGATGCTCAGCGCGATGCCTTCCGCATTTTGTTCGCCGTACCGCGCGGCCAGTTCCAGCAGCAGGTAGACGAGTCTTTCGCGGTTGGAGCGGAAGAGGAGCGACTTCAGACGCCGCTCGATGCGCTGCCGGCGGAGCCCCATCAGTCGGGTGAGCTGGATCGTCAAGGTCGGTCGCGATTCCATCAGGTTGCGGATGACCTCACCGGAGATCATGACGATTGTCGAGGTCGACATCGCTTCCGCAAATTCCTCACGCTGGCCGGGGTTGAGCAGCGAGAGCTCGCCGAAAATTTCGCCGGGCTCGATAAATGCCAGGACGGTTTCTTTGCCCTCGGACGTCAGGTTGTAGAGTTTGATGCGGCCTTTTGTCAGCAGAAAGACCGCGTCACTGCTGTCACTGGGCAGGTAGACGAGACCCTTGCGGGGAAGCGTCTGCATGCGGGACTGCGATTCGATTCTGGTGATCTCTTCCGGGGAAAGCTGCTCAAAGAGCTCGCTTCGTTTGAGGTACCAGAGTTTTTCTTCCATGGCCCTGATTTGTCCGTGCCGTTTCGGATGCCTCGCACTGAGGCGATCGGGTTGTGTGGCGACTCCGAGTGGGGACGGTGTCGCGTGGCCAGGCGAGGATAGTAGACGGACGGCTGTCACGGTTGCCAGCGCCTCGCCCGGTTACGGCGTATCGACCGTTGTCGTTTGATTCTGGCTTCGACGAAAAAGCCGGTCTTCGAAATTTCGGACGCGGATCGCCGATCGATCACGAGAGGATCCGCCGTTGATTCAGTCGGCAAAACCTCCGTATACTCAAAAAGTTGTGGCAGGGACGCCATCTCGTTTTTCATCCAACAGGGGCTTGTCGTGCCCGGAATCTCACTTCCGCCGAAGGATCGGTCGCAGTCCATGCAGGAATTTTTCGTCGGCGTTGACGTTGGAGGAACCAACATCAAAACCGGCGTGGTGACCAGTCGGGGCAAGCCGCTGTCGCACGTTGTTGTGCCGACCGAAGCGGAAAAAGGCCCCGAGCGAGGTCTCGCGACGATCCGCAGGGCGATCGAACGGGCGGTCGAAGAGAGCCCGGTCCGGATGACGAATATCAAGGCGATTGGTCTTGCGACGCCGGGAACGCTCGACATTCCCAACGGCATCCTGATGGAGCCGGCGAATCTTCCGAAGTGGCGGAACATTCCCATCCGGCAGCTCATCGCCGATTACTACGAAAAGCCGACAGTGCTGCAGAACGATGCCAACGCGGCGGCGTATGGCGAGTTCCTGAGCGGGGCAGGGCAGGGGGCTCACAGCCTGGTCCTGTGGACTCTCGGAACCGGCGTCGGCTGCGGGTTGATCGTCAACGGGCAGATCATCGAAGGAGCGCATTCGCACGCGGGTGAGTGTGGGTTTCTTTACATCCAGATGGAAAATGGACGCCCTTCCGTGACCGGTATGAACGGTGTTCTGGAGGGTTACTGCAGCACGTCAGGGATCACGATCCGTACGAAAGAGGGACTGGCTGCGGGTCTCGACGCGCCGATTCTGCGAAAGCGGATTGCCGATGGCGAAGATGTCTCGCCGATTCTCGTCGCCGAAGCGGCCGAGTCGGGCGACCCGCTCGCCATGCAGATTCTGGAAGACACGGCGAGGTTCATGGCGTACGGCACGGCCAATCTGATGCACACGATTGACCCCGATGTGGTTCTCTTCGGGGGCAACATGAATTTTGGCCGGAACGAAACGGAGCTCGGTCGGAAATTTATCGGGCTGGTGCAGAAAGAAGTCAAAAAGCTGACGTTCCCCGTGCCGGCCGCAAAGGTTCGCATCGACTATGCAAAGCTGGGTGGCCAGGCGGGATTCATCGGCGCGGGCGGCTGTGCCTGGGCTGTGTTCGGTGCTGAGTCGGAAGCGGCGACACGCGGGCACGCCATGTGATTCGTTTTGAAGTTGCAGATTGTTAATCTGAAAGCTGACAAATTGATCCGCGTTGGGAGCGGGGATTGTTCCTTCATCAAGGAACCACCCCCTCTTTCAACGGAAATCTGTGAGGGCGGTCTGCTGGACCGTCTGCTCTGGTGCGTGGTGATTCGACGAAGGCGGAAGACTTGCTCGTCGCACAATGCCCCGGTCCTCACGATGACCCGTTGGAGTTGTGATGACAGAGAATCTGCAGGACTCAACCGGCAGCGAAGTCGAACCGGCTGCCGAGGTCGCGAATCCGACTCCTGCTGAAAATTCGAAAGACCGCTCGATCGAGGCACGACTGCAGGAGTGCCAGGCGGTGCTGCAGTACTCATTTGCCGACCCTGCGATGCTGAAGCAGGCACTGACTCACGCGTCGATTTCGTCGACCCGCCTGGCTTCCAACGAGCGACTTGAGTTTCTTGGCGATTCCATCATGGGTGCGGCGGTCTGCGAGGAACTCTTCCGGCAGTTTCCCGAGTACCCGGAAGGTGAGCTGACTCGTATCAAATCTTCAGTCGTCAGCCGGCACACTTGCGCGAAGGTGAGCGGCGAACTGAATTTCGGCCGGTTCGTGTTCCTTGGAAAAGGATTGGCGATCCACGATCGAATTCCCAGTTCGATTCTTGCGGCTCTGTTCGAGTCGATCATCGCGGCGATTTACCTCGATGGTGGGTGGGAGGCGGCTCAGCGTTTTATCCTCAGAGCACTCGGTGGAGAGATCACACGGGCTGCCAGAACATCGAACGGCCAGAACTTCAAGAGTCAGTTGCAGCAGTTGTCTCAGCAGGACTCGGGAGGCACACCGGTCTACCGTCTGCTCGACGAGAAAGGACCGGACCACTCGAAGTGCTTCGAGGTGGCCGCGTCGATCGGCTCGAAAGTCTTCCCGTCCGCCTGGGGCGCGAGCAAGAAAGAAGCCGAGCAGAACGCCGCGCAAAAGGCGCTCGAACAACTGAAATCGACGGAGTGATCCAGATTCGGGATGGCGAGGCTCCTGCCGCGCCGCAGGCGCATCGAGTGCCGAAGCGAATCGAGCCCGACCGCAACCTTACTCGGTCGCCTGAAGCAAACCTCGAATATAGCCGTACGCGAAGAGCCGGCCGAGCATCGTGTAACCCGGCTCGCCGTCGTCCTCGCCGACCAGTTGCGGCACGTGGTCCGGTCGGATCGGGCCGTCGAAGCCGACCTCTCGATACGCTCGCACGGCGGCGGCCATGTCCGTTTTGCCGTTGTCGTGAAACGATTCTGTGAAGCATTCCGCAGTGCCGGTCACGTCGCGAAAGTGGACGTACTTGATGTGTGCTCCCAGCCGCCGAATGGCATCGGGGATGTCGACTCCCATTTCCGCGAAAGTGCCCTGACAGAAACAGACGCCGTTTGCCGGGCTCGCCACGAGCTGCACCAGCCGTTCGAAATTCTCGACGCTGTTCATGATCCGGGGCCGGCCGAGCAGTACGTCCAGCGGCGGATCGTCGGGGTGCATCGCGAGTTCGACACCTGCCTCCTCGGCGACAGGGACGATTTCGTTGAGCAGCCGTTCGAGGTTCTCCCACAGCTCCGCATGAGTCAGGCCGGTGCCGTCGAGACCGTCTTCGCTGCCGCCTCCGTCGTGAGTCCCCGCTCCATCGTGACCGAGCAGCACCGACTGCTGCACAACGCTCAGGTCAAACTGCGTCACCTTCGCCCCGCCGCGTGCCGGTACGTCGAGCTTCGTGCGGACCCAGTCAGTTCCTGCCATGAAGTTGTAGCAGAGCACGGGGATGCCGAGGTCGCCCATCATTCGAATGAGGTCCTTCAATTCGGCAAGCTCCCGACCGTCGTCGTCCCGGCCGACGATCTGCCGCTCGATGGGCAGGTAACCTTCGATCACGGACAGCTCAAGCCCGGCGGCTTCGACTTCCTTCTTGACCGCGATCAGTGCCGCCGGGTCCGGTCCGTGATGGCGAGTGACAAAGTGCGTGACTCCGCACTGCGCGGCGAGCTGCAGATTCTCCGCGGACATTGGTGTGAGAACAGTCGCGAGTTTCATGAGTGGTTTCCGGTTGAGGCGTCTGTCCGTATGACCCGGGATGGGCCGTTGTCTCCCGATCTGCTTTGCAGGGATTCCGGGAAGACAACTGTAGATCGTACCGCGAGTCAAGCGCCGCCGGTTTCGCATGTCCTCTGCTGACCCGATCGGATATCCTCGCCCGGTTGTCACCGCGCCTGTGTGAGGCTCTCAGAGAGACGCAGATGAGCTGGTTTTTTGATCGACGAATCGTGCTGACGGTCCTCCTGTGCGGAGTGTCTTTGCTGTCGTGCGGCTTCGCGCAGGAAGACGAAGCGGAGGAGCTCGCCGCGCCGGGAGCGCTGCTGAATCCGCTGGCCCATCAGTGGGAGTCGCCAACTGACCAGGCGGTCAACCGGGAACAGTTTCTGAAGCTCAACCGGGCGATGCAGCTCATTCGAAGCAGCGAGCCAGCAAACGTGCCGTGGGCGGACGTGCTGGAGCCGCTTCAGTCTGTGCTCGATTCGACGGCGGCCGATTCTTATCTGCAGTTGGGGCAGCCGGACGCCGGTGGTCTCACGACGGTCAGGCCGCGCGACGTGTCGACTCCACTTTTCAGCATGAAACACGTGGTCGAGCAGCTGATTCGGTCGCTCCCGCCCGAAGGCCTGCGTGCGTACGAGCAGTTTTACGGGACCGCTGCGAAGGCGCTTTTGAAGGAAGCGCTTCGCTCCGGGACGCTCGACGATTTGCGAATCGTCACACAGAGATATTTCCAGACGGCGGCGGGAAACGAGGCCGCCTTACGATTGGGCATCGCCGCTCTGGATCAGCAAAAACCGTTTACGGCGATTCAGAGTTTCGAGCGGCTGCGGCGCGAGTCGCCTCGGCGAGCACAGTGGGAGCCGCTCCTGACACTCAACACAGCGGCCGCGTGGATCGCGGTCGGGCGCGACGATCAGGCAGAGCAGACGGTCGAGGAGCTGCGGTCGTTTCTCGTGGCGAACCCTCAGCTCCGCGCGCGGTTGCCCGAGTTCGCAAAACTGCCTGACGCAGAGTTCTACGCAAAGCTTCGCGAGACCGTACCGGAGTCCCTGCTTGCCGACGCAGCGCCGCGCGACTGGACGCACTTTCTGGCAACCCCGTCGCGAAGCATCCGCGCTGATCGGGTCAATCCGGTCGCCGTTTCGCTCTGGGAATCCTCAACGACGGGCTTCGATGAGAAGCCCTCGGCCGAGCAGCTCGACGAGTACTCGCCGTTGCAGATTGAGCGCGACCAGGACTTCACGATTCCCGAAACGCGAATGCAGATGGCGGCGGCGATGCAGGCTGACCTGGCGTTTCTGAATGCCGAGGCCGAGCAACTGCACAACTGGCCGATTCCGGCGATGCATCCGCTGGTGACGAAAGACCGCGTTCTGTTTCGGACGCAGAGTCGTGTCCGTTGCGTAGACATTCTGACGGGCCAGGTCGTGTGGGAGACCTTCACTGACGATCCGGCGTGGGCGGATCTGTTTGATGTCGAGGCCTCGCAGGCTTTGTCGATCCGGCTGCCGCGCGAGCCGATCTGGTCTCCGATGAACCGTTTCCAGCACGCGCTGATCAAACAGCGGACTCAGGTCGATCGGACGAGCGGCACGCTGACGACCGACGGAGAGCGAGTGTACTTCGTGACGGAATCCGGCGTCCCCGATCGGATGATCGCCCTCGCCCAGCGCGAGTCGGTTCGAGCCTCGCCGCTTCGCTGGAACACTCTTTGCGCGGCGGATGTCGAAACCGGTGAGGTCGTCTGGGAGCTCGGCGGGCCACACGGTGAGCGGGAACTCGCGTTCGGGGGAAGTTTTTTCCTTGGCGCACCCATCAGTGTCGATGGCGTTCTGTACGGGCTCGCCGAAGAAGACGCGTCCGTCCGGCTCGTGTGTCTCGACCCGGTGACGGGAGAAAGGAAATGGTGGCAGACGATCGCTCGTCCGATCGCGTCGGTTGAGCACGAAGCAATTCGCCGGGTCGGCGGAGATTCACCCACGCTGGCGGAAGGATTGCTCCTTTGTCCCACTTCGTCGGGACTGGTCGCGGCGTTCGATCCGCAAATGCGGCGTTTCGTCTGGACGCACCGATACGACAGTGGCGTGCCGCAGCCGGTCCAGTCGTCGCGAGTCGCGATGGGCATTCCGATCAGCATCAACATGAGTCTGGTTGAAAGCAGCGATCGCTGGCAGGAAAGTTGCGTGCTGAGCGCGAATGGGCGAGTCGTGCTGTCGCCGCTGGACTCCGACGAGCTGATCTGTCTCGACCTTCTGACCGGGAACGTTCTCTGGAAACAGCCTCGCGGCGCGGGTTTGTTTGTCGCCTGCCTGTCGGAAAAGCACGTCGTCGTGGTTGAGCCGGAAGGCGTCCGTGGCATCCTGCTCGAAAATGGAAAGACCGACTGGTTCACAGCGCTGGAAGGTCGAGGCCCGACGGGGCGAGGTCTGCACGATGGCGAGAAATATCATCTGCCCGTTCTCGTTCGCACCGGCGAATCTCCCGCGCACTCACTGATCGCGTCGCCGTCCCGCGGAGCCATCCTCACGATTGAACTGGCGACTGGCCGAATTCTTGCCGGGACGACCGTCGCAAAAGGTCAGCGGATTGGCAATCTCGCGGCGGCTCACGGAGTCCTCGTGTCTCAGCAGGCCGGATCGGTGCTGGCTTTCGAGTCGTTCGACGCGGTGGAATTACGGATCGCCACTCGACTCAAAGAGAATCCGGAAGATGGTGCGGCGCTGGCGATGCGCGGGCGAATGCGACTCCACCACGGGAACACGCAGGACGGTCTCGACGATCTGGCGCGGGCGATTCAGCTCGACGCGGGAGCTGAGGTTCAACAGGACTATGTCGAAGCCGTGCTCGAAGAACTCCGCAACGGCCGCATCGACTCGGACAAGGCGCTCGCGCGGCTCAGCCAGGTGCCGCTGGGCGACAGGTATCAGCTCGTGCTGGACCGGGTTCACGCCGAGTCGCTGGAGCGGGACGGACGGCTGGTCGCCGCGTTCGACGCGTACCTCGCGCTGGCACGGCGAATTGAGAATCTAAAGTCCAACGAAACTCATACGACCGATGGGGTGACGATGGGGCTGCGCCGCTGGATCGGTTCACGGCTGTCCGCGCTGCACTCGCGAGCCGGGACGACGCCGGATTTGCTGGCCGAGATGGAAAAGCGAATCGTCGCGGCGACTCGGCCCGTGCCTGCCGCTGATCCAAACCCGAAAGGCTCTGCGAAACCGGACGCGGGCAATGGCGATCCGGGCAATGGCGATCCGGGTAATGGCGGCGACGAGGCGGCCGCGCTGCGATTCTGGCTTGAGCTGTTTGCCTGGCACGAGAGTGCGGACGGGATCCGCCTGGAGCTCGCTTCGCTGCTCGACCCGGACGGCGACTTTCTCGAAGTGGAACAGCTTCTTGCGAGTACATCCAACGGCGGGGGTGAGCTCGCCTGGCAGTCAATGAACCGGCTTCTGGATCACTGGGCCAGTCCTCCCAACTCGGGAGCGGCTCTGGCTGCACTGCCTCAATTTGAAGCACGTTTTGGTGCCCGGGCGGTCAGCCACGCGGCGGTCCTGCGGGAACGCAAAGCACTTCGCGACGCGACGGGACAGACGCAATGGCCGGATTCGGAACCGGTCGTGACTGCCGCTCAAAAATTCTCCCGGCACTTCGAGAGGTTCCCGGTTCCGGTCATCGGCGAACTTTCGCCGGCGATCGACGGGTGGTCGTTCGAAGTCAACCTGACGCTCGGCCTGCTCGTGGGACGAGACTCGCTTGGCCGTGACCGCTGGGGAGTTCGACTGGCCGAAGAAGGCGGCCGCCTGGACGGAGTTCATCCCGGCACGCTGTCACTGCTGAGTTCCGGGCACACCATTGCCGTCGGCATCGGCAGTCAGTTTGTCGTGTTTGATATTTCCGGCCCGAGTCCGACGGAGTTGTGGCGCGACGGCTTTTCGAATGGAGAGCATCGTCCGGTCTTTCTGATGGCGCAGCGAGGCAAGCTCGGAGTCTTCCGGCTGAACGATGGCAACGGTCGCTCGATTGGATCCCTGGACCTCGTGACCAGCGAGTACGTCGTTTATCGCAAGCGGTCGTCGCTGATCGTCAGTCGCCTGAACACGGGCGAGGTCGTCTGGCAGCGGGCAAGCATCGACCCCAACGCGACGCTGATCGGTGATGACCAGCGGATCGTCCTGATTCACGAAGGCAACGAGTCTGCGGAAGTGTTTCGGCTTTTCGACGGCCGTCCGGTCACCACGACCCGGTTTCCGGCCGGCGCTGCGGCAAGGCTGGTTGCCAGTGTCGGGGCGGACCCGGTCATGTGGGTTTCGCAGAATTTTGCGAGGTACCTCGTTCGGTTCGACTCGCTCACAGGAGAAGCTGTCTGGACTCACAAGTACTCAAACAATTCGCTGTTCCGCCCGATCGAGAATCGCCTCGTGGCAGTCGGTGAACCTGACGGCACATTCCAGTTCCGCGACGTGGTCAGCGGTGAGGCCGTTATCGAAACAAAGTCCGAGCCGTTTCAGAATCTCGTCGCGATGCACATCCTGCCGATTCGTGACGGCTTCGTTGTCTTCAAAGCGGTGGCTCCCCAGGACCCGCAGATTTTTCCGGCACCCCTCAGCGCGCTGGGTTCGGCACAGCACCGGATCGGTGGGTCGGCTTTCGCGGTCAGCCGATCAACGGGAAAGATTCTCTGGTCCCGGGAGATGCCGGATTTGCTGCTGAGCCTCGATCAGGCACGCGATCTGCCTGTCTTTGTCCTTGCGTGCGAGCGGCGACTCATCACTCCGACGCAGTTCGGCACCGAAGGTTTCCTGGTCGCAGTCCTCGATTCCCGTACCGGCAAGACACTCTTCGAGCAGACGCTCACCCAGTCGACACGAGCTTACCGCACGAGCGTCGCTCCGGATGGACCTCAGATCGACGTCGCATTTGACCGATTGACCGTCACGCTCGATTATGCGGCTCCGAAGTAAGGCGAGCATCCCATAACTCGAAGTCCGCCTTGTCGAATTCACACGAACGGAGTCTCCCAGTGCAGGACGTCCTCGATTTTCTAAACGCCAATCGCGACCAGGCTGTCGAACAGCTCGCTCAGCTGCTTCGTATTCCTTCCGTGAGTGCCGACTCGGCGTTTCTGCCTCACATGACGGCCGCGGCTGAGTTTGTGCACAACGCCCTCTGTGAAGCCGGGCTCGATGCGGAAATCATTCCGACCGCCGGCCACTCGATCGTTTACGGCGAGTGGACCAAAGCCGAAGGTGAACCGACGGCACTCATCTACGGACACTACGACGTCCAGCCACCGGACCCGCTCGACCTGTGGACGACGCCCGCTTTCGAACCGGACGTCCGCGACGGCTGCATCTGGGCACGCGGCGCGACGGACGACAAAGGGCAGTTGTGGACTCACGTGCTGTCGGTCGCGGCCTGGCTGAAGGCACACGGATCGCTGCCGGTCAACGTGAAGTTTGTCATCGAGGGTGAAGAAGAAGTCGGCAGCAACAACCTCGACCACTTCCTTGAGTCGAACAAAGAGAAGCTGAAATGCGACGTCGCCGTCGTGAGCGACACGAGCCAGTACGCTCCAGGAATGCCGGCGATCACGTACGGTCTGCGAGGCATCCTGGCCTGTGAAGTCACGCTGACCGGCCCGAACCGCGATCTGCATAGCGGCGTTTTTGGCGGCTCGGTGATCAACCCGGTCAATGCTTTGTGCGGTCTGATCGGCAAACTTCACGATGAGTCCGGTCGCATTCAGGTGCCGGGTTTTTACGACGACGTCAAGCCGCTCACCGATGGCGAGCGGGCTGAGTTCGCCTCGCTGCCTCACGATGAGGCCGCTTACCTGGCCGATCTCGGCATGAGCTCCGTCTGGGGCGAACACGGTTTCACGACGCTCGAACGCCGCTGGGCCCGGCCGACCTGCGACGTCAACGGCATCTTCGGCGGCTACACCGGCGAGGGGCCGAAGACGATCGTCCCGTCGAAGGCGACCGCAAAAATCACATGTCGGCTTGTCCCCGATCAGGATCCGCACGCGTTGACAGAGGCTTTGCGAAAGTTCTTCGAACAAAACCTGCCGCCCGGCATCTCAATGAAATTCACGACGGCTCACGGAGGCAAACCGTCAATCGCCGACCTGGAAAGCCCCTACATGGCCGCAGCAAAGTCGGCCATCGAAAAGGGCTTCGGCACGGCACCCGTCATGATTCGCGAGGGTGGTTCCATTCCCGTTGTGGCGAGTTTCGATCAGATTCTCGGCGTCGACACGCTGCTGCTCGGCTGGGGCCAGAACAGCGACAACCTCCACAGTCCGAACGAGCATTTTTCAATCGAGGACTTCCACAAAGGAGCTCTCGCCAGCGCGTGTCTGTGGAGCGAACTCGCAGCCGGCTGACGAAAACCGGGCCATCTTTCGAGGTCGACGGTGACTCGATAAACTCCGCCGCTTTTGCGGGACTCCCGCGTAACGTGCGCGGCAACGCACCACTCTTGCTGACTCGGTGCGTCGCGACGCACCCTACTGAGACACAACGAAAATGCTCGATCTTCAATTTATCTGTGAGAATGCAGAGCTCGTTTCCGAAAATAACCGCAATCGCGGCGTCGATGTCGACGTCGCGCGGGTTGTTGAACTTCGCGGCCAGCGGGGCGAACTGCAGCAGCACGGCGACGCGCTGCGCGGCGAACAGAAAACCGTCTCGAAACAGACCGGACAGGCGAAGAGTCAGGCAGAACGCGAGCCGCTGATCGCTCGCGGCAAGGAACTGCGCGAACTCGTCGCGACGGCGGAAGAGCAACTGGCCGCAGTGCAGTGCGAGCTCGACGATCTGGTCTCGCAGATTCCCAACATGTCTCACCCGGATGCGCCGGTCGGCAAGATCGACAAAGAGAACATCGAAGTTCGGCGCGTCGGCGAAATCCCGGTGTTCAACTTCAAACCGCTCGATCATGTCGAACTGGCAGAGAAGCACGACCTGATCGATTTCGAAGGCGGTGCGCGCGTTGCCGGATCGGGATTTTACTTCCTGAAAAATGAAGCCGTCTTTCTGGAGATGGCCCTCATCCAGTTTGCGATGAACAAGCTTCGCGGCGAGGGCTTCACGATTATGTCGACGCCGGACCTCGCTCGGCAGGACGTGCTCCACGGAACTGGCTACAACCCGCGCGGCGAGGAAACGCAGATTTACTCGATCGCCGGCACCGACCTCAGTCTGATCGCAACGGCGGAGATTCCGCTGGGAGGACTGCTCAAAGATCAGATCGTCGAGCTGGAAAAACTTCCGCTGAAGTACGCAGGCGTCTCCCACTGCTTCCGCACGGAAGCCGGTGCCGCCGGGAAAGCCTCACGCGGCATCTACCGGGTTCATCAATTTTCGAAGGTTGAGATTTTCGGATTCACCGCGCCGAACCTTGAAGCTTCAAACGCTTTCCATGCAGAAATCGTCCGCATCGAAGAAGAGATTTTTCAGGCGCTCAGGATTCCTTACCGAGTTGTCGACACGTGCACCGGCGACCTCGGCGGGCCGGCGTACCGCAAGTACGATCTGGAAGCCTGGATGCCCGGCCGCGGAGACGCCGGTGAGTTCGGCGAAGTCACGTCCGCCTCCAACTGCACCGACTACCAGGCAAGGCGTCTCGGCGTACGAACCCGCATCCCGGACAAAAAAGGCACACAGTTTGTCCACACACTCAACGGGACAGCTGTCGCAATCTCGCGAGCCCTCGTTGCGATTTTCGAGAACTACCAGCGAGCGGACGGGACGATCGGCATTCCGGAAGTCCTGCAAAAATGGGTCGGCGCCGAGCAGATCGGCTGAGCTTCGGCTTTCGAATCCGAGTGGTTCGTGACTGACGAAGTAGGGGAGCGGCGCGAGCCGCCCGGTTTTGCACGGAAAAATGCGCTCCCACCGGACGGCTTGCGCCGTTCCACTGCTTTTTCATTGGGCCGTTGGCGCTTGCGATACGCGTTCGGCGAATTTGCGAATTGTGACGCTCAGCTTTCCCTTGTTCCCAGCGAGCGAATTTGGCCAGTCGTTGATTCTCAGATAGAGCGTGCCGGTCTGCAGTGCGGTGAAGGTTGTAGAGTTGCCGAGCGGAATCGTCCTCAGCATCGAGTGTGGTTCAGTCTCAACGTGGACGGCTCCCAGCAGACGTCCGAGCGGCTGGCCTTTGTGGTAGCGAATGCTGATTCCGTTCGCCTCGCTGATCCAGGCAGGTTTCTCGGGCTCGGGGCTCGGCACACCGGTGGGTGGGGCTTCGAGATCGAACTGGCCAGCGGCGGAGACCGAATACGTCTTGCCCGCTTCGACCTTCAGAAGAGTGGTCTGCCAGGATCTTCCAGAGTCGATCTCAGCTACCTGCAGGTCGGCCTCAAGAGGCCTGCCCGCTTGAAACACGATCGCGTGCGAATCGAAGTCGTAACCGTGCTCGATGTTCGAAACGAACAGAGCCCATTCCGTTTCCAGGTTCGCGCTGGCATTGTAGAAGAAGGAATTGATCGCACCCGGTGGATGGTAGTCCGCGTCGGCAAGGTCACTGGTCGGCGGGCTGATAAAGCTTCGGGCGAGCCGTCGAAACTGCTCTTTCGTGCCGGGGTGAGAATCCAGAAACCGACACAGAGCCCAGCACCAGGCGTAAGCCTCGACACCTTTCTTAAAGTCGTTGCCGGTCAACGCTCGGATCTGAGCAATCGAGCGGACTCCGTTTTTCTTCACGTCCCGCTGCAGGATGATGATTCGCTCCAGGCCGCGGAATCGCATTCGCTCGGCCGGCATCACGTTGAAAGTGAATTCGGGCGGAGGGGTGGACGGAGGCGGGACCACTTCCGGCTCATCGATGCCGCGATGGTGAGTCGCGATCATCTCGGCCATCCCTTCCAGGTACCACATCGGAAATCCGGCCTCGCCCGGCAGGTGCCGCATGTAGCAGTGCACGGCCTCATGCAGCAGCAGATGCTGGCGGTAGTAGTCGAGCGTCTGGTTGTTCATCCAGAACTCGGCACCGATCTGGCGACCGTGGAACGAATCGAGTAGATCGGCTTTCGCCAGCCGCGCCTGCACGAACCGGTTGCGGTCATCCATGACGAAACCGGTGATGCGGTATTCCGATTTGTCGAACGCCGGCGGCAGCTTTCCAAAGTACTCTTCGAGAAACGGCTGCAGCGCATCGACGAGCTGGGCAAGCGGCTCGACCTGCTCGCCCGGAAGGTCAGTGATCAACTGAAGGTGTTTTGTGTTGAACCGGCTCAAGCCGAGATTGGCAAGTCGCTGCGGATCGTGCTCGGTGTGCTCGTAGCTAGGCCGGAAGAGTTTCTGCGGTGGCTTTGGCGAGGCCGGTTCGGCCAGCGCGGTCCCGGAAGATGTTTTGCGTGGAGACGGAACAACGGGAGGGTTGAATTGATTTTGTGTGTTCGCGAGGCCCGCTTGTCCTGGCCGGGAAGTGCCGGTGTTCTTGGGAGGCGTGACTCGCTCGACCGACTCAGAGTTCGCGGAGTCTGAATGTGACGCGTCGTCGCCTCCGCAGCCGCAGATCGAAACCGCGATGACGAGAACGCCAAGGA
Source organism: Planctomycetota bacterium (assembly GCA_027623235.1). GTDB lineage: Bacteria > Planctomycetota > Planctomycetia > Planctomycetales > Planctomycetaceae > JAQBVJ01. The sequence goes on from JAQBVJ010000051.1 coordinate 21,629, forward strand.
CTCGCAGCAACGATCGGGACAAACGCTGAAAGCGTTTCAGATCAAAGCCTGGGGTCAGCGAGCGGCCGAGCCGCGAGCGCCACCCCAGGTTTACTTGCCGGCTGGGTTCCTCGCCCTTACGTCCATCGAGCCCCTGGTCCGCCGCGAAGACAGTCGGTGGCAGTTCAAGGATTCTCTTCGCGGCGGACCAGGGGCTCGATGGACCACACGCGAGGCGGAATAAAGCTGGGCGTGTTCCTGGGGTGGCGCCGCTGCGCGGCTGACCCCAGGCTTTGGTCTGAAACGCTTTCAGCGTTTTGTGCAAAGGCTGTTCGCGAAGGTGGGCGAATTGCGAGGCACTCGCGCGCGGGCTACCGTACTCGCTCGTCCGAGCTAACCTCACCAGATTCGTTTCCGTCTCGATCGGGAGATGCCGCATGGCTGCCTTTCAGTACTGCCTTAATTCGAGCACGATCAAGCCGACGCCGATTCTACAGAAGATTCAGATCGCGGCCGAAGCCGGATATGCCGGCATCGAATTGTGGCATGACGATATCGATCTGTACCTCGAAACGGGGGGCAAAGTCGAGGACGTCAGGAAATGTCTCGACGATCACGGACTGGCGGCTCCGACGACGATCTTCCTCAAAGGCTGGTGGGACACCGACGGCGAGGAATACACGCGGGCCATCGATGAGATCAAACGTCGCCTGGCGCAGTCGGCCATTGTGGGAGCTCCGTACGCGATTGCCGGGCCGCCGCTGACGATGTGTGATCACGAACTCGGCGGAAAACGGTACGCGGCATTGCTGGAAGTCGGTCGCGAGTTCGGTGTCAAACCGGCGGCCGAGTACCTCGGTTTTGCCGATGACATCAACTCGATTGAGGACTCCCTGGAGATCATGGACGGGTCGGGCGATCCGGACGCGACGATTGTCCTCGACCCGTTCCACTGTTTCCGCGGCGGCGGACCGATCGAGTCGATCGACAAACTGACTCCGGACCGGATCGCGATTTCTCACTTCAACGATTCGCCCGCCGATCCGCCGCGCGAGACTCAGCACGACAAAGATCGAGTGATGCCAGGCGACGGCATCGTCGACCTGAAACTGTACTGCGACAAGCTGAGAGAAATCGGCTATGCCGGCTGGCTATCATTGGAGCTGTTCCACCCCGGCTACTGGGAACAGGACGCCCTTGAAGTCGCAAAGCTGGGCCTGGAAAAAATGCAGGCGGCTGCGGAAGCCTGACGTGTCGATGTGACTGTCCGTCTGGCTGAACAGAGGCTTCGAGAGTTGTGCCGTCGAGTGTTTCCCTGACGAGACAGCGGTAGCATGGAGCAAAACCATAGCTGTGCGTCACCGGCTCGTCCTGCGATCTTCTAGGTCGAAGATTGTGGAATCTGACGCACCCGAGATAACAATGACGCTGCAATCCTCCTGCCATCACGGTCACAAGCTGCAGCTTCCGGACGATCCGTCTTCGGACTTGCTGTGTCCGCTGTGTGGCTCGGACGTGATTCGCAAGGACGGGGTTAACATCAAGGACCCCAGTGCTTTCGCAGTGACCGTGATCCCGGTTTCCGAGGTTGGTCGTCGTTCGTCCGGGCTGCTCAAGGGGCTGCTTGGATCCGATGGCGATTCTTCGGAGTCGGGTTCCTCGGGGTCCGGAACAGATTCGTCGGACGTTGAATCCAGCGAGGACTTTGCTCCGACAACAGACTTTGTCCCAACAGACTCGGGCGTCCCTGAAGAAAAATCCGATGAGATTGTTGCCACTGAACCGGCCGCAGCGAAACGGAAAAAGAAAAAGCGAGAGAAAGACTATCGACCGCCGTCTGTCACCGGCATCGAGCTGATGGACGAACTCGGTCGCGGCGGAATGGGTGTCGTCTATCGAGCTTACGATGAAAAGCACGGGCGTGATGTCGCGTTGAAGACTCTGCAACGGATGGGGCCGGACGATCTCGTGCGGTTCAAGCAGGAGTTTCGGGCGCTGGCTGACATTGCTCATCCGAATCTCGCGTCTCTTTACGAACTGCACTCAGACGGCAAGACCTGGTGCTTCACGATGGAGCTCCTCAATGGGGTCGAGTTTCTGGAGTACGTCTGGTCGGAGTTCGAATCTCTCAACGTGAACTCCGGACGCCAGCGAGTTGCCGAGGTCGTGCACGACTCGACGCGGCTTTCGATTCGACGGATTAACCGGCTCTACGATGCGTTGAAGCAGCTTGCGGTCGGGCTCAATGAACTGCACCAGGCGGGAAAACTTCACAGCGATATCAAGCCGTCGAACGTTTTTGTGACGACAGAAGGTCGGCTCGTGCTGCTCGACTTTGTCCTGATTGCGGAAATCAGTCGCGATGAAGATGGGCGAGTCCCACGGCTCATTCAGGGAACGCCGCACTACATGGCGCCGGAGCAGGCGGCCTGCGGAACGCTTACCGAGGCCAGCGACTGGTACGCCGTCGGAGTCATGCTTTACGAAGTGCTGACCGGGCGGCTGCCGTTTCGGGATAAGTCAGTTCAGACGATGCTCCGGAAACAGTACGAGATGCCGGTGGCACCGAAGAAACGGAAGCCGGGCGTGCCGGACGAACTGAACGATCTGTGCATGGCACTGCTTGAGATTGATCCGGCGAAACGACCGACGACGATCGATGTGCTGCGAGCGGTCGAAGCGGACGACATCGCCGACCGCCTGGTCGAGCAGAAAGTCACAACGTCCTCTTACTACGCCGAGCTTGTCGGCCGGGAAGCTCACTTCGACATTCTCAGACAATCACTGGCCGAGGTCGCGGACGGCCAGACTCGCAGCGTTTTTGTGCACGGTCGATCCGGCATGGGGAAGAGCGTCCTGATCCGCAGTTTTCTCGACGGAATCTCCACGAGCGGGACCGGAATCAGTGATGAAACGATCGTGCTGGAAGGTCGCTGCTATGAGCAGGAATCCGTCCCGTTCAAGGCGCTCGACAGTCTGATTGATGCGCTTGTCATTTACCTGGGACGTCTGCCGACCACCGAGATCGCGGAGCTGCTTCCCGAGGACAGCCTGCCGCTGACTCAGCTGTTTCCTGTGTTCGCTCAGGTGTCCGGCGCGTCGGATGAGAACAAGCCTTCGATCGAGAGTGCGGATCAGCTTGAGCTGCGCCAGCGTGCAATGACCGCGATGCGGCAGCTTCTGACTCGACTGGGTGAGCGACGTCCGGTCGTGCTGTACATCGACGATTTGCAGTGGGGCGATGAGGACAGTGCCAATCTGATCGCCGATCTCGTCAGGCCTCCGAAAAGTCCTCGACTGCTTCTCCTGGGTTCGTACCGTCGAGAAGATATTGAGACCAGCTCGGCCCTGCTGACTCTTGCCGATGCGTACGAGAAGGGGCAGGTCCAGCCGCACCGTCGTGAGCTGCCGGTTGATCCGCTCTCCGAAGAGGACGCGGCCCACCTGGCTGCGAGCCTGCTGGGACGCACCGATCGAGCGGCGAGCCAGCTTGCCGAACGGATCGCAAAGGAGTCCAACGGATCGCCGTTCTTCGTGTGGGAACTTGCTCAACACGTACGTGACGACTCGACAGGTTCGGCCGGTTCGCTGGAGCTCGATGAAGTTATCTGGTCTCGCGTCTGCCGTCTGCCTGAAGAAACGCGTCGTCTGCTGGAAGTGTTTGCGGTTGCCGGTCGTCCGATGCGGGCGTCGGAAGCCTACCAGACAATCGACGAGAGGACGCACGGACCTGGCCTGCTCGCTCAGCTGCGGACAAGTAATTTTGTTCGCACGACCGAACAGCAAAACGACACGCTCGTTGAGACTTATCACGACCGCATTCGAGAATCGGTTGTCAATCACCTCGCCGCCGCAAAAGTGCGGGGGCATCATCTCAAGATTGCTCTGGTGATTGAGCAGACGGGTGGCTTCAGTCTCGCGGACATCGAGTCACACATTCGCAAAACGCCCGATTTTTCTGAGCCGGAAGCTCCGCTTTCACTGGATCGGCAGGACTGGCAGCGAGTCTTCGACCTGGCATTTTTCTTTGACGCGGCTGGCAAACCGGAGCGTGCTCTGCCTTACGCACTTGTCGCTGCCGAGCGGGCGACGTCTCAGAACGCGCTCGACGTTGCCGAGCAGCAGTTTGAGATCGCGCGACGTGGAGCAGGCGTCAGCGCTGCGGGCGATGCCCTGCGGTTTCGAATCGCCGAAGGATTTGGCGATGTGCTGGTCATGCGGGCGAAGTATGAGCCGGCAGGCCCGCACTTCCAGGCAGCCAGGCGACTCGCGACGGACAATCTGACGCTGGCTCGGATTGACGGGAAACGCGGATTCCTGTGTTTCAAGTCGGGAGACATGCCCGGCTCAGCACGTCATCTGGAAGCGGCACTGAAAGAGCTGGGAGCTCCTCCGCCTGGCAACATCGTGTTTCAGACCTTCGCCGTGATGAGAGATGTGCTCGTTCAACTGCTTCACACATTGCTGCCGTCCACGTTTACGCAGCGGCGAAACCCGGACACCGAAGCGGGGCGTCTGGATCTGTTTCGCGCGCGGCTCTACGACCTGTTGTCGTATCCGTACTGGTGGATCAAAGGGCCCGTCCCGAATCTGTGGACTCATCTGCGGCACATGAACCTTTCTGAGAAGTATCCGCCCTCGCAGGTGATGGGTCGGGCGTTTTCGTTTCACGCGATCATCATGCAGGCCGTCCCGTTGCCGGGTCGCGGCATCGCCTACGCGGAGCGGTCTTACCGGATCCATGACAACGAGGCCGACCTGGTTGGAAAGGGAAAAGCACGCAGCTACCAGACTTTTGCGTACTTCACAGCCGGCCGGTTTAAGGAAGGCGTTGAGTCCGGTCGGGAAGCGGTGCGACTGCTTGGGGAAGCGGGCGATGTCTGGGAAGCCAACATGGCTCGAATCATTCTGAGCTTCCCGCTGTACCTGCAGGGAGACCACGAATCGGCAGCGGTCGAGGCCCGAAAGGCCGTTGAGATTGGTCAGGAAACGGGCGACAAATCTTCGGTCGTCATCGCACTCTGGTTCTGGGCAATTTACGCGGCCAGACAGGTCCCGGAGGGGTTGATCATTTCGGAGCTCGACCAGCCGTCGCGAGACCCGCTGTCCGATGTTGCGATTATTCTTGCACGCGGCCAGGAACTGCTGCTCCGCGAAGACAACCCGCGTGAGGCGGCCGAGTACTTTCAACGGGGTCTGGTCGTCGCCAGGAAAAGAGGTCTCCGCAACCCGTGTGTCTTCTGCGCGATGACCTGGAAAACGAAAGCCTTACGCATCGTTGCCGAACGGGAATCGGAAGGACCGACACGGACGGCAGCGCTGAAACAGGCTCGCAAAGCCGCCCGCTACGCTCTTCTCACAACCCGAATGTACCTGACGTCACGTCCTGAAGCCTTGCGCGAAAAGGCACTCATTTGTGCCCTCGACGGCAAAGAGGCCAGAGCCCGTCGCTATTTTGACGAGAGCCTGCGACTCGCCCAGGAACAGGAAGCCTCTTACGAGATCGCAAGGACTGAACTGGCACGCGGCGAAGCGGGACTCAAATTCGGCTGGCCAGTCGACAACGAGCAGATGGCAGCTGCCGAGCAGGAGGTCGCCCGCATTCGGAAGTTCACGGAAACGACTGACGACTGATGCCGCACTGTGAGGTTCACTGTCGCTTTCCTGGGGCCTGCGGGCTCAGATTATCAGGTCGTCCGGGTCTTTGAAGATCGTGTCCGAGACTTCCACGTTGACGATCGTGTCGATGCCGTCCGGGTTGGGGGATTCCTCGACATCGATCGTATCCGCGCCGGAGTCGCCATGGACCGTGTCGCTGCCGCTTCCGCCTTCGATGCTGTCGTTGCCGTTTCCGCCACGCAGCAGGTCGTTGCCGGAGTCTCCCAGGATCGTATCGCTGTCGTCGCCGCCGAAGAGCTGATCGTTCCCTGCCTCGCCGCGGATAAAGTCAGCGCCGGCGTCACCGAAGACCCGGTCATTCCCACCGCCGCTCAACAGAGAATCGTTGCCGACGCCGCCGAACAGCGTGTCGTCATGCTCATCCCCAATCAGTGTGTCGTTGCCGTCGTCTCCCGTCAGCAGATCCTCGCCTCGACCGCCACGCACAAAGTCATCACCAGCCCCGCCGGAGATCGTGTCGTAGCCACCCTCACCGAACAGCCGGTCGTTGCCAGCGTCGCCCGAGATGGAATCGAGACCGTTTCCGCCGAATACGGTGTCGTTGCCATCGCTGCCTTTGATCGTGTCGTCTCCGTTTCCGGCGTACACGGTATCGTTTCCGGATCCCGCATTGACCGAGTCGTTCAACGGTCCCGTCCGGATCAGGTCGTTGCCGGCTCCGGCGAAGACTCGTGTCTGAATCGTAAGCTGGCTGGAATCGAATTCGTCGAAGCCGCCGCGAAGGTCGGCCTGCACGAACGTGCCGAAACGGTTTCTCGGTACGGTGAGCGTGTGTGCGTCGGGCGAAAGAACCGCGCCGGCAATCTCGGTGCCGAGACGGGCATTCGGATCCACAATCACAACGTCGCCGGCGATGTTGAGCGTGAGCGTCAAACGGTCATTCGTCACCGTTCCCGTATCTGTGATCAGAAGACGGTTCTGGCCATCAACCGAAACCGTCGTGTCATCCGGAATGACGGGAGCGGTCACGCTGTACCTCTGGTGGTAAACGTCGAGGGGATTCCCGACGCCCAGCCCGTACCAGGTGACGACCGCCTGCGTGTCGGAACCGAAGGCGATTTCCGGTTGCCGCTGATCGTTAGAAGTCGTCGAGTTGACTCGAAATTCACTGCCGGCCGCAGTGCCGTCCGAGTTGTAGAGCTGGGCGAAAATCCCGTCGAGCGATCCGTCCTGATCCGCGCTCTGCCATGAGAGCAGGAAGTTACCGCCCGGAGCCATCGCGACGGCGGCCTGTTCCTGGTCCGAAGTCGTCGTGGAATTGACAAGAAAGTCTGGCCCAAGGGGCTGCGGCGTGAGGTTGGTGCTGTACCGTCGAGCGTAAATGTTGCGATTGGAAAACCCGTCGCCGTCCCGGTTGAACTGCTCCCAGGCCACGACGACATCGCCGTCGGCGTCCATTCCGATTCGTGGCAACCGGGCGAGATTCGACGGATTGAGAATGACGTCGACTTCGTTGGTCGTCGAAACTCCCGCGGCGGTGAACCTGCGGAGTCGCAGAGCGGTTCCGAAGTTATGCCAGGTGACGGCGAAATTCCCCGACGCATCCATCGCGACATCGGGGTCCGTCTGGTCGCCGAGATAATCGAACAGCGTCTGCGACCCGTTAATTTGAAACTCTGCCCCGTTTGCCGTTCCGTCGGCGTTGTAAAGTCGACCGAAGATTCCGGAACTGCCGGTGTCCAGTCCGAAGTTGTCCTGCCAGACGACGACGAATCGTCCGTCCGGAGCCATGGCGACTGCCGGTCTCACCTGGTCACCAGTAATAAAATTGTGAGTTTGAAACTCGCTGCCGATTTTCTGGCCGAGCCCATTGAACCGCTGCCCGTAAATTCCAACGCTCCCGTCCGAGTCCTGTCCGATGCCGCCATCGTCGCCTCCCTGCCACACAACGACGAAATTCCCGCTGGCATCCATCGCGACATCGGGTCGAAACTGTGTGCCGGCCGTCGTCGTGTTGACCTGAAATCGAGCAGTCGAGGCGACTCCGTTTGAGCCGAACACGCGGGCGGAAAGTCCGAATCCGTCGCCGTCCGCTCCTCCTCCCTGACTCGTCGCGACAACGACGAACGTCCCCGTCGAGTTGGAAGCGACTGCGGATTCAAAGTCGATCGACGAGGTCGCGATTGACAACGTCTCAACTCCGGCGGGCTGAATCGTCGAAAGCAGCGTTCGCGGTTCGAGCCGATCTGCAGTACGTGCGATCGAGGCTGGCCGCACGAGCCGGCGGAATTTCAGACGACGGGGGCGAAATGGCCACATCGATTAACCTCGCAGGCGGGACATTGAATTCTGAGTGAAGAATTCTGAGTGAAACTGTGCCGACTCAGACTCGTGCTGCTGTGACAAAGTTAATCCGTCTGCCCGCGGAAACTGCCCGGTAATCTGCCGCTCCACGGATATGTTTTCATAACCGAGCCACTGACGCGCGCAAACAGAGAACAAAACCGGCGATGTTGCGGCAATCCGTTTGAACGGCAGATCGGTCAGTTGCGGACAAACGGCTGTGAATCACTCAGCCATTCGTCTTGTCGGGTGATCCGTGTCGCGAACGGCGAAACCAACCGGTCAGTTTCTGCACGACGGTCGGCCCGGCGAGAGCGGCGCCGCTCCACCAGGCAATCTGGACGCCGGCGAAAACGGCTGCCCCGAGGCCCGTCTTCTGCCCGATTGTGAGCGGCAGAAACGGGATCGCGAACAGAGAGAACCAAAGGACGCCGGAGACCAGAATCAGCGCGACACCAAGCCGAATCATCATCGGCCGGTGTGGACGATCGGGAGCCGCTTCGGAATTGGTCTGTGTCATTGGCCCGGCGCTTCCTCGATCACCGTGACTCCCCGTTCTTTGAGAGCGGCTTCGAGTTTCGCGCGGTCGGTTCGAGCCGGGTCAACCCAGGCAGTGGCGAGGCTGTCGCGGAAGCTGGCCGTGGCGTGTTCGACGCCTTCGACCCGCGCCAGAATATCGTGGACGGCCAGCGAACACGCTTTACAGTCGAGCCCTTTAATGGGGATTGTGATGTGTTTCAGTTTTTCGCGAGGAATCGACTCGAGCGGTTTGACGGAGAACAGGCCCGTCGACAACTGACGGATTCGATTGTCGATCCGTTCAACGATCTGTTCGGGCTTCGCGTTGCGGAACAGATCGCTGTCGGCGGCGTATTGAAATGTGGCAGTGGCCGTGTCGAAGTCGATCGCCAGCAGGCTGGTTTCAGGAAATTGTTTCATCTGCTCGCGGAAGTCTTCGATCCGGTCTGACATGAACAAGCCGACGACGCGCAGTTGGACCGAGTGCTCATCGTCGAACGGAAATGTCCTGGCGGGTGGCTCGCCGGGCGGGACCGGCGTTGGAGCAGTGGCGGGACTGCCAACGGGTGGAAGAGTCGCCGTCATCATGACTCTCCGAGGTTGACGATCTGGATCAGTGATCACGGGGCCGGCGCTGCGTGCCGGCTCGTCGATCGTCTTCGCGTCGCCAGTGAAAAGCGGGCTGCCGACAACTTCATGCAGCAGCGTCCGAATGCCCCCGCCTCGCTTCTGAGTGCGGCTGACGAGTTCGTCAATGAGAGGGCGATCGCTGAACCGGATGGCTCGACCTGTGGCGTAGATGGAAAACTGCTTCGCAAGATTATTCAACAATCGGCGGGAATCGGACGCCAGCAGAGACTGGTACTTCCGGATGCCTTCGAAAGCTCTTCCGTCGTGGAGCTCTCCGCTGGAGTCGACTGTCTGGCCCAGCTTGAAGCTGATGCCAATAAACGGGTCGATCGAGCCACGCTCGGCCGGGTCGCCGTCTCCGATGGATCGGTAGCGGTTGCGGAAACCGCCGATCACGTCAAACGATTCCAGAGCGAACCCTGGTGGGTCAATTCGGCGATGACACGACGCGCAGACGGCATGATCACGATGCTTCGCAAGCTGCTCACGAATCGTCGTCGCTCCACGGACGTCGGGTTCGATGGCGGCGACATTGGCCGGTGGCGGTTCGGGCGGCTCACCAAGCAGTCGATCGATCACGAACGCTCCGCGCGGAACAGGTGAAGTCGTCGTGCCGTTGGCGGTGATCTTTAGAATTGAGGCTTGAGTCAGGACGCCGCCGCGCAGGCAGTCATCGGGTAGCGGAACGCGACGCATCTGCGTGCCGGTGACCTCTGGAATGCCGTAGTGAGTGGCCAGCTTCTGATTGATCATCACGAAGTCGGACTTCATCAGATGCGATGCGCCGAGGTCCTGGTCGAGCAACTCACGAAAGAAAGCCCGCGTTTCAGCGACCATCGAGTCCTGAAGATATGGGTTGAACTCTGGGTACAGCTTTCTGTCCGGATCGGTTGCCGCGATCTGGTGGAGCTTCAGCCACTGGCCGAGGAAGTCATCGACAAAACGCTTCGATCGCGGGTGTTGAAGGAGACGTTCGACTTCTGAGTGAAGGACATTCGGCTCACGCAGTCGTCCGGTTGCCGCGTGTGTGGCGAGCTGCTCGTCCGGCATCGAGTTCCACAGGAAATACGACAGCCGACATGCCAGTGCGTAGTCATTGACAGAGGCGGGTGGTTCGATGTGGTACAGGAAATCCGGCGAGACAAGGGCGTTTCGATAAGCGGCTCGCATGGCCAGTTCGAAACAGTCACCCGCTTTGAGTCGTTCTTCGACAATCTCGACGTACTGTTTCCGAACGTCCTCAGAGACCGGTCGGCGAAACAGCTTCGGCAGAAACGCCGCGAGTAAGCGGTCGGCGTCTTTGAGTTCCTCTTTGCTGCTGACTGTCCAGACCCCGGGTTCCGGATCCGGGCGGTTCTGACCGGCGCCGATTTGTCGGGGGCGAACACGGCGAGGCGGCCGGACACCGGGATGATCAACCGCCTTGAATTCAGCGAGCGGAAGATCATCGAAGAGAACTTTGTGGCTGCCCGGCGGCCACGATTCGTAGAGCGGGCCTTCGATGTCGAGCCAGTCGATCGAAATGCCTGGCCCCGTAAACTCCATCGCCCGCTGCTTCTTGTAGTAGTTCGCAGCGGGAGCCAGCGAAGCCGTATTGAATCCGATCTGCTCGTTGTGGTTCAGCCAGACGACGACTTCGTGTTCGATCGCGTCCGTGTCGGGCGCATCGAAATATCCCAGCACGTAACTCGGATGCTGTCCTCCGCGTCCGTCGCCGGTGAGCTGCACGACCGACAGCCGGCCGGCTTCGGTCCCGCGTCCCGGCAGCATTTTTCCCTTGTCCCACTGGAAGCTCCACAGCGACGTTCGCACCCGGTACCGCGCCGGGTAGATCGTGACGTGCTCGCTGAAATACGGGCTCACCGATTCGTCTTCATGCCGGAACAGCCCGACGGTGGCGCCGTTGCGAAACGAGCCCCAGCGTTCGTGCGCTCCCTGGTCGAGATGGTTCTGCTCGCCAGCCGGAGGAAAGTCCGGATCCGGCTGCCTGTTTTTCAACAGCACTCCGTCACCGTTCATCACGATGTGCGCGACAAAGCCGCCGCGATTGACGAGCGAAATGCGCCTTGTGTGAATCGTGGGAGGCTCGGGGCGAGTCGCGATCGCGTAGTCCAGAATGTGGTCGGCGGCTTCGAGATACTTCGCCACGTTCACATGCGAGATATCGAGAGCCTCGGGATGTTTGTCGAATCCGTGCGCGGAGCCGTCGGCCGGAAGGTTTCCCGCCAGAGCGACTCCTGGCATGTCGAACAGATCGCGGATTGTGTTTTCGTACTCCGATCGAGTCAGTCGACGGAGCCGCGGCATGTCCTCGATCGCTGCCCGATCAGCAGCCACAAGCGACTCGCTGAGCGATTTCAGAACCGCACTTCGTTCCGTCGCTGTCGGCTGATCCGCATCGCGCGGCGGCATTTCGCCGGTCGCAATGCGATCATGCACCCTCACCCAGCGGCGGGAGTGCTCGGCGTGGCCGAATTCCCGCGGAAGAGTACTCAGGTTGAGCGTCGCTTCCTGAGTCGTTTCGCCATGACAGTTGAGGCAGTACTTTGCAAAGAACGTGCTGGCCACAGAATCTTCGCCCGCTGCGATAGCCGACCAGGACACAATGGCAACAACGAGGACGATTGGAGCAAGGTTGAGGTCACGCATCGTGGTTATGCCATCTCCAGTCCGCGCATCGTGCCTTTGCCGGTCGAGAACTCGTCAATTTCCAGACCGAGTCGCTGCAGCATGGAGACAAAGAGATTCGAAAGCGGGTAGTTATTCTCGGTATTGAAGGCAAGGTGCTGGCCATGTTTGAATCCGCCGCCAGCCAGCAGCGCGGGTAGATTGGCGTTGGAGTGCGAATTCGCGCTGCCCATGCACGTGCCGTAAAGCACCATCGTTCGGTCGAGCAGCGAGGCTCCCTCTTCCGGAGTTTCGCTCAGTGAAGTCAGAAAGCCATTCAAAGCGTCGAACTGACCTTCCTCGTGTCCGCGAAGTTCGGCGAGGACCTCAGGCCGGTTGCCGTGATGTGTGATGTTGTGAATCACGGTCGTATCAATAAACAGCGAGACGATTCGCGACGAGTCCGTCTGCAGAGCCAGCTTGATGACGTCGTACATGTTGCGGGACCGTTCGACGAACTGCCGGGGATCCGTGTTCTCGGCGGGAGCCTCCGCGTCGACCTTCGGCTTCGGTCGGTACTCCCATTCCTGCGCGCTGTGCAGTCGCTGTTCGAGTTCCCTCACGGCTGTCAGGTACTGATCCATGCGCTGTTTGTCGGCAGTCGACAATCCCCGATTCAATCGCCGTGACTGGTCGCCGACAAAGTCGAGCGTGCTGCGTCCCTGTCGAAGCGCTTCAACGCGGGATTCCACTTCATCCGGTCGACCTTGCACGAAGAGCCGCTCAAACAGCTTCCGAGGATTCCCCTCGGCCGGAATCGGAGCTCCGCTGCGCGTGTAGCTGAGCGTCGCATTTTCGTTGGTGATCGCCGTCACGAGTGACGGGAATCGCGTCTGGTTGCCGATCTGTTCGGCAGCAAACTGATCGAGCGACACCCAGTTCCGAAACCCGCCCCGTTCCGGATGCGGCGTTCCGGTGAGGAAACATTTTTGTGCCGTGTGGCCCCCCGTGACTCCTGGCAGGCTCACTCCGGAAAACACCGTTAACTGTTTCCGATGAGCGGCGAGCCGTTTCAGATACGGGCTGGCCTTGTAGTCCGCCCCCTCTCCTTCCGGAAAAAAGTACCGAGGCAGGATGCCCATGTTGGTCTGAATGGCCACCATCCGCCGCGGCGACGTCGTGACCTCTGCGGCGAATGCCGGCCTCATCGCATCAAGCAGTGGCAAGGCCAGCGAAACACCCGACGCTCGCAGAAACGTCCGCCGGGACAGTGGGCCGATTTGTCGTGTTCTCATTGTCACGATTGGTCCTGAAGAGGGGTTACTGTTTGGCCGCTTCGATGACTCGCAGTGTGATGGGGCGGCCTGGCAGAGAAACCAGTGTGTTGGGACGCTCTTTGGCTTCGGCGTCTTTGTTGAACGGCACCTGTGCCTGTCCCAGGATTGCGAGTGTGTAGCTGCCGGGGCGAGTGTTGGCCTGAACCGCGATCGGAATCGCCAGCTCAGTCTGGTCACCTTTGAAACTGGTATTGGCCAATTGGAAGTTTCCCGGAAACGAAATCGGCTGAACGGTGACGTCCGCTTTGAGGTCGTTCCAGCGGCGAGTCAGACGCAGCGTCAGCATGGCTTCCTGGCCCGCTTCGACCTCAACGTTGTCCGCCGACCACTCCATCCGGTACGGAGCACTGTCTCGAATGGCGACGACAAGATCACGAGTCGGCCGGCTGGAGTTCATTCCCGCGTCGGTCCACACGCGCGAGTAGGCTCGCACTTCGCGGCGGAGTGTCTGGTCACCACTCTTGCCGGTTGCAAACAGTTTGATCGGCCCGGTGAATTCGGCTGCATTGTCATCGGCCGAAATTATCAGGGTGCCTCGCGAATTGTTGTTGATCACGGTTGGAGCCACGTGCAGTCCTGGCGGCAGGTTCTCCGCCGTGATCGTGATCGGTTCGTTGTAGCCCTGCTGCTGATGAATGATCACGTCCATGTAGACCGACCCGCCGCGCCAGACTGTCGTCCCGCCTGGTCCGGGATTCTGGCTGTGAATGACCGCCGCGTAGAAATCCGGTTTCTGCTTCTGAATGGCCAGCACGTATTGATACCGGGCTCCGCCGCGACGGTAACGATCCTGCACGAGCACTCGGTACTTCCGCTTCTCGGTCAGATTGATCATTCCGGCCGGGTCGCGGAGATGGCCATCAAAAGCGTTGATCCGGTGGCCGAAATCGTCGAGCTCGTTGATTCGATTTCCCTGGTCATCAACGACGACGAGATACGGATCGGCGTGTCCGTTGATTCGTTCGCAGTAAACATCGAATCCGTACTGGCCGCTTTCCGGAACCTCGAATTCGAACCAGTCGGCGTCGCGAGGTTGATCGAATCGACCGCTGACAAATAACGGCAACGTCACGACCTGAGCCTTCTCCTGCGTATTGTTGGGTTCCACTTCAAGCGTGACTGCGGAATCCGTCACCACCAGAGTCTGCGAGTTGGCGAGCCCGTTCGGCGATGCCTGAAACTGAGCACCCGTCAGAGTACACGTCGCAGCGGTCGGCAGAACGCTGTGATCGGTCGGATGCACGGCGAATGGAAAGAGTCCGCCGGCCGCGATCTCCAACGGAGCCATGAAGTCGAATGTCCGCTCAACGTAAGCAACATCGGCCTCCCGCCACGACGATTCGACCGATCCCTCACCGAGATTCCGGCCAAGAGCCACGATCTTCACGTTCTGCCCGGCCTGCACGGCACGCGGAAAAACCGTCTCGACGTGCGACCGGTCCGTGATCAGCAGGCGGTACGGAAACCCGCCGCGGTACGACAGGTCGTAAACTCGAACGAGATATTCGCCGTCGGCGGGGACGACGAAATCGATCAGAGGATCCCGACCGTTGTGATCGCTGCTGCTCGCCAGAAGCCGGCCATCGGAGGACGCCAGCGACATCGTCGCGTCCAGCATTGAGTCGAGCTTCCCCGCCTGGCAGTCGATGAGGATTCGTTGCCGCGCCTTCGCCGTGAACCGGAAGACGTCCTCGTTGTTTCCGTCCGACATCCCGGCGATCGCACTGTTGACGGCGACGATCTGCGCCGTGGATGGTTCGTTGTTCGGTTCGGCCTCAGTCACGTCGGACAAGCCGTGATCGATTGAGAACAGTCGCGGATTACTGACACCCCAGCGGCCAATCAGACGGACGTCATACGTTCCCGCAGGCACATCCGAAGCGACCTGAATATGAAATCCACGGTCCTTGCCCTCGATCGGAACTGCGGTCAGGCCAGGATGTCCGAACCACAGCGAACGGACCTCTTCGATGTCCGCGCCGGCGATTTCTGCCTCAACCGTTGTGCCGGCAGACGCGCCCAGCGGAGTCAGCCGATCGAAACGGATCGAGGGCAATTCCGCGTGGGCCAGTGATACGAAACAGCAGCCCAGAAGCGTGGCTGTCAGTAATCGAAAGATGTGCAAGCGAGGATTCAAAACTGACAAGTCGGAATTCCGATCATTACAGAATCAGGTTGACAGAATGATGACGGACATGATTTTGTAACCATGATTCTGTCTCGACTGACCGACGTCACACGATCAGGTCTTCGATCGGTTTGCCTTCGCTGAGTACAGGCAACGGTCGGCGAGCGTGGTCGTAAAAGACGTGCTGATAGTCGATGCCGAGCACGTGATACATCGTCGAAAGCACGCAGCCGACAGACGCGGCTTTGCTCGTGGGATACTCGGCCTTTTCATTGGTCGAGCCGATCGCCTGCCCCATCTTGAGGCCACCACCGGCGTAAAGAACGCTCATCGCACCCGGCCAGTGATCGCGACCGGCTCCCGGATTGATACGCGGTGTCCGGCCGAATTCTCCGAACGACATCACGAGCACATCTTCATTCCGGCCTCGCGTGTGCAGGTCCTGGACGAGCGCCGCGACGGCTCGGTCGTATTGCGGCAGCAGCCGGTCTTTCAATTGTTTGAAATTGTCTCCGTGAGTATCCCACCCGCCGCCGGCCTGAACGGCCACGAACGAGACGCCCGACTCGACAAGCCTGCGAGCCAGCAGGCAGCTTTGTCCCAGGTCGTTGCGACCGTACTCGTCACGCAGCTTGTCGTGTTCCTGTTTGATGTCGAAGGCCCGAACGGCTTTGTCATTTGTCACCATCTGCAGGGCGTCGCGGTAGAACGTGTCGAGCCCGTCGATGTCACCGTTGAGGTCGATGTCCCGTCGGATCTGATCGAGCTGACCGAGCAGGCCTCGCCGCCGATCGAGTCGGTTGTTGTCGACTTTCCCCGGCAGCTTCAGGTTGCGAACCTGAAACCCGTCGGAGTTCGGATCGCTCTCCGGCGAGAACGGGTTGTACGACGCGCCGAGGTAGGCCGCTTTGCCCAGCCCGAGTGCTCGCGGCAGATTGACGTAAGCCGGCAGTCCCGGATCGTTCGCACCCTGCAGCCGCGCGACGACCGAGCCCATTGCCGGGTAAATGTTGTCGTTGACTTCGATCGTCGGCTGGTATCCGGTCAGCATCCACTGCGAACCCATTCCGTGACCGGCGTTGGTGTGAAAGGCCGACCGCACGATGGCCAGCTTGTCCATCATCTGAGCCTGCAACGGCAGGTGCTCGCTGATCTGGATGCCGCTGACATTGGTTGGGACCGGACGGAACTCGCCACGTACCTCGGTGGGTGCCGTCGGCTTTAAATCGTACATGTCGAGATGGCTTGGCCCGCCGGCCAGCCAGACCAGAATTACGGATTTCTTCCGGACAGGCCTGCCTTCCGCGGCGGCCGCTTGACGCGCCCTCAGAAGACCGGGGAGCGTCAATCCGCCAATGCCGAGTGAACCAACTCGCAGCACGCTCCGTCGCGATGTCGGGTGACTGAATTCGAGCATGAATGTTGCCCCTGTATTTGACTTCGGACCGGTTCTCACGGTCCGTTCACTTCGGATCGCCGGTGGAATCCGGCCGGCTTTGATCAGTGGTTAAACAGAAATTCTTTGCTGTTGACGATCGTCCAGAGGATGTCTTCCAGCGCCTGCCGTTTGTCTTCCTGAGATTCTACATATTTGACTGATGTCTCACGCTCACGATCGTGCGGTCGCCGGGCGAAAGCACTCAGATAGAGCTCGTCGATGATTTCTGGTATCGGCTTTTTGTCGGCGACGAGTTTCGCGATTCGTCCGTCGCCGCTCGACAGCTTGTTTTCGAGCTCATCCGAATTGGCGAGCAGCAGCACCTGAGCCAGCGTCGCGCCGCTCGAACGTTCGCACTCGCAGCCGGACACGCGCTTCGGTCGGTCGAACGTGTCGAGGAAGTACGAACCGAACCCCTCGTGCGGCAGGTCGACGGCGCGGGCGGAGTCGGCGATGTTCCCGAAACGTGTTCGGGTGCCGGTCGTTTGATCCACGGCGTCCAGAAGAACTTCCGCGATCAGGCGTCGCGCGTAGAACCTCGCGAAGTTCTGACGGTCATCTTTGTTGTGTTCGGTCGGAGCGGACGACAATTGATAAACGCGGCTGTTGACCAGTGTTCGAACGATGTGTCGCACATCGAATTTGTGGTCGACGAAATCTTTCGCCAGCGCATCAAGCAGTTTCGGATTTGAAGGAGGATTGCTCTCCCGCATGTCGTCCACTTCGTTGACCAGGCCGCGGCCCATGAAGTGTCCCCACAACCGATTGACCAGAACGCGGGCAAAGAACGGGTTGTCCGGCTTCGCCATCCAGTCAACGAGGGCATGCCGCGGATCGTCTTCCGGTGTGAACTTGCCGTACTCGCCATCCAGGAATTTCGGTTCGGGCACTTTTCCGGTGAGCGGATTCTTCTCGCCGGTGGTGACACTGGATGAGGCGAAATACGGCGGAGGCTGACCGAAGCTTTTGCGGCCCAGTCGGGTGAAGAACCCCGCGAGTCCGTAATAGTCTTCCTGCCCCCATCGTTCGTACGGGTGGTGGTGACACCGGGCACACTGCAGCCGAATGCCGAGGAACACCTGAGCCGTGTCGGCGGTCACGGAGTGCAACTGATCGTCGCGCGTCTGCCAGTACCAGTTGATCGCCGGTGCGTCCTGCCATTCTCCGGCGGCCGCGACCACGCCGCGGACGAATTCGTCGTACGGGCGGTTGCGGGCGATCATGTCCTTAATCCAGTTATGAAACGCGTAAGAAGCCTGGTCGGCTCCGGCCAGCTTCGAGTTCCGCAGAATCGCTCCCCACCGCATTGCGAAGTAGGCCGGGTAGTCAGGCGAGTCGAGCAGCCGATCGATGACCTCGCGGCGTTTGCTGCCGGATTTGTCATCTATGAAAGCACGAGTCTCTTCGACGGTCGGCAGTCGGCCGCAAAGATCGATTGTGAGTCGTCTTAGAAAAGTCGCGTCGTCGCTGAGGGGCGATGGCTGCAGGCCAAGCTTCATCCACTTTTCTGCGGCCAGCTCATCGACATAGTTGTTGGCGGTGAATTCGGGGAGTGAGTCGAGACTTTCCCCGTGAGGAACGATCGCCTGAAACACAGCGACGTGTCCGACGTAGCGGACCATGATCGCGGCCTCGCCGCTTTGGCCGGTGGCCGTGACGAACCCATCCTCATCGACGCCCGCGACGGGGTCCAGGTTGCTGGAAAACTCGGACTGCCGAGTGACATCGCGGCGAGACCCGTCGGAGTACTCGGCGGTGACCGCCAGTTGCTGCCGTCCGTCGCGGTTAAGAACTCGCTCGGTCGGCGCCACGTGCAGTTTCACGACCCGTGGCGAATCGGGAGACGACGCCGGAGCACCGAGTTCGATCCAGCGCTCCATCGACTGAGCGGCTTCACTGTCGAGGCCGAATCGTGAACCGCCGCCGTGCGGACTGGCACCGGTGGCTTTTGCCAGCAACAGGCTGCGACTGGTCGAGGACGCAAAGATTCGCCGCCCGCGGCCCTCTTTGGCAATTGCGTCATAATCGAAGTCGTTGTCGAACCCGAACAATGACAGTTGAAATCCGTTCTGCCCGCCGGCCTTCCCGTGGCAGCCACCCGAGTTGCAGCCTGCCCGGCTGAGGATCGGAACGATGTCCGTAGCAAAGTCGACCGGCCGTCCGTTCTTCATGCCCGAGACGCGAACAGCAACTCGTTTTGTCTCACCGCCAAATTCAATGGCGACCTCAGTCTCTCCGTCCGCGAGCGGCGTCATCAGCCCGGTCGGATCGATCGTGACCACTGCTGGACTCAGACTCCGGAATGAAGCTTCGCGCGTCACGTCACGCCCGTTCGTTTCCACAAGGATCTGCTGGCGAGACATCGCGTCGGCCAGAACGACTTCTGACGGAGTGACTGATAACTCGCCCGCGAGTGCCTCGCAGGAAAGAATTGGCAGAGCTGTCGCGGCAAGAAAAACAATCAGCCAGCGACAGGACCGAGCGTCGTGCCCAGGTGCGTTCAAGAGGCGCCAATCAGTTTGCGTCATTAACGTCGCTCACGATGAAGGTCTGCGTCCGACAGCCGGATCCCCGGCGGAGAGTGAAGTCACGGGGCACCCGGATCTTACGCTCCCGCCAATTGACCAACAATCCGGGACTCGAGATCAGGACGGAGAAAGAAAGCCGGAAATCTCCTGCCGACATTCGTCGCTCAGCCTTCGTTGAGTTTCTCGATGCCGTTCTGATTGTCGCCTTTCGCTCTGCGAAAGTAGCGCCACGTTCGCAGAGCGAAAGGCGACTCACTGCAGCGGCGACAGCCTGCCGGAGAGCCGATATGCTGGCCAGAATTCCCTGACCCCCAATGAGGTTGCTCCCGATGAATCAGCTTCGCGGACTTCGAATCGTTGTTCTGGCTTTGACTCTGGCGATCGGTTGCGGCTCGGCAATAGCCGAAGCCAAAACGCCGAACATCGTCTTCATCTTCACCGACGATCACGCCTGCCAGTCGATCGGGGCCTACGGATCGAAAATCAACAAGACGCCGAACATCGACCGGATCGCTCGCGACGGCGCGGTCTTTGTGAACTCGTTCTGTGCGAATTCCATTTGCGGGCCGAGCCGAGCCTGTGTGCTCACCGGGAAACACAGCCATAAGAACGGTTTCTACTTCAACGGGCGGAAACCGTTTGACGGGACTCAGTTTACTTTTCCGCAGGTTCTGCAGAAGTCGGGGTATCAGACGGCTCTGGTCGGAAAGTGGCACCTCAATTCCAACCCGACGGGCTTTGACCACTGGGACATCCTTCCCGGCCAGGGGGCGTACTACAACCCAGTGTTCATTTCAGAAAAAGGTCAGCGACAGATCGAAGGCTACTGCACAACGATCACGACTGACCTCGCACTGAACTGGCTCGCTGAGAGAGACAAGGAGAAACCGTTTCTGTTGATGTGTCAGCACAAGGCACCGCACCGCACCTGGGCACCGGAATTAAAACACCTCAACAATTACGCGGACGTTGATATTCCTGAGCCGGCAACACTCTTTGATAATTATGAAAACCGCAGTGAGACGCTCGCCGAAAATGCGATGTCGATCGACCGGCACTTTTATTATCACTACGACCTGAAAGTGCATCTCCCCGTTCCGTTTGCGTCGAAGCGGGAAACGCAGTTGCGTGACAATGAGTACGGCCGCATGACTCCGGAGCAGAAGCAGGCCTGGGACGCTGCCTTCCTGCCTCGCAACAAGGCGTTCCTCGCTGATCCGCCCACCGGAAAAGACCTCGTCCGGTGGAAGTATCAACGGTACATCAAGAACTATCTGAGATGCATCGATTCCGTCGACGAAAATGTGGGACGCGTGCTCGATTATCTCGATGAGAATGGCCTGGCCGAAAATACCATCGTAATTTACAGCTCAGACCAGGGCTTCTATCTGGGAGAGCACGGCTGGTACGACAAACGCTGGATGTTTGAAGAATCGCTGAAAATGCCCTTTGTGATCCGCTGGCCCGGGCACATTCAACCGGGAACACGAAGCGACGCTCTGATTCAGAACATCGATTACGCACCAACATTTCTTGACGCAGCCGGCGTCGACGTTCCGGAGGAGATTCAAGGTGCGAGCCTGCTGCCACTCTTCTCCGAGCCGAATTCGTCGAACTGGCGCGAGTCAGTTTACTACCACTATTATGAGCACGGCGGCGAACATCAGGTTCCGCGACATGAAGGCGTACGGACCAGCCGTTTCAAACTGATCAACTTCTACTCGAACGATGGCTTCAACCTGTTTGACCTGAAGGCTGACCCGCAGGAAATGCACGACCTCTCCGGCGACCCGAAGCACGCCGACACGCTCTCTGCCATGCAGAAGGAATTACAGCGACTGCGAGAGTTGTACGACGTGCCGGAAAACAAAAAGTAGCCTGCTCGAAGCACTCGCCGGAGACTGCTAAGAATCGGCGATTGAGCCGTCGGGTAAACGTCCCCGCGTGGGCCACTCCGGGACAATCGGCAGCTTTGCGAGTTCGGTCAGCTTGGCTTCGTCAATTTCGCAGCACAGGCCCGTTCCTTCGGGTAACGATGCGTAGCCGTCTTTGTCGATCGACCAGTTCTTTTTCACCAGGCCCGGTGGAGTGATGCTCGGGTAGTATTCGTGAATCAGAAAGAACGGCACGGTCGCGCTGCAGTGCAGACTGGCGGTCACGCCGAGATCGGTTGTGACACAGTGTGGTGCCAGCGGCACGTGGTACGCCTCGCCGAGAGTAGCGATCTTGCGGAGCTGGGTAATGCCGCCGGTGTGAGCACAGTCGACCTGCAGGATGTCCGCGCAGCCTTCATGCAGATAGCCGATGACGTCCCAGATCGTGCGAGCCTGCTCACCGACAGCCAGGGGAATGCTGATCTGCTCTTTGAGTCGCTTGAAAACTTCCATGTTGCCGGGCACAGCCGGTTCTTCGATGTACGTCACGTCGTACGGCTTGATGGCCGAGGCAAACTGAATGAGAAACGGAGGCGGCATCGCACAGTGAGCGTCGAACATGACCATGCCGTCCGGACCGACTCGTTGGCGAGCGTTGGCAACCTGTTTGACCATCGATTCGATCTGCTGCGGAGTGCCTGAGAACGGCTGCGGTCCGCACCCGACTTTGGTGGCTTTTGGTGTCGGGTAAAACAGCACCTTGTCCCGCACGGGCCCGCCGAGTAACCGGTACACCGGAACGCCCCACAACTTGCCGGTGATATCCCATAACGCCATGTCGATACCGGCCAGCGTGTGAGTCATGAATGGTCCGCCGCGCATGTCGCGATGAGAGCGGTAGATCTTCTGCCACAGATATTCGATCCGTGTCGGGTTCTCACCGTCGAGTAGTTCGAACAGCGAACGCGCGAGAGTCGCCGCCACGTTGGGTTCAAGCTGGTCGATCTCGCCCCAGCCAGTGACACCGTGGTTCGTTTCGATCTTGAGGAACACTTTTCGCATGACCGGCGTTGCGGTGAGCTTTGTGATTTTGATCGTCGATGTCCGGTCAGCAACGTTGGCCGCGGCGTTGTTTTTGTCGTCGACTCCCAGGGCGGCGTTGACTCCCGGACCAAATCCTGCCCCCGCGACTCCACCCGCCACCAGGCCCAGTGAAGCCAGCCACTCCCGTCGATTCTTCATCGTGCGTTCCTGATGAGTCCGTGTAGCCATGGTCGCCAGACCGTGGACTTGTTACATGATTCGTCCACGCTCGGGCGAGTGTGGCTGCGCGTCGGTTTCTGTTAGTAATCGGCGATCGAGCCGTCTTTCAGTTTCGCTCCTGGCCAGCGGTAACTTTGCGGTTTGAGCGATTCTGCCTGAAGCAGTTTCTCGTCGACTTCCACCCCCAGACCTGGGCCGGGCGGCAGTCCGATGTAGCCGTCCTTGTCGAGTTCGTAGCTCATCCGCGTCAGCCCCGGCACGTTGAAGCCGGCGTTCTGCGGGTAGAATTCGTGGATCAGCAGGAACGGTATCGACGAGACGACATGCAGGCTCGCGGCAATCCCCAGGAATGTCGCCGTGCAGTGCGGAGCGATCGGCACGTGATACGCCTCAGCAAGGGTCGCGATCTTTTTCATCTGGCTGATGCCGCCGGTGTGATTGCAGTCCGGCTGAAGAATGTCGAGACAGCCTTCCTGCAGGTACGGCAGCATTCCCCAGAGGGTGCGATCCCGCTCCCCGGCAGCCAGCGGGATATTGATGTGCTCCTTGAGCCGTTTGAAGACCTCGATGTTGCCCGGCACGGCGGGCTCTTCAATGAACAGCACATCGTACGGCTTCAGTGCCGAGGCCAGCTGAATCAGCGTTGCGGGCGGCACGGCCGAGTGGGCGTCAAACATCACCGCGCCGTCGTGCCCGACGTTTTCACGAGCCCGCGCGATCGCCTGCACCATCCGGTCGATATCCGTCGGCGTCCCCGAGTGCTCGTAAATGCCGTGCGGCGGAACCTTCTGAGCCTTGTCAGTGTGGTAAACCCGAATCCGATCGCGAGTCGGTCCGCCCAGCATTCGATACACGGGCACGTTCCACAGCTTCCCGACAAGATCCCACAACGCGATGTCGATCGCCGCGATGCTGTGCACCATGAGTGCCCCGCCGCGCATGTTGCGATGAGCTCGAAACAGCTTCTGCCACAGGTACTCAATGCGTGTCGGATTCTCACCTTCGAGCAGTTCGAACAACGAATTCACGAGGACCTTAGCCGGCCGAGGGTCGACACCCTTCAGGTCGCCCCAGCCGCTGATGCCGTGATTCGTCTCGATCTTCACATACACAACCGGTCCGACCCAGTACGTCTTCATGGCGGTGATGCGAATGCTCGACGTCCGGTCGACCACCTGTGTCGCCGGGTTCACTTCGTCTCCGACGGCTTCATTCAGAAACGCCGCCCCGGCGGCCATGGCACCGAATCCCGTGAGCAATTCACGCCGCCTGAGAGTCCCTGATTGTTCGCGCTGTGTCATTTCGTCTCCTTCGGGATCGGTCTCAGTCGGGAACATGGATCAGAGTCAGTCATCGCTCGTCAGTTTTCGAATCGCTTGCTCGACCAGTTCTCACAAGTGCAAAATCTGTTGGGCCGGGAGCCGTCGGTCTCAACGATGGGATTCATTCATCACGACTTTGTACCCGCGAACGCCGACATCAGGAACGGCTGGGGTGCTTCCCGTCTTACTGGATGCGGGATAGAGTTTCGCCAATCGCGAGCTCGTCACAATCCAGAGTGAGACTCTTCTTATGAATGTCATCCTGAAGACAAGCGTTGTTTGTGTCGCAAGTGTCGTCCTGCTGACTGCGGTCGCCGCGTCAGGATTCGCGCAGGCCCCGGGGGCTGAGGCAACGCATCTCGATGTCGCTTACGACGACGACCACAAGTCTCAGTGTGTCGACGTTTATCTCGCGAAATCCGACAAGCCGACTCCGGCGATAATTTTCATTCATGGTGGTGGTTGGCGTGCCGGATCGAAGAAACACGTTCCCGGCTGGTTGACGGCATTCGTCGCCGAAGGACGGCTGTCTGTCGTTGCGGTGGAATATCGATTTACGGATGTCGAGACGCATCCGGCTCAGGTGAACGACTGCCTGCGAGCTGTGCAGTTTGTCCGTCACAACGCGAAGAAATGGAACATTGACGAGAAGCGACTGGGAGTCACCGGTGGCTCGGCCGGCGGGCACCTGTCAGCGTACGTTGCTCTGCACGACGACGTGGCGGATCCCGAATCCGACGACCCCGTCAAACGGCACTCTTCGCGAGTGGCCTGCGCAGTCAGCTTCGCCGGCCCGACCGACTGGTCACTCCTGAGCAGCATCGACCACCGCCATCCGGCCTATCGCCAGCTGATCGGCTATGAACCGGGAACTCCCGCCGCCGATCTGGCCCCGAAACTGATCAAAGACGTCTCACCGATTTCCTTCGTGAGCAAAGACGATCCGCCGATCATGCAGGTCCACGGAGACAAGGACGACATCGTCCCGCTCGCGCACGCTTCGAATCTGCACAGGAAACTCGAAGCGATCGGAGTCACATCAGAACTGGTCGTCATTCCCGGCGGCGATCACGGCGTCTCCGGTGCTGGCGGTGACACGGCAAAACGTTCGACGGCTTTTGTCCAACGGCACTTGCTGAGCCCGTCATCCAGATAAACCGTAGAAGAGCGACGTTTCGGAATGATTCGTGTTCGATACACCAGCCACCTGAGGGATGCTTCATCATGAAACAACCAGTCATCTCGATGCTGACCTTTACGATCGTCTTGGCTGTCTCATCGTTTACGCAGGCTCAGACGGTCAAACGAAATATTGCTTACGCCAATCCAGCGCAAGAGCGGCAGGTTCTGGATATCTACACTCCGGAAAAACCAGGGGATCAGAAACGGCCGGTTGTCTTCTGGATTCACGGCGGCGGCTGGCAGCAGGGGGACAAGTCGAGCGTGCAGCTGAAGCCGAAAGTGTTTGTCGATCGAGGATTCGTCTTCGTCTCCACCAACTACCGTCTGCTGCCTCACGTGGAAATGGACGTGCTGATTCGAGACGTCGCGATGTCGCTTGGCTGGGTCCACAAGAACATTTCCGGGCACGGTGGCGATCCGAATCGCATTTTCGTGATGGGACACTCGGCTGGTGCGCAGTTGGCGGCGCTGCTCTGCGTTGATGACCGCTACTTGAAGGCGCACCGTGTTCCGTTCGACGTGCTCAAGGGATGTGTACCCGTCGACGGAGATACCTTCGACCTGCCGGCGATCATTATGACCGCTGAGCTCACCCAGACTCTGCACGGCCTGCCGCTCCCGACGTACGGGCACCGCGTGAAGTTCGGCAACGATCCGCAAAAGCACATCGATTTTTCTGCGGTCACACACGTCGCCAAAGGAAAGAGCATTCCGCCGTTTTTGATTCTTCATGTGGCCGGTCATCCCAACACAACCGCTCAGGCGAGACGGCTCGGTGCCGTTCTGACGAGTTCCGGGATCCCCAACAAAGTCTTTGGAGCCCGTGAAACGACGCACAACAAGCTGAACGCGGACCTTGGCCTGCCCGACGATCCAGCGACGAAGGAGTTGTTTGAGTTTGTCGATGCAGAATGACTCGATTTCGAAGCCATTCCGGACGCGCTCTCCGGCGTCTCTGCCGAAAGACGCCTCATCGAGTCCTGAAACAACTCGCTGGGGCGATGGTTGCACAAGCCCGGCTCACCACCATAATGCCACCGTCGGGTTGAGTCCGATTCAAGCGGGTGTGGTTCAATGGCAGAACGGAAGCTTCCCAAGCTTCAGGCGGGGGTTCGATTCCCCTCACCCGCTCTCCGGCAGCCTCGTTGTCACGATGTGACGGCGAGGCTTTTCTCGTGTCAGGGCAGGATGTTACGGCGACAGGCCCGGAGACGGCATTTAGAGTGCCAGAACGTGATAAAGTGTCAGGAATAGACTCCGTTTGCCCCTGTTGGCCTGTGCCTGGGGCAAACACAGGGGCAAACCGAGAATCGGTCCCAGTGTGGCGACGCTCTTTGAATTCGGTTCGACCAGGGAGGTCAGGCAGCGAGTCGACGGCCCCTTGCACGTCCAGCAATTGCGGGTCTGTATAGACGCCCATCGTGAGCTTCAGGTCGCTGTGCCGAATGGCACTGCCGCTTGTTTTGTAGGGGTTTTCGGTGGCTGCGGTGAGTGGATGAGCCCATGACGACCATCGACCACGGTCGAAATGTTGCTTTGGACATTGGCTCCTAATTGCGGGC
>JAQBVJ010000189.1 GCA_027623235.1 Planctomycetota bacterium
CGGCCAATGGACCTCCGTCTGGCCAACTCCCGACACCGCAAAAACTTAACCCCGCCAGGATTCGTTGCCACACCCGGAACAGTCAGGTGCGGGCCAGTACTTGACGAGACGAGCCGGCAGGATCACTCCTGCCGGCTCGTTCTTTTTTGTTGGTCAAGTTGCTGCGACGAGTTTACGCCGCGCGGCGGATTTCTCCGAAAGCCTTCAGGCAGTCCAGCAGGTCGGCCGGCAGTTGCACATCGTCGTCCGCAAAGTCGCTCAGAAATGTTCGGTCGGAGCGGATGGCATCGGCGAGTGGTTTCAGAATATCGCCCAGCCGGACGCTTACCATTGAAGGCGTTTCCGGGGCCGAATCGACACCCGGCAGTTTCAGAGTTCCTTCATGCAACGGCTCTTTGAGCCGCGAGTCGGGATCCGTTGTAAACCGGGAGGAGTCAGCTTCCGTCGAAGAAGCGGCCGGTCTGGAATCGTCTGTGAAAAAATGAGGCGGAATCCGCATGAGCCGTCCCTCGGTGATTTCAGTGGCAGAAGGTTTCGGCATGAGCCGGAAACCACGTTGATTCTGCAATCTGAGATCGGCAGCCAGGCTGTGCGGGCTTGAGCAGAATTCCTAAAGAATGTCGAATCGGCAGCCGAGCGGCGGCCGAAAGCACTGCCAGAGGTCAATCCAGCTCGACGGATTACTCGCCAAGTCGCTGCTGATAGAGCCGCTGAATGTCCTCGACGGTCACGGTGATTTCCCGGCAAAAACCCGTGTGAGCCCGCTCGTACTCGATCTTCGATGCCAGCTCAGGAGACCGGTGAATCGCGTTGGAAACCCAGTTGCGATCACCCTGGCTCAAGTCACTGATTCCAGAGTCCCAGCAGGTGCGGGTTTCGACGACCAAATCTTCGAGCCGAAGATCGAACTTGTTGAGGGCCATAACTTGACTCCACCGCTGATTCTGCTGGCCGGGACGGGCTGAGGGTCTTCTGACGAAGTGCAATGACGGCCAGAAGCCATCGCAAATTCGGCTCCTGCCAGACAAGGCGGATAATATAGCGACCGGAAATTGAGATGGTAGCGGACTCGCAAGGACTGGCTTGGCAGGAGCCCTCCAAGCCGGTTCCCTGCCTTCAGCCCGGGAGCGTCGACCTTCAAGAGCGCGCAGTTTCAACGGGAGTTTAGCCGTCCGTTGAAAAATGTAGCGGTACGACGCAAGCCGTCCGGTCTGGACGCATTTCCCCATGTAAAACCGGGCGGCTTGCGTCGCTCCGCTACCTGCGACTGGCTTTTTCAACGGACTGTTAGGACTCAAGGGGACTCGCTGCTCGTCTGTCTCCCGGGTTGCGGGGGCCAGAACCGCAGATTTCGAATTTGCTATTCCGAGTCGTAGTCGTAGTCGTGGTGATCTTGATCCAGATATTTGCCGTCCTCACTGACCGGGCCAGTCGGGACGAGGTCGAACTGACTGTCGCAATGATCCGAATAGTCCTCGAAGCCGCTGCCGTAAAGCGCACCTTTACCGTGCGACTGAATTCCCGAGTAATAAAAACTCTGCTGGACGGAACCGACGGCCGAGCCGACGTCTTCCATTTCCTGATTCACCGCGCTGGAGACCTCGGACATTCCCACAACCATCGCCAGCACCGCGATCGTGGCAACAAGAACAAGCTCGGCCGAAACGATGAAGCCTGCCTCATCGCCCAGCAAATTCTGGAACGTTTTCATGGGGTGCTTCCTGTGCTCTCGTATTCTCTCGGAAACCAGCTTGAGCCCGATCATCGGCACGACGTCTCTCACGCGTCGGCCGTGGGAATGCTGGACAGGAATCTGTAAAGCATTCTGAATGCCGAGCTGTTAATCATTTTTGCAGTGCGTTTCAGGTTCGTGGCGCAAACTCTTCTGCCATCACGAGGACATTGTGAAGGGCCAGGGCGGAGTTCGAGTGGAAATGCGGGATCCTCAGCAGTGCCAGTCAGCCGATGAAAACTCTGCCGACAGCAGCGACGTTTGAGGTTCTCCTTGCCGGCCGCGAATCAGACAGCGGATAATATTCGGAGGGAATTCAAGCCGCGTCTCCGCACCGCCTCACAGGACGCCAACGTGAGCCACACTCCACCGCCAAAACTCATCGGAAACCTGTCCCGCCGTGACGCTCTTCGCGTCGGGTCTCTGACGGTCGCGTCGGGGCTGCTTCCCGCTTGCGGTATTAACGCAGCTTCTGACGAATCGGGTGAGCATCCTGGCAAAGCCAAATCCGTAATCTTCCTGTGGATGGGCGGAGGCGTCACTCACATCGACTCCTTCGATCCAAAACCCGAGGCTCCCGAGCAGATTCGCGGCACGCTGGACACGATCGACACGGCTCTTCCCGGAGTCCACTTCGCAGAGACGCTGCCGAACCTCGCAAAGATCGCCGACGAACTGGCCGTCGTTCGAACTTTCTCGCACGACAGCAACGATCACCTGCTGAGCCAGGTCTACACACTCTCCGGTAGGAAAGTCACGCAGGCTCAACTCTTTACGGAACCCAATATCGGGTCGATCGTCTCGCACCTGTACGGGTCCCGGAAAGGTCTGCCGGGATACATCGCCGTGCCGGGAATCACCCGCCCGGGACCACCGCCACACAACCTCTTTGTGGGTGGCTGGCTTGGCGGTCAGTACGCCCCCTTCTGCCTCGGAGGCCAGCCCGAGCAGCCTGACTTCACGGTGGGAGAAAAGCTCGAAAACCCGCCGGCCGAAGCCAGTGAGGATCTTCAGCCGCGAGTTCTGGCGCTGCCCGACGGCATCACCGTGTCGCGAGTCGATCGCCGAAAACAGCTCCGCGGCCAGATCGAATCGGCGGTGTCCCGTGCGGAATCCGACGGGACGCTGTCCACGATGGAAGGCCACTACGCGAATGCGATCCGCCTTCTGACGTCGGCGGGAATTCGCAGCGCATTCGACATTGCTGACGAGCCACCCTCCGTTTGCGACACATACGGCCGCACGAAAATCGGCGGACGGTGCCTCACGGCGCGACGACTGGTCGAGGCGGGCGCGCGATACGTCATGGTCGATTACGGCTACGACTCCGACTACGGCAACCTCTGGGACAACCACAACGCTCCGTCGCAGAACTTCCCGCACACCTCGGAGCTGTCAAAACGCGGCTACCATGTTGCGGGAATCGACAAGGCCTTCGCCGCTCTCGTCAGCGACCTGAAAACACGCGGCCTGCTGGACTCGACGCTGGTGGTCTTCCTCACGGAATTCGGACGAACGCCGAAGATCAACGCCCGCGGTGGCCGCGATCACTGGGGAGCCTGCGGCTCAGTCTTCTTCACGGGAGGCGGCGTTCAGCGAGGCCAGATCATCGGGCAGAGCGACGCTCAAGCCGCCTACCCGCTCACTCGAGGCTACGGGCCAGCCGACCTGGCTGCCTCGATTTACGCGGCGATCGGAATCGACCCGAACGACCGCGTGAAAGATTTCCAGGGACGTCCGGTCGGAATCCTCGACCACGGCACCAGGATCGCCGAGCTCTTCTGAAAATACGAAGCGCATAAAAAAAAGGCGGCCCTCAGGCCGCCGTGAATCGCTCATCACCCGTAGAGGTTGTTATCTCCTCGCGGACGCATAGGTGGCCTGCTCCGCAAGGCAGGCCGGCATTTGACTGACAATTCGCAGCCAGATCGCGTGACCCTCAAACTTCCCTTCGACAGCGAGATGTACTCCAAGGTCATCATCCCACGCCGCTGGCGCCGACTGCCATCGGCACGAGCTTAGCTCGTCGAACACCCGGACGAGTTCAAAGATATCGACAGAAAGCGCTGGCGGAATCTGATTCAGCCCGGGCATCCGGCCGGTTGGCTCTTCGTCGCTGAAGAGCGTGACTTCCCATTCTCCGTCGGTATTTCTGTAGACGTGGCATCCAGTTCCTGACTCCATCCCAAGCTGGGCAGAACTCGCCAAAACCCGGTCAACGAACTGGCTCAGCCACTCTGGTTGGCGTATCACGAAGTCTACCTCCTTCACAATGATTCCATGGCCTGCAGCGGACGCTTCGATGTCGACACCGCCTCATTCGTACCCGACCAATCACTCTCTTAATGTCAGTCAAGCCGACAACCTGTCACGTTGTAACGATTGTCCCAATTGGTCAGGTTCAGACGAAGCGAACCGAATGCCAGTTGGCTCGAATCGCTGAAAATGCCAGAAAAACTGCGAGCAACCACATCGCTGGCGACGGAATGGGTTGATTCTGCAGCACGAGTGAGCCAGATTGCTGCATGTTCGGCGGCAATTCGCATCAACAACGTTACATAATGTGCACAGAAGTTTTATCTGGCTGTATTGCGTTGTTAACTATCCTGGATGGTGCTCTGAACGATTCCGTTCAGCGATCTTTACGGTCTTTGATCCATTCCCTGTGCAATCAGCACAACCAGTCAAACCTGACCATCCGACGTGCCGAATGTTGGCGTGCCGAATGTCGTGGATCCAACGCGTCAGTTGAACATGCGGATCCGGTGCCGTAACATCCCGCACCATGGGGAGGGCCCCCGGATTTTAAGAGACGGATCATTCTTCAGAAGGAGAAGCCCATGAGGCTCGTTTTCACAATTGGTCGATCGCTGACTCTTGTTGCTGCCGTCGGTCTATCATTCGCAGCCATCGGTTGTGGTGGCTCAGCAACAGACTCAACGGACACGTCCACAACTCCGGCAGCAAGCACACCCGAAACCAGCCCGGCGACTGAGCTCGGGTCGAGCGAAGCTGGTTCTGACACTGGCAAAGGAGCAGATGTTCCTGAGGCTGGTGACAAAAGCGACGAAGGCTAGTTCTGGCCGAATGCAGTCAATGAAAGCGGGAGCCGTTGGCTTCCGCTTTTTCTTTTGCGCCAGTCGTTAACGTGCGTCAGTGAAGTCGCCAACGAGTTAGGGACTTTTTCAACGGCTTGGAAAGATAAGCCGCGACTCATCCAGCAGAAAACGCTTTCATGACTCACGATGAACTGCAGCAGATCCTTCGCGAAACGCTGGATGACTATCGGCTTTCCCGCTCCGAACGGCAGGCGCTGTCCTTGCGGATCGACGAGGTGAACCTCGACGAGCAACTGCAGGATCTCTGCCACCGCACCGCGTTCGAGCTGGCACGCGAGGTGATCGACCCGGTGAACTCGCCACAGGTCCTGGAGTGGCTTCACGATGTCACGCGAGTGCTTCGTAAATCTGCACCGTCAAACGTAGCTGTCCGTTCTGAGGTCCTCTTCAGCCCCGCCGATGATTGCTGGCAGAAGATCGCGTCGATGTTCAAATCGGCTCGTCGCTCGGTCGACATTTGTGTCTTTACGATCACTGATAATCGCATCGCTGATGAAATCGACGCGGCGCATCAACGGGGAGTCAAAGTCTGCATCGTGACCGACAATGACAAAGCCAACGATCGGGGCTCTGATGCGGAACGACTGGCCCGTGCCGGGATCGAAGTTCGAGTCGACCGGACGAGTTTTCACATGCACCACAAGTTTGCCATCTTCGACGGAACTCGTCTTCTAACAGGCAGTTACAACTGGACTCGATCTGCCGCGGAAAGCAACGAAGAGAATTTCCTGATCGCCGATGACCGGAAGCTGATCGCTGACTTCCAGCGGGAATTCGAGCGGCTCTGGAAGGACTGCGAGCTTTATTATTAAGGCTTATTATCAATCGCCAGATTATCAAACGCCGATGAGTCAGCTCTTCAGAACCCGCGTCAGATAATCAAGCACTCCCTGCGGATCGACCGCAGTCAGGACGTCGATGTTCTGCTGCCATCGCGGAATTCCACGCCGGTCGAACACCGAAACTCCGCGAGTCAGATTGCCGTCCTGCTCGACGTCGACTGACATCGCCTCGGTGGAGAAGTGCCTCGGTTCTGCAATCGCTGCCAGCGCCGTCACGGCGTCCAGTGGCAGACCTTCCAGACCGAGTTCCTCACGATGAGCCCTCAGCGAAAATGGAAGCAGTTCATCGAAAAACCATCGCAGCGAGTCCGGGCGGGATTCGTTCAGCCGGTCGAACTGGTCGAACGTCAGGACCGCATTTCTGGAAATGTCGAGCGGGACGAGTGCCTTTTGTGTGTGAGAGCACAGGACGGTTCGTGCCGCGCCGGGATCGGCAAAGAGGTTGAACTCGGCTGCGGCCGTCACGTCTCCTCCTGCTCCCACGGAGCCACCAAGGCACACAAGTGAGTGGATGAGGTCAAGAAAATCGGGTGCGAGCTCACTGGCCAGCGCGACGTTGCTTAGCGGACCAAGTGTCAGCACACAGATTTCGTGCGGATTCTGTCGCACCAGATCGACCAGCAGTTTTGCGGAGTCGCGCTGGTTGTGGAGTTGAGCGAACTGGAGTTCAGTCGCTCCCAATCCATAATTTCCGTTCAGGCGAAGCGGGTCAAAGAAGGCGGCAGTGTTCCCCCCCGAAAATGCGGATGCCGAAGACTCTGGCGCGGGAAACGTCGGACGCAGTGCATTACAGCCGCCCAGCCGCGGCCACTTGTCCGGGTCAACCGACTCGATGATGGAAAGAATATTCTGCGTCGCAACGGCACCGGAGACGCAGCCGGCAGTCGCAGTGACTGCGATCAGGTCGATCCCGGGATCACAGGCCGCCAGGGCGATTGCAAAGGCATCGCCGATTCCAGGATCAGCATCAATGATCAATTTCTGCGGCAAAACACGACTCCTCATCACCAGATCCTGTCCGGCCTGGAGCAGAAGACTCTTAGAAATCGCACGGATCGTACGCCTGTTCGAATTGGATGGTCAATCTCGCGTAACCGGTTAAGACCGGACCCTCTTGGACCGGACCCTCCGGAACCTGGATTCACCCGCATTAACCGGACGACCAGCCCTGGAAAACATCTGGTCCCTTTGAGTGCTCGAATTCTGTGGATGTCGTTAAGCGGGCTGTCGCCTCACTCAATGCCAGCTCTGGAGTTGGAGAGAATGCTTGCCGAGGTCAACGTCGTACTCGCCCCCGCTGCCAATGCGACGGCAGCCGTCACATAACCTGAGCTTCGCTCAGCTATTTGCTGCCCGCTTCTTCCCGGTGCTGTATGACTCGCCGGTTATAAAACGCAATCGTCTCACGCCGCGACAGCATCCCGAGCAGCCGCCCTGAATCTGCGGGATCGACGACGGGAAGCTCATCAATGCTGAGCGACGTCAACCTTTGCAGCGCGGTGTTGAGATCATCTTCAGGAGTGACGCTCACCACGTTGGACTTCATGACGTCCCGCGCAACCGCCAGCCGCCAGATGATCTCATCAAACAGGTAGGCTCGCACGTCGTCCGCAGAAAATATTCCGACCATCGCTCCGTCCTCGTCGACGACCGGGAAATACTGCTGGCTGGTTTCGGCCAGCAGATGGACGAGTTCATCCAGCGAGGCGGATTCTCTGACTCGAATCACCGTCTCGTCCGGCGAGTAGACATCAGCCACCTGGATTCCTTCCAGGACATCCACAATGAAGTCGCCTTTGTGGGCGGGTGAATCCAGCCGGGATGGAACCTGCTTGACGTACAGTGTCCAGCGTCGGCAAAGCAGAAAACACAGCGTGCAAACCCACATCGTCGGCAGCAACAGCTTGTAGTCACCGGTCATCTCCGAAACCATGATGATCGTCGAGATTGGGGCGTGAGCTGCACCGGCGAAAAACCCGGCCATCCCGATGATCGCGTAGGCTCCCGGCTGAGTCTCGACTCCGAACACATCTCGCAACACGAGCCCGACTGCCGCACCAAGGCAGCCACCAATCACCATCGACGGCCCGAAGACACCGCCCGAACCTCCCGTGCTGATTGTCAGAGATGTTGTCAGAATCTTCCCGCCAGCGATCAACAGCAGAACACCGATCCCCAGTTTCGCGGGATCCTCAAGTGCGGCCTGCAGCGAGCCGTACCCGGTCGAAAGCACAGCCAGCAGTGCTCCGTCGTGGTTTTCTCCGAACGCCAGGTGCAGCCCGACTCCGATCAGGCCGGCGAGGACTGCGCCGATCGCTGGCTTGAGCGGCCTCGGAATAGACGTAATCTTCTGGGCGAGTGCATGCACTCCGTAAAAGACTTTGATGTAAAGAATGGCCGCCAGGGTCAGAACGACCGCCATTAAGGCGAGCGGCAACAGCTCAAAAAGTGAATTCAGCTTGTAGTGAAGCCCGTCACCAAACAGCGGCAGAAACGCCGCATCGGCTGGCAGAAACAGACTGTAAACGCTGAAGCTGACGATTGAGGAAATTGCCGCGGGGACGATGACGTCTGACTCGATGTCGCCTTCTTTGTAGAGGATTTCTCCTGCAAAAAGAGCTCCCGCCAGCGGTGCACGAAACACCGCGCCGATCCCTCCGGCCATCCCGGCTGCCAGCATGATGCGGCGGTCCCGATCCGACAAATGCAGGTGAGTTCCCAGGAACGAGCCGAAGCCAGCTCCAATCTGAGCGATCGGCCCCTCACGTCCGGCCGAACCTCCGGTCCCGATCGTGATCGCCGAGGCCAGCGTCTTGATAAACGGCACGCGGGTTCGAATGAGACCTCGCTTATTATGAAACGCCTCGATGGCCGCGTCGGTCCCGTGACCTTCGGCTTCCGGAGCAAATGTGTAAACCAGCCAGCCTGAGATCAGCCCGCCGAACCCCATGACGACCACGATCAGCGGCAACGAAAACTGGGCCGAAGCGTGGTGAAACAGCGAGTGCTCCCCAGCAGCCTCTTCGGGTGTGAAGCCCGCCAGGGCCGTCTGCGTGTAACGAGCCACGACCTGCAGGATGACCTGGAACACCACGGCGCCCACACCGGCAACCGTCCCGACAAGACTGAACAGCAGAAACCACTTGCCAGTCGACCTCAGGTCAAAGCTGTGAACAAATTTACGGAAACTGGCAGTCCACATGGCGGGCCTGCTAGCAGCGTGTCCGGATACTCATTCCGACCTGGTTTTCGTTGGTGAGATGTTGTATTCCGGCTTCAG
>JAQBVJ010000190.1:2500-8967 GCA_027623235.1 Planctomycetota bacterium
GCCCGCGTCCCCACCACATCAAAACTCCATTGTGATCGCAAAGTCCAGCCGCAGATCGACACACCAGCCCGTCGAGAAGTTCGCTTCATCCCCAGAATTGACCGGTGACAGCACGAGGAAATGCCGACCTCGAAACAGCGAACGTAGTAACCAGGTACAGCGACTTACAACGATCGCGTCCGCCCCAGCCTGAGGAAGCCACCATGAACCGATTCGCAATCACCCTGGCGGTCCTGGCAGCAGCGCCGCTCAGCGCCATTGCCACAAAGAAAACACCACTCGAACTCGTGCCGGCGCGAGCCGCAGCATCGATTATTTTCCCGAGCGTCACTGAGTTCACGTCGAAAGCCGACAAGCTTCTTGAGGCAACTGTCGGTGGACCAACTCGGGCGTCAATGGCGATCCGGTATGGAGAAACCGTTCTCGGAATCACCGACATTTACGACCCTGATCAGCCGGCTGTGATCGTCTGGCTGAACTGAAGCCTCGTTGAGCTTTCCGAAAGCGACAAGAAGTCGCAATGGAGAAAACCGATCGCCGTCGGTGTCGCGATCAAGGATTTCGACAAGCTTGCCGAACGATTAAAGACTGACCTGGAAGCACTCCGAAACGGCCGAGTCGTGACGCAGGAAGGCCATATGGGCTACCGATATCGACACTTCAAAGTCGACGGCGACTACCTGTGGATCGCGAGCCACATTGACGCTTTTGAGCACGTCCTCCAAGGCGAGCGAATGTCAGAGACAACTCCAAAGGCCCGCCGGAAGCACCTGCTTCAAAGCAACCTAATCATCGCGTTCTCAGCCAACCGGGACGAATTCAATCCGGAAGCGGCAAGCGTGGAAGCCGACCGCTGGATCAAGAACCACCCGGATATCGACGAAGAAGAAGAGGCTGCGTTGAGAGAACTGTTCGAGATCGTCCAGTCCTCGCAACAGGCCGTCTTTGGATTCCGGATCGAACCCACCGGTATCGAGATGGACCTCGACCTTCACTTTGATCCGGCAAAGCACGACGTCATTCGGCAAGCCGTTCGCCGAATCAGCCCAATGGGCGATCCGTCCACCCTAACAGGCCTGCCCGCAAACGGAAAAGCCGGAGAGCTGATTGTCGCGCATGCAGCACGAACGAACGAACGAACGGCAAGGCGACTTCGCCAGTCATCTCCATCCTGCTTCACGACACTTTCCGAGCCTGGGACAACTGGTGGGACAATCTCGCCGGACAAGGCATGCTGAACCGGTCACAGCAGTTTGAGGTCCTCGGACTTTTCGCCGAGGTCTGGCATCAGCTGGACGGTTATCGCACGGGACTTTATCGGAACGGCGATGAAGACGGGCTCGGCCTGACGAGCCTGGTGGCTCTTCTCGACACCAAAGATCCGGAAGGCTTCATCAAGGAACTGCGACTTCTCGGCGGTCTGATCGACGGGAGCGAAATTGATCCGGAAGATGTCGCAAAGGAAGACACTCCATCACGACGAGCGATCCAAAAACTGATTGCCCAACTGGCGGCACCGGACTACGCAACGCGTCACTCGGCCACGACGAAGCTGGTGCTGATCGGCGGGCCAGCGTTGAAATTCGTGGAGCGTGCTGAGAAATCAGAGGACTCTGTCGTCGCAGGACGAGCCCGCAACATCGCGACGCGTATTCGACAGAAGCTGTATGAGGAACGCGAAAGCGCGCTCGACCCCGCCCTTCTCAGCCGCCTGGAGCCGCAGTTTATCTTCCGCGAGAAAGCGGAAATGCGCGAGGGACGCCCGGTTCACATCATCGAAATCCGAACAAAACAGAGCGACACAAAACAGAGCGACACTGTGCAGAAAAATGTTGGCCGAACCCAGAGGTTCCTCGCCCTCATGAACGGCAAGCGTCTGCCGGAGGAAGACCACTCAGAACACCAGCTGGTCTCTCTGGCAATCGCCCTTCAACCATCGCACCTCAACATGGAGTGGCGACTGCCGGTCAAAGAAATCAAACGGATCCTGGATGAAATCAGGGGGAATTCTGTTTCCGTTAGAATAAAGTAAAACCCGCGACCAAAATGTGGCCGCGGGTTTTCTCTTAGATGTCGAAGCTGAA
Organism: Planctomycetota bacterium; assembly: GCA_027623235.1. GTDB lineage: Bacteria > Planctomycetota > Planctomycetia > Planctomycetales > Planctomycetaceae > JAQBVJ01. The sequence continues at coordinate 4,585 of JAQBVJ010000190.1, forward strand.
CTTGCCGTTCAGATCGAGGCGGTCAGTTCACCCATTCGCTGCGTCAGCTTGTTGTTTTCCTCGTAGTCGATCGGAATCACAATGAGGCTTGGGCCATCTGCCTTGAAGGACGCTTCGAGCGTTTCACGTAGTTTCGAACTGTCCTCGCAGCGGTACCCGTTCCAGCCGAACGCCTCAGCCAGAGCCACAAAGTCCGGATTGCCAAACGCCAGATCGGTGTGTTTTCCGAACTGATTGAACTGCTTCCAGGCGATCAGTCCGTAGGCGTGATCTTCCCAGATCATGACAGTGATGTTGTTGTTGTAGCGCTTTGCCGTTTCCATTTCCTGAACGTTCATCAGGAATCCCGCGTCGCCACAAATTGCCAGAATTCGCTCACTCTGGCCAACGAAGGACGCCGCAATCGCTCCCGGCAGAGCAAATCCCATCGAACAGAATCCGTTGGGGATGAGGCACGTGTTCGGCTCGTGGCACTGGTAGTAGCGGGCGATCCACATTTTGTGAGCCCCCACGTCGGAAAGCAGCAGGTCATTCGGTCCGAGCGCCTGGCGAGCGTCCCACAAAGCTTTCTGCGGCTTGATTTTGCCGACGGCATCATCGTCTTTGTACGCCTCAAACTCCTCGGTCATTTTCTCGCGGCACAGCTTGCCGTGTGAGTGGTCAAAGTCGAGACCTTCGACGCCGTCACGAGCGACTCGTTCGTTGAGCATCCACACCGTGTGAGCCAGGTCACCGACAACCTCAACATCGATGCGGTAGTGCTCATCGACTTCCGACGGGATGAAGTCGCAATGCACGATCTTTTTTGTACCACTCGGGTTCCACAGTTTCGGGTGGTACTCAACCATGTCGTAGCCAAGCGAGATCACAAGATCCGCACGCTCAATTGCGACGGCGGGCACGTCTTTTCCACCCAGACCGATTGTGTAACCACATTGCGGGTCGTCCATGTCGAGCGCCCCTTTCGCCATCATCGTGTTCAACACGTAGATGCCGGTCGACTTGGCAAACTTCCGCAGCTGGTCGCTGGCTCGGCGTCGAATACAGCCGTTTCCGGCGAGAATGATCGGTCGCTTTGCCGACTTGATCGCCTCCCAGGCCAGGTTGACGATCTTGTCGTCGGCCACTGGTCGACGGAACTGGCGAGGTTCGATGGGGGTCACTTTCGTCTCGATCTTCGCGATGTCTTCCGGAAGCTCGATCAGGCAGGCGCCCGGTTTTTCAGTCGTCGCAATGCGGACAGCTTTTCGAACGATTTCCGCGATGTTGTCAGCGTGGTAGACCATCTGAGCCCACTTCGTCACAGGACGAAACATCGCGACGACGTCCATGACCTGGTGAGACTCCTTGTGAAGCCGTTCCGATGAGCCCTGACCGGTCAGCACCAGCATCGGCGAGCGGTCCATGTTGGCGTCGGCAACTCCTGTGATGAGGTTGGTCGCCCCCGGCCCGAGTGTGCCGAGGCAGCCGGCGGGTTTACCGGTGAGCCGCCCATAAATTTCCGCCATAAAGGCGGCCCCCTGCTCATGCCGGGTCAGGATGAATCGAATCGACTTCGAATCTTCCAGCGAGATCATGAAGTCGGCGTTCTCTTCACCGGGGACACCGAATATCAGTTCGATGCCTTCCGCTTCGAGACATTTCACAAACAGATCAGACGCTTTCATCGGCGAATCCTTCTCGACTGGGGAATGCTCCAGAGTTGAAACGTTGCGAGGACGAAGCTCCTGCTGAGCCGCTCAGCAATAACAACATTGCAAAACAGCTCGGTGGGAGCCTCGCCCTCCCGTAAAGATGGGACTTAAGTCGTCGGCCGATTCTGAATCGAGCGACCGGGAATCTGCGAATTGGATCACTGCACAAAAAAAGCCGGCAACGTCAGGGCTGGCGGTCTGAACCACCTTTCCTGCCGGAACCGGCAATAGATTTCAATTTTGAGAAACTCGTCATAAGTGGCCACTTGAGTGCTGCTTCATCGCTGCTGCGACTCTCGACCTGACGACGCCAACGTTCGCGGTGTCCGCTGCGATTTGTCAGCACGTCGAGTCCGTTGCAGGGAACGGTGTGTCCCTGCATCCGTACCTGTCCGGGAGTATGGGTGGAGAAATTCAGAAATTCAAACCAATCGGCGAGGCAGAGCCGGCAGATTGACACAACTGTCCTCTCGCGTGGGAAATGGGATGCGTGAAATCTCTTTCGTCACAACGGATCGTCGTCATGCGAAAAAAGACGTTCCTGCCTGGACAGTTCTGCGCAGCAAGCCAGACGTTTTAACTCACAGGGACGACCGGCGCAGCCGGAGTAGTCGAAATTCGTTGACGACGAATCGCAGGTCCCGCAAGGAAGTGCTCCGCTGCCGGTCGAGGTCGCATGAGATTTCCACTCCGTCTTCGTCGAACATCGCGACCTGGAATCCACGCTCCTCCGCCAGAAAAACAAACTCCCGGAGTGACCCGCGTCCCGGATCGCCAAGCCAGCCAGTTCCCCCGGGTTCCAGAAGCCGCTCGAGCACGTTCAGCACAAGAGGATGATTTGGCTGTTCGTAAACGACGTCGCAACCCAGGATCAGCGGAAACGGCTCCAGCTTCGCCTCGTCAAACTTCCGCCAGTCAAACAGGACGGCAGGCTGCCCGACAAATCCGTTTTGAGCCGCGTTGTGGTGAGCGAGGCGAACGGCGGTTTCGTCGTAATCGGAAAATGTCACGTCGAGTCCCGCAGCAAGGGCAGCGATCCCGACGAGCCCGATTCCCGCGCCGATCTCGAGCGCCCGGCACGATCCGACAGGCTGCTCTTCCGTGACCTTCGGAATCAGGCGCGCCTTCGGAATCAGACGGGCCATCGAGAAAGCAGCCGGCCACAGAAAGCTCCAGTAGGGCATGTGGTCGGACGTGCGGTTCGCTTCCAGAACCGCAGCGTCATCGAGGAAGGCGTCGGGGGAGACAGGCAATGTTAAAGTGAATGAGCAGGCACCAACGTCGACCTGCCGTTCATGCCAGCCGCCAGGAATTTCAGGGAGCGGCAAATTCGTCATGACACCGTTGATTTACAGTTCCCGCGGGATTTTTCGATGAGGCCTCTACGGACAATCGAGAGGGACGAGGCTCCTTCCGACCCGACGTCAAAATGGCTGATCTTTGATTTCCAGGCCGGATCGTTCGCGCCCTGCTGCAGTTGCGGTTCGCATTACGTCGTCGCAGCATCAGAGGCTGCTCGTGAAGACAGCCACTGCCCCAGAAAATACCCGGCCAGGGCAAAGCCGAAACCGTAAAAGTCGGCGGGAACCACCATCAGTTTTCCAGCGAGACCCGTCGTCAGACTGTCTCCCAGAGCACTGGCAACAGACTCCTGATCGAAAATAAACCGGATCAGCCAGGCGCTGAAGCCAAAGCACATCGGTAGAACCGCCGACAGTTCGCCTTTGGGCTTCCCGTAAATTCCAAATGCAACCGGGATAAACATCGACACGAGCTGAATCGACAAGGCGATGTCCAGAAGCCCCATCATTTTCTTACCCTGCAGTGCGAGAACGACACCGCCGCCAGTGACAATGACCACACACAGCCGGTCGCGCAGCAGCTTTCGCTCGCCAAAAATATTGAGTCGACTCAGCAGGTTGTGTCCGAGCAGCGTGGCCGGAGCGAGCACCGCGCTGGTCGCCGTCGAGACGACCATCGACACGACGGCAATGATGAACACGACCAGCCACAGCGGACTCAGGAAAGCCGCAGCCAGGACAGCCACCGGCTCGCCCTTCAGCTCGGGGTGAGTAATCAGCGATGCCATGCCGATCGTCACCGGCAGGATGCCGAATACCAGGTAGAGACAGCCCGCAAGGATGCAGGCACGTGAGGCTGTTTTTTCGTCCTTCGACGCGAAGACACGCTGCTGAAGATCCTGACCGGGAATGCAGCCAAAGAGACCGGTGGCCCAGGCACCAATCCACCCCATGATCATGATGGCATCCCAGCTCGGGAAAAAATTCAGATGGTTCGCGTGGTCCGGATTGGAATTCAGCTTCTCGACGAGGACGCTCACACCTCGGGTCACCGAGCCATCGCCCAGCAATGGCTGTTTGAAAACGGCAATCGTCAACACAACCAGCCCGACCAGCGCGACCAGAATCTGCAGAGTGTCCGTCAGAGTCACAGACCACATGCCACCGACCATCGTGTAGACCATTGTCAGTGCAGCAGCGATGTAGATGCCGGTCTCACGATCGACATCGAAATACGTGTGAAGAATTCCAGACAGAGCTGTGTACTGCAGAGCGATCCACGCGAAATAGCTGGGGACCTGGATCGAAGAGCCGATCATCTCGGCACGAGGCCCGTATTTTTCACGATAGAAATCGCAGATCGTGAAGAGCTGCATTTTCCAGAGCGG
>JAQBVJ010000052.1 GCA_027623235.1 Planctomycetota bacterium
ATGAACGTTCCGTCGAACGCGGCCTACATGCACAACGGATTCACGCATCCGGATTTCCGAGGCCGACGTCTGCACGGCATCGGCATGGGGCGGGCACTGCTCGCCATGGCCGATCGCGGCATCGACGCGCTGCTGTCGGATGTCGACTGGGCCAACCATGCCTCGTTGAAAAGCTGCCGGCGACTCGGGTACGACTTCCTGGGCAACCTGTACGCCGTCGGCCGCCCGTTCCGATTCTCCATTGCCCCCCGAGCCGCACGGTCGCTGGGAGTGACCTTCCACCGGAAGCCGGTCGAGGCAACTGCTGACAACAAGCCGGAACTGGCTGTCAGCGGCAGCTGAATGAGCTCGAAGTTCGTTACTGGCCGACGATTTCTCGCGCGCGGGCGATCGACTCGAGCACGGCGTCGACGTATTTCTCGTCGGAAAACGGGCTCATGATGTACGACTTCAGAGCCACGATCGGCGCGCCGTACTCGGTCTCGCGGTAGCACTCAGTGAGCGAGATCACGACGCCTCGCCCTTGCAGTGCCTCGGACTGAATCTCGTCAAAGATGCGGCGGTTGTATTCGTTGTGGGCAAGCAGCGTCTCGCGGAATTCGGGGTTGGAGTACTCCTGAGCCGGGACGCTGAACGTGTCGACGCCGGGTGGATAGACACGGAAGAGCGTCACTGGCCCGAAGTTCTCGGCGTTCAACACGTGCGTCGAAGTGTGGCCGTCGAGATGCTCTGTCAGGGTGTCGGACATTGTGACCAGATGACCGAGCAGCGAACGCAAACCGTTTTTGCCGAGCAGCCGCAGGCTGCCCAGCGCGGCCATCGGGCCGCTTCCGCTACTCGAGGTTTCGAGCGTGTACCGGCCGGGATGATGCTCGCCCGACTGAAACAGATACGGCATGGACGATGGCTCGCGGGCGATGAGCTCCAGATCGGCCTGCGTTTTCACCAGGTACAGACTCGACACGTACGGCGCGAAGCCGGTTTTGTGAAAATCGACGCCGATCGAGTCCGCCAGGCTCAGGTGCCGGATCCGCCGCCGCGTCCCGGCCAGAGCCCGGATCGTGCGATGCCGAAATCCGAGCGGATTGGCGTCCATGTCGTAATCGTTAAACACGCTCCATGCCCAGCCGATCACGGCGTCGGCATGAAGATGTGGTATGTAGTCGAGCGAAAATTCATCGACCATGCGGTCTCGGATTTCAGCGATCTCTTTCAGGTCATCGAGGCCGAAGGCGTCCGTCGTCCCCATCGTGGCGACGATCGCCGCCACTTTTTTTCCCGCTTTCAAAGCGTCACGCAGCATCGTCTCCAGCAGACACGTCCGCACTTCGTTTTCGGGCGAGGTCGGAACCTCGATGACGTTTTCCGCTCCGAGCCCCAGCCAGCTCGCAACCGTGCGGCACGAATAGTGAGCGGTCTCGGAACAGACGACGACCGCCTCTTCTTTGAGCCCTGTTTGAGCCGTCCCCGGACACGCTTTCTCCAGCCCGGTTCGAATCGCGTACAGCAGTGTTCCCGTGCCGCCGAATGTGAAAACTCCCGCCGCCTGCGATGAATCGTAGCCGACCAGATCCGCAGCGATCGCTGCGGCTTCGACCTCAGCCAGCGCGACACTGCGCGACGTCTCCTCGCTGACAAGGTTCGGGTTGTAAATCGAGGGGAGCAGGTTGCCGATGATGCTGGGAATCGTCGCGGGCGGGATCACGTTGATCTGCGATCGCGGGTGACCCCAGACGAAAAGTCCGGAGAGGTAGCTCACCAGTTTTTCGGTGACGTCTTCCAGCGTCGCGGAATCGTCGTCGATCCGGCATTTCCGGGCGGCGGCAAAGTCGAGCTCGACCGGCTCACCCAGCATCGGCCGCTCGGACTTCATCGCGTCCACCTGGTCGATGGCCTGCATGATCGCGTGGCCGAAATAGGCGTCGTGAATCCGGTCGGACACCGGCTGAGGGAACGCCCGACGCAGTTCCTTCACCAGCGAATAATATCGAGGCTTCATTGACTGTTACTCCTTAACTGTTGTTACGGACAGCGCGTCAGGATTAATGGACCCGCTCCGCAAGTCAGGCTCCGCCTGACGGAATTAAAAGTCTTTCAGCGTTTTGTGTTGCTCGCCGGACTTCGTCAGGCACAGCCTGACCTACTGGCGGATGGGATCGTATCGGTGCTGGTCGGGATTCGGCCAGTGCGGTAAACTCTCCGCGAAATCGGAGGAGAGGCCGCCTAAGCAGCCATCTCGGAACTTGACGGAGCGAATTGTGGACGACACCAGATTGATTCAGCGAAACCCGACCCGGTCTGTGAAAATCGGTTCGATTACGATCGGCGACGGCAACCCGATCGCCGTGCAGAGCATGACGGCGACTCATACGCAGAACATCGACGCGACGGTCGAGCAGGTCAACGCGATCGCCGCTGCAGGAGCCGACGTTGTCCGCATCGCCGTCGATAGTAAAAAAGACGCGGACGCCCTCGCCGAAATCCGCAAGCAGACGACCGCGAATCTGTCGGTCGATCTGCAGGAAAATTACCGCCTGGCCGAACAGGTGGCTCCGCACGTCGACAAGATTCGCTACAACCCCGGTCACCTTTACCACCACGAGCGGGACAAACCGTGGCAGGAAAAGGTCCGCTTCATCGCTGGCATTGCGGCCGACAATGACTGTGCGGTCCGAGTCGGCGTCAATTGCGGCTCGGTCGACCCGAACAAGCTCGAGCAGTACGACGAGGACGATTCGATTTCTCCGATGCTCGACAGTGCGGTTGAGCATTGCGACTTCCTCGACTCGCTCGACTTCACGCGATACTGCGTCTCGCTGAAGGACTCCGACCCGCAGAAAGTCATCGAGATCAACCGCCGCTTTGCCGATCGTCGGCCGGACGTGCCGCTTCACCTGGGCGTGACCGAAGCCGGCATTCCGCCGGAAGGCATCATCAAAACGCGAATCGCGTTTGAGCAGCTGATTTCGCGCGGCATCGGCGACACGATCCGCGTTTCGCTCACCGTGCCGAACAATCGCAAGGGTGAGGAAATCGACGCAGGGCGAGCAATCCTCGCCGATATCGCGGCCGGCCGCGTTCGCAGCGTCGTCGACTACGGACTGCCGACGCTCAACATCATCAGCTGTCCCAGCTGCTCGCGCGTCGAGAACCAGGCCTTCATCGAACTGGCTCAGGACGTCCGGGAAATGACGCGGTACGCGAAAGACCACGCGTTGACAATCGCCGTGATGGGCTGCCGAGTCAACGGGCCTGGCGAGACAGACGACGCCGACCTGGGCCTGTGGTGTGCTCCGAATTTCGTCAACCTGAAACGCGGCACGGAGGAGCTCGGTGCGTTTGCTTACGACGAGATTCTCGGGCGGCTCAAACAGGAACTGGATTCGCTGATCGAGGCGCAGACCACTCAGGCGTGACGGCACGAGGCCCGTAGGACGGACGCCCACGTCCGTCCGTCCTCACACTTCGAGTAGAGCTTGCGGGAAGTACTTTCGCCTCGGACGGACGTGGGCGTCCGTCCTACTCGGGGGCTCGCGTCGACTGACCTGAAGAGCTGGCGGTGAGCGATGACGACTGAGGCAGCAACAATCGATGCCCGGCTTCTGCGTAAATTCTCGGCCGACCTGTTCGCCGCAGCCGGAGTGCCCGTGTCCGACGCCGCGCTCGTCGCGGAAAGCCTCGTCGACGCGAATCTTTGCGGCCACGAATCACACGGCGTCGTGAGAATCCTTGAGTACGTCACGCTTCTTGGCGAGGGCGGTCTCCAGACCGACGTCGAGCTACGCGTCGAATCCGAGACTCCCGCACTTGTCGTCTGCGACGGACAGTTCGGCTTCGGGCAGATTCAAATGCGAAGGCTGATCGACAAACTCGCCCCCAAAGCCGAGGCACTCGGGCTGGCCTGCGGAACGATTCGCAATTGCGGGCACGTGGGGCGACTGGCCGAATGGTGCGAGCGGCTTGCCGAGCGCGGCCTGGCGAGCCTCTTGACCGTCAACGATAACGGCGTACTGAAATGCGTCGCTCCTCCCGGCGGCACGGCACCCGTCATCAGCACGAACCCGCTCGCGGTCGGGGCTCCCGGCACGCCGCCCCTCGTCGTCGACGCGTCCACCAGTGTCGTCGCAAACGGGAAAATTCGAGTCGCTCAGATCGCGGGTGCGAAAGTCCCGGACGGCTGGCTGATCGATTCAAACGGCAACCCGACGAACGATCCGAACGACCGCTTTGCCGTGCCGCCCGGATCGATTCTTCCGATGGGCGGCTACAAAGGATTCGGCCTTGGCCTGCTGCTTGACGCGCTGGTCGGCGGGCTGAGCGGCGGGGAGTGTCCACCCGCCCCGGCCGGCACAGTCGAGTGCAACAACACGCTGCTCGTCGTTTTCGAGCCGCGTCACTTCGGCGGCGTTGAACATTTTTCAGGTCAGCTCAGCGGTCTCGTTGAGTTCGCTCGAAACAGTCGACGCATCGATCCGGAAACTGCAATCCGCCTGCCTGGAGATCGCTCAACCAGGCTGCGGGACAGCCGACTGGAAAAGGGAATTCCGCTCGACACCGGAACCTGGAGCAGGCTGTGCGAGCTCGCGACCCAAATGAGCGTCTCCGTCCCAGCGGGCTGAGGAACGAGTTTGACGTAGGGTGGGGCGAGCGCAGCGAGCCCCACCAGAGAAACGTTGGCCTGCCTGGAAGACTGGTGGGGCTCGCTTTGCTCGGCCCACCCTACGAGTCGCGACACAAATCCGCGTCGCTGAAAAACGCGACCCGGCCGAGATTGAGGCTCGACCGGGTCGTTCTGCACTGAGAAATCCCCAGAGCGACTCGAGGTGACACACCCCGATTCGCAAATCCCTCGTGCAGTGGGCAGATCATCGTCGCGGCAGTACGGCCAGGTCTGTGAGTCGCCTCACAAACTGCGAACTGCCGTCGCGAAGTCGCGCGGAACGAGAGGTCGCCACCGCGAGGTAACCTCCTGCCACACTGGCGCGAACTGTCAAAGTGGAGTGGCGACGGATTCCGGATCGACAGTCACGCGCCGCAGAGAACGAGACGAACGCGACGGCGAATTCCAGCTGCCCGCCAGCACCGCAGAACCGACGGGGTATGTTCCTGAGAGGTCAGGAAGTCTGGTCTGTCTGGCACTGTGGAAAAGTCGCGGCACGGCATAAGCCGTCCGGTCGGAACGCATTTTTCCATGCAGAACCGGGCGGCTTGCGCCGCTCCGCCGAATCGATTCGACTTTTTGCACCAGGAACTCGCACGCACAAACGCCGGAGATCAACTGACCTATGTGTGGCATCGCTGGCGTTGTTTACTCCGACCCGGTTCGCCGCGTTGACCCGCAGGTCCTGTCGCGGATGGCGGCGTCGATCGCGCATCGAGGTCCGGACGCCGAAGGAGTCTGGAATTCGTCCGAGCAGCTCCACTCGGGGCGAGTCTCCATCTCTGCGCCGGCCGCGCAGGTCGGACTGGTTCATCGCCGCCTCTCGATCATCGACCTCGAAAGCGGTCGCCAGCCCATCGGCAACGAGGACGACTCAATTCAAATCGTCTTCAACGGCGAGATCTACAACTTTCGAGAACTGCGGCGCGACCTCGAGTCGCGAGGCCACTCGTTCCGCACACGCAGCGACACGGAAGTCATCGTCCACCTCTACGAGGAATACGGCGAGGCCTGCGTATCCCGTCTCCGCGGGATGTTTGCCTTCGCGATCTGGGATGGCCGACGACGCAAGCTGTTTCTCGCGCGAGACCGTGTCGGCATCAAGCCGCTCTTTGTGCGATTTGATTCCGCCAAACTCGTTTTCTGATCCGAACTGAAAGCAGTCCTGGCTCACGGCGGCATCCCGCGCGATCTCGATCCGATAGCACTCGACGAGTTCCTTTATTACGGCATGGTCCCCGGCAATCGCTGCATCTTTCGCGGCATCGAGAAACTGCTTCCCGCCCACACCCTGACGCTCGACGTCGACAAGTGGCATGTCGAGCGGCACCGGTACTGGCAGCTTCAATTCGCACCCGACCGGTCGCTCGGCATTCGGGAGTGGCAGGAGGCACTGTTCGAAAAACTTCGTGAGGCCGTGCAGGTTCACATGGTGGCCGACGTTCCGGTTGGCTCGTTCCTCAGCGGAGGCCTCGATTCCAGCATCGTCACGGGTCTCGCATCAAGTATGACGACCGTCCCGCTGAGAACGTTCTCGATGGGATTTCGCGAGTCGCAATTCAACGAACTGCCGGCCGCTCGCGAAGTCGCCTCTCACTTCGGCACCGAGCACACGGAAGAAGTCGTCACGGCGGACGTCGCCGATCTGCTGCCGAAACTGGCATTTCACTACGACGAACCGTTCGCCGATTCGTCCGCCATTCCGACGTTACTCGTGTCACAGATCGCCGCGCGACACGTGAAGGTCGTCCTGTCAGGAGACGGCGGCGACGAGGCACTCGGCGGTTACTCGCGCTACGCTCACGATCTGAAAGAAGCACGAATCCGCAACGCAGTCCCGGCCTGGATGAGAGGCCGCTGGCTCGCCGCACTGGCATCCGCATGGCCGAAAGCCGACCGGCTGCCACGCCCGTTGCGTCTGAAAACGTTTCTGACCAACCTGGCTCTGGACCCGGGTGAGGCGTACGCCAACACGCTGTCGCTGTGCCGGCAACCGCTCCGACACCAGTTGCTGTCACCCGAACTGCGTCCGACTCTTTCGCGAGAAGCCGCGCGAGGCATCGCGGCGGACGGATTCCGAAACGGCTGCGATGATCTGTCCGGCATGATCGCGGCCGACATGGCCACGCTGCTGCCGGACGACTATCTCGTGAAAGTCGATCGGGCGAGCATGGCCAACGGGCTCGAAGTGCGACCTCCGATGCTCGACCACGAATTCCTCGAACTGTGCGCGACGATCCCGTCCGAATTCAAGATTCGATCGGGCGAGACCAAGTGGCTGCTTCGCGAGACGGCGAAGTCGATGCTGCCTGCCGGGATCCTGAACCGGCCGAAACAGGGCTTCGAAATTCCGCTCGACGACTGGCTGCGTGGCCCGCTGAAACCGTTCATCGAGGATTCGGTTCTGGCCGGCAACTCGCCGGTCGGTGACCTGATTGACCAGTCCGTCGCGCGAGAAATGTTCGCTCGGCACGAGGCCGGCACCGGTCGACACGGCAGCACGCTGTGGTCGCTGCTCTCGCTGGCGTTCTGGGCGGAGCAGCATCTCAAAGAGCCTTCCGCGACGACGACAATTCCGGCAGCGGAACTCGAATTGACAACCGCGAGGGGGACGCGATGACCCAACCCCGGAACAATCGCCCGGTGATCTGTCAGGTTCTGCACAGCCTGGACATTGGCGGCGCTGAAGTTCTGGCCGACGGTCTGGCACGTCACCTCAGCGATCGTTTTCGTTTTGTGTTTGCATGTCTCGACAATGTCGGTTCGCTCGGCGAGCGTCTTCGCGCGGACGAATTTCCGGTCGGCCTGGTGAACCGCAAAACTCCGGGCATCGACTGGAAGTGCGGCTTCCGCCTGGCGGCCTTCTTTCGCGAGCACAAAGTCGACGTCGTTCACGCTCACCAGTACACGCCGTTTTTCCAATCGCTCGTTTCACGACTGTCGTACCGGCGGCCACCGATCGTTTTCACCGAACACGGCCGACATTTCCCTGACTCGCGCAGTGCGAAACGTGTCGCAGTCAATCGTCTCCTGCTGCGAAGCGACGATCGCCTCTTCGGTGTCGGCGAGTCTGTCCGGCAGGCGCTCATCCAGAATGAGGGCCTCGCCGGGAACCGGGTCGAGGTCATCTACAACGGCGTTGACCTCGCTCCGTTTTCCGCCGTGAGACAGGACGCCGAACTGCGACGTGAGATGCGAGAGGAACTCGGACTGAACGAGACCCAATTCGTCGTACTCCAGGTGGCGCGGCTCAACCCGCTGAAGGATCACCTCACGGCCCTGCGGGCTGTCGAGCGGCTTGCGAACGCTGATTCTGACAACGCGTCGCCACCCCGACACGTGCGTCTTCTGCTTGCGGGCGAGGGCGAAGAACGGGCCTCCATCGAACGTTTCATCCGCGACCGTAATCTGGAGCGGCACGTCACACTGCTCGGTGCGCGGCACGACATTCCGCGACTGCTCGCCGCCGCCGACGCGTTTCTGCTGAGCAGCGTCAGCGAAGGAGTCCCGTTGACTCTGATCGAGGCGATGGCCGCGGGAGTGCCGGTCGTCTCGACCGACCCCGGCGGAATCCGCGAGGTCATCGTCGACGGCGAATCAGGTTTGCTCACGAAACCAGGAGACGATGCGGGCCTCGCCGAGCGACTGGATTGCCTTTCGGACAGTTCCTTCAAAGAGCGGATTTGTCAGTCGGCCTTCGAGGTCGCTCACGATCGATTCTTGCTGGAGAAAATGCACACGCAGTACAGAGACGTTTACGAAACACTCTCGCTCCCAGCCTCCTGCCGCGGCAGTCGGTTGAAACGCGAGCCACAGACGACGACTTGACGACAGCGAACGAAAATGTGGCACGGGCTTCCAGGCTGTGCAACCAGGAATTCCACATGGGCAGGATGCCCATGCCACTTTTTCTGAGGCCGATGCAGGACGAGCGGGTTTCAACTCCGACCACACTCAACTTCTGACGAAGCAGTCTCAATGAACTTCTCGCAATCCGACATCGATTCGCACCCCAAAGCCCGCCGGACCTCCGTCCTCGCGGTGACCAGTGAGCTGCCCTGGCCGCTCAACACGGGCGGGCATATCCGCTCGTTTCATCTGCTGAGATCGCTGGCCGCGCAGTTTGACTTGCGACTCGTGACGGGAGTTGATTCGCTCGACGATCCGGGAATCGCTCGGCTTGAGGAAGAAGGGATTCGCGTCTGTCCCGTCGAATCCGGACGGCGACATCCGATGTCAGAGATGTTGCGAGTGCTCGGCGCGGCGGCGAAGTTTGAGCCGTACGTGATGTTTCATCGACACAACCGGCGAGTACTGAGACAGGAAGTTCAGCGGCAGCTCAAACTGCAGACTCCCGACCTGGTGTACCTCGACCACCTGGACCCGTTCGCGTTTCGAAATCTGTTTCCGGATTCGCGGATCGTCTGCGACCTCCACAACGTCTATTCAAAGCTGGCCACGCGAGTTGGCACCGAACGTCGCTGGCCGGTCAGCACGTACCTCGATCGCGAGGCGCGGCTGCTGGCGAAAATGGAACAGCGTGTCGCCCGCGAGGCGAGTGCCCTGATGGCCGTCTCTTCTGAGGAACAGGCCGAATTTCAGCGTCTGGGAGCACCGAACGCGCACCTGGTTCCGAACGGAGTCGACTGTGCCGCGTTCTCAAACTTCCCGGTCGGTCGAACTTCCACGCCGCCCGTGATTCTTTATCTGGGAGCACTGTCCTGGCAGCCGAACGCGAAGGCGGCGGAGTTTCTTGCGCGGGATGTGATGCCGAAAATTCTCGACGAGCATTCCGACGCGCGACTGACGATCGTCGGTCGGAACCCCGGTGCCGAGGTAAAACTTCTCGCCAGACTGCCCGGCGTTGAGCTGCACGCCAACGTTCCCGATGTCGGTGTCTATCTTCGCGATTCAACGGTCATGGCCGTGCCGCTCGATTCGGGCGGCGGCACGCGGTTGAAGATTCTCGAAGCGTTCGCCGCTGGACTGCCCGTCGTCAGTACTCCGATCGGGTGCGAGGGAATCGCGTGTGCTCACGGCGAGCACTTGTGGATCGGCGAACGCGACCGGTTTGCCGAGTCGCTGCTCGATTCGATTTCCTCACCGCAGCTCGCGACAGAACTTGCGGAGCGGGCACGGTTACTCGCGAAGTCAACGTACGACTGGCCGGTCATTGGCGAGCGGGCCTGCGCGGCGGTTCAGTCGGCCGTCTGTTCGGCGACGCCTCACACTTCCCCTTCCAGTTCGCCAGGTACGGAGCGTCTCGATGTCCGAACCGTCTGAGATGCAGGAAGACCGAGCGACAGACAGCGTCTCGCGAGGTTCGCTCACCGGAAAGATCTTTTCGTGGCTGCGCTGGCCGCTGGCCGTTTCGATCCTCGCGTTTCTGTTGGCGCAGAACCGGGAGGGCCTTGAGCAGGTGGCCTCGCGGCAGATTGTCTGGTCGTGGTTCGTGGTCGCCGCGGCACTGCGACTGGTGACGATTTTGATCGGGACCGTCCGCTGGTGGATGCTCGTCCGGGCCCAGGACATACCGTTTTCTTTCCGGGACGCCATGCGGTTTGGATTTCTCGGCAACCTGTTTAACTACGTGCTGCCGGGATCCGTTGGCGGCGACGTCACAAAAGTCGTGCTGGCTGTCCGCGAGAAGCCCGAAGCCAGAGCGGTCGTCGCGGCAACCGTCGTGCTCGACCGACTGCTGGGCTTGTACTCGCTGGTTCTTGTCGGAGCTCTCGCGTCACTTCTTCATCCGTCCTTGTGGAGCCACCCCGAACTGGGAGTGGTCATGCTGATTTTCCTGGGAGGCAGCGTCACCGGACTCGTCGGAATTCTGATCGCTCTGCATCCGGCCGCGCTGAATTCACGCGTCATGAAAAAACTTCAGGCGCTGCCGAAGGTGGGCAGCCTTGTCACCGAACTGTGTCGAGGCGTGGCTCTCTACCAGTCTCGTCGCCGGGTTCTGGCTGCCGCTGTCGGGCTGGGACTCGCCGTCCACGTGACCAACATTTCGGCACTTGTCTCATGCACGGCGGCACTGGGAATGGTCGAAGCCCCGTCGTGGCTGGCTCACCTGCTGATCGTGCCGGTGGCCGAAATTGCCGCCGCGTTCCTGCCGCTGCCCGGCGGGATCGGAGCTCGCGAGGGAGCTCTTCAGGTTCTGTACGGATTTCTGATGGGAAGTGAATCGGCAATGCAGGCCGGCTTTTTTACCGGGCTGTCTTTCAGTCTGTTGTCAGTCGCCATCGCCCTCGCCGGCGGAGCGTGGGTGTTCCTGCAGCGAGACCGCGGCGGGCAACCGGACGAACTGCCCATCGAAAAAGCCTCCGACGCAACCAACCCGGTCTCAACAGACAATCCACCGTCTGAACCTGCCCGCCGATCCAGAACGGCGACGAGCTAGCGCGAATCTGGCTCGAGCACGAAAACGAAAAACTCCCACTGGACGATCCGCATCGATCATCCAATGGGAGTTTTGTTTTCCGGTCGGCTGTTGCCGTCACGGAGCGGAAATCAGATTTCTTCACCGGATCCGATGCGGACGGTCAGTTCCGGAATCTTCTGTTTGAGAGCCATCGCGCCCCTGGCTTCCACACCGGTATTCACGCAGTCCAGGTACCGGAGATTCTTCAGCGAAATCAACCCGGCCAGACCCGCACTGGTCACATTCGTGTGGACGGAAAGATTCAGGTGCTCCAGATTGCGGCAGCCTTTAAACCACAGGGCGAGCCCCGCATCATCGATCGAGTTCTTGCCAATGTTCAGCTTTTTCAGATTAGGCAGAGAACCAAAGATCAACGCATTCTTGTGCTGAATGATCCCGGTCTCGTACACGGACAGTTCTTCCAGTGTGTCCATCCCGCGCAGGACCATCAGCCCGTCGACTCCGAACTGAGTCACTCCGATATCCAGTTTCTTCAGCTTCGCTCCCTTGAAGACTCGAAAACCGATCCCGGTCACTCCTCGACAGAACGACAGATCCAAATCTTCCAGAGTCGAAATCTTTGCCAGTTGAGGCAGGCCGACATCGCTGATCGCCGTTTTCGAACAGTCCAGCCGGACCAGCGGCAGGTTGGCAAGGACGGCGGTGATCTGGTTGTCGGTGCTGGTCCCTGACAAATCCAGGTCGATCAATTCGCCAAGATTTCCCAGCGGAATTAACCCGGCAGACGTCACTTGAGTTCCCGCCAGATTGATCCGCTTCAACGATCGAACCTGGGCGAGAGAACTCATCCCGGCGTCATCCATCGTCGAGCCGTCCAGGTCAATCTCCGAGAACATCGACTGAGGACTGAATCCCGCGAAACTGCCGGGAGCATTCTGAACGTTGGACAGCTTGACCGTTTTCAGGTTGGGGAATTTTTCCAGCAGAGTCAGACCGCTCCCGGACACTTTCGAACCGGTCATGTCGAGGTCGACAATCTGTGAGGCGGCCTCGGGCACATCAGCCACCTTCCTCAAAGCGGCTTCAGTCACATCCCGCGGTGCAATAGCGCGAAATGTCGCCAGAACCGTAGCGGGGTCTGCAGGAGCGGCTGCCGGCGTCGTTGCAGTCGCAGCGGGTTGAGCTGGTGCGCCTGCCGGAGCAGTCGACGGAGCGGAGTCGGTCGGAGTAGCGGGATCGGCTCCACCATCAACCAGGTCCTGCACCTGGTCACAACCAGTCAAAGTCACCGCAAGAAAGAGAGCGAGTATCGACCCGGCAATTCGAGTCGAAACGGGCGTCATCAGGAGTGTGTTCATAGCTCCTCCGAAAAAAGAGAAAAAACGGAACAAGGAAAAACGTGCGTCGGTCAGCACGCGGTATTCCGGTCGCAGAGGAGTTGGCCTGGGCCATTGTGCAGCGAAATCCGCAGGCGAACAAGCATCCGCGCAACTCAACTCGAACCGCGGCAGGCCGGTCCGCAAACCGCAGCCAGCCAGTCGATCCGCCGCGTACAGTCAGACGGCCGGCAAAGCCGGGACCGGGACGACTTCGTACTGATCCGCGAGTCGCTCCAGGGCAAACGAAGGATTCATATTAAACAGAGCCCGACCGCCGGTTCCCCACTGCCCGTTTTGAAAATGAAACAAAGCCGCCGCGTCGCGTAAACTTCCGACCGCCTCGACGTCTTCCATGTCGCTCCCTTCGATCGCCTCAAATCGAAGATTGACTCCGACGAACGCGGTCAACATTCCGGTTTTCCGGTCCCGGCCGCAGGACACTTCGTCCTGCCAGTCACACGCCAGCCAGCGAACTCCGCGCGGCTTGCCGAGACGGCTGGCCATGTCGAAGAACTTCGCCTCAAGCTGCTCGCGATGAGCCCGGAAAATTTCAAACGCCCTGGCAGCTTCCCGCCTTTGAAGCGCGGTCAGCATGGACCGGCCAAACACGGCGAGGAACACAAACCCGGCGAGCAGAATCCCCAGAATCGTCCAGACATACGGCATGGGTCAATCGACTTCTTTCTGCCTCTGTGAGTGATACGTGCTGACGATCCACAACCGGCCCTTGCAACCGCAATCAGGCTTGAGGATCGTCCAGAACTCCGATGAATGGCAGATGCCGGTAGTCGTCGTTGTAGTCGAGGCCGTAGCCGATCACGAAGGCGTCGGGGATTTCAAAGCAGTGAAAATCGGGAGCGATCGCAACCTCGCTGCGTCCCTCTTTAACGAGCAGCACGGCGGTCCGAATGCTCCGTGGCTCGAACGTCTTGAGAGACTCAACCAGTTTTTCGATCGTTTTTCCCGTGTCAAAAATGTCATCGATGATGAGCACGTCCCGGTCACGAATGTCCGGCAGCAGATTCGTGTCGACTCGCAGATCGCCAGCGGTTGTCGTTTTGCCTCGATAGCTGGAAGCGTGGACGACTCCGATTCGATGCGGCGTATCGATGACTCGAACCAGGTCCGCAAGAAACAGCATGCACCCGGTGAGGACGCCGACGACCGTCAACGGCCGATCGCGGTAAACCTCGGAGAGCTGCTCCCCGAGTTCCCGGACCCGCTGCTGAATCGCGGTTTCGTCAACAAGTCTCTGCATCGTCCACCCGTCTCAATTCTGTCCACCGCCCCCGTAAGACGGACGCCCACGTCCGCCCTGTCTCGCGCCGCCGAGATAGAAATTAGTAGGCATCGGCTCGGACGGATGTGGGCGTTCGTCCTACTAAGCTGACTACGCGAGGACCGCGTCGATCGCAGTTCCATGCACGTCGGTCAGCCGAAAGTCGCGGCCCTGGAATCGCACGGTGAGTTTCTTGTGATCGATGCCCAGTGTCTTGAGCATCGTGGCGTGCATGTCGTGTACGGTGACGACATTCTCAACGGCGTTGTAGCCGAGCTCGTCGGTGGATCCGTAGGTCATGCCGGGTTTGACGCCGCCTCCGGCCATCCACATGGAATAACCTTTGATGTGGTGATCGCGGCCGTTGCCCTGGGCCATCGGCGTGCGACCAAATTCGCACGCCATCACGACGAGCGTGTCCTTCAGCATGTCTCTTTGTTTGAGATCCTTGATGAGAGCCGCAGCCCCCTGATCGATGAGCTTCGCCGTTCCGGCCGAAGCGGCCTTCACGTTGCCGTGGTGGTCCCAGCCGCGGTGGTAAAGCTGAATGAAACGCACTCCGCGTTCGGCCAGCCGTCGGGCCTGCAGACAGTTCGAGGCAAACGAACCGTCGGCTCCCTTTGTGCCGTACAGCTCCAGCGTCTGCTGAGTCTCCTCCGAAAAGTCCATGAGCGCCGGCACGCTGGACTGCATGCGGAAGGCCATTTCGTATTGAGCGATCCGAGTCGCAATTTCCGGATTCTCAACGACCTCATCGCGATACCGGTTGAGTTCCTGCACCGCGTCGACAATGTCTCGCTGCTGTTCGCGCGAGACGCCGGGCGGATTATTGACGTACAGCACCGGGTCACCCTTCGAGTGAAAATGCACACCCTGAAACCGGCTCTGCAGAAACCCGCTGTGCCACTGCCGCGAGGCGATCGGCTGGTTCTGTCCGCCGCCGACCGACGTCATCACGACAAAGCCAGGCAGCTGATCGGTCTCGGCCCCCAGCCCGTACGTCAACCACGAACCCATGCTGGGGCGACCGCTGATTGTCGTGCCGGTATTCATAAACGTGTGAGCCGGATCGTGGTTAATCGCCTCGGTCTTCAATGACCGGATGATGCACAGCTCATCGGCGGTTGTGCCCAGGTGAGGAAAGATCTCCGAGATTTCATTACCGGACTCGCCCCACTTTTTAAACGGGTGCTGCGGGGCGAGGCATGTCAGTGTTTTGCCCTGCAGTTGAGCGATCGGCTGCCCCTTCGTGTAGGAGTCGGGCATCGGCTTGCCACCCATTTCGACAAGCTTCGGCTTATTGTCGAACGTCTCCAGATGAGACATTCCACCGGCCATCACGAGGAAGATCACCCGTTTGGCCTTCGGCGGAAAATGTGGCTTGTCGATCACTCCGGTCCATCGACCGGCGTCGGCGTCGACCGCTCCCGCACAAGACGAACCGAGCAGCGAGGCCAGCGCGTAAGCACCGACGCCTTGAGCCCCCGTGCCGAGGAAACCGCGTCGAGCAAGTTGGTTTGAGAAGAACATTTCTGTCCTTTCGATTGCCGCATTTGGGATGAAGTGATTTTAAAACGGAAACAATTCGAAATTATTGCCAGCTCCGTCCTACCGAGTGCTAAGACCGAGTAATTGTCTCGTGCAGGTTGAGGATGACTCGCGACACGGAGGTCCAGGCGGCGAGTTCGGACGCGCTCATTCCGCCGGGCATCGGTTTTGCGCCGACTCCCAGGAACGCCTTCGCGGCCGCTTCGTCTTTCTGCCAGGTGGCGAGGTGTTTTTCGAAAACGCGTTTGAGGACCGCGGCTTCGCGATCGGTGACTCCCCGTGACAGCACCTCGCGGTAAGCCCAGTCGAATTTCGACTCAGCAGTCGCGCCGCCTTCGGCGACGACTCGTTCGGCGAAGGCTCGCGCGGCTTCGACATAAGTCGGATCGTTCAACAGGACGAGAGCCTGTTGCGGGATGTTCGATCGAGGTCGCTCGACAGTGCACTCCTCGCGGCTTGGTGCGTCAAAAGCGACCATGCCAGGGTGCAGGAACATCCGCTGCCAGTGCGTGTAGAGGCCGCGCCGGTAAAGGCTTTTGTCCCTGCTTGTCGGCCAGGTTCGCGCCGGGAAATTCATGTGATCCCAGTAGCCGGCCGGTTGATACGGGAAGACGCTCGTCCCGCCCAGATCCTGAACCAGCAGACCGCTGACGGCGAGCGCGTTGTCGCGAACAATTTCCGCATCGAGCCGGAAGCGGGCCTGTCGCCCGTAGAGCCGGTTGTACGGGTCGAGCGTTTTCAAATCAGCCCTCACCGTCGAGACCTGCTGATACGCATTCGAACTGACCAGCAGTCGGATCATGTGCTGCACATCCCAGCCGGACTCAACGAACTCAATCGCCAGCCAGTCGAGCAGGTCCGGATGCGTCGGCAATGTTCCCTGTCGGCCCAGGTCGTCCAGCGGCGTGGCGAGGCCCTGACCGAAGTACAGCTTCCACAGGCGGTTCACGAGCGTTCGCGCGGTCAGCGGGTTTTTTGGATCGACAACCCACCTCGCCAAATCCAGCCGGTTGGCTCGCCGGCCTTCCACATTGAGACTGCCCAGAAACTGCGGGATCGCCGGCTCCATGACGGGGCCGGATTCATCCATCCAGTCGCCCCGGTTCAGCAGCTTGATCGTCATCGGCGTGACGGCAACCGTCATGAGTGAACGGGGCAGGGCGGCTTCGTACGCCTTCTTCGCCGCCTCAAGCTGTGTGATTTCCTTGCGTTTCGGATTCAGAATTGGGGCGATGCTTCGATAGTGCTTCGCCAGTTCCAGTTTCTGTGCGTCGGTTCGCGATTCGGTTTCCGTCGTGAGGATCGCGACGATGTTCGGCGGAAGTCCGGTTTGCTTCGTGTTGAACGAGAAGCCAAAACCGCCGGCTCCATTCGCAACTTTGATGAGCAGTTGATTTTCGCCCTCGACAAGTTTCGCCGTCACCTTGTCCTGATCCGGCACAACTCCGCGAGACACCTTGTTGTTGTGAATCCGCGTTCCGTTCAGCCAGACCTGCAGACTGTCGTCGCTGCCGAGTGACAGAATCGTCTCTGTCGCGGCAGGAACGCGGACGGTGCGGAAGAGGTAAACCGCGGAATTGTCTCCGACGAACGAGTGAGCTTTCCCGTCAACCAGCTGGTCGTTCTTCGTCCATTTGTGATCGCCGACCGGCTTTGCGAGATCGATGTCCGCTGCCGGGACGAACTCTTTTTCGTGCGCCTCGTCGAAGCTCGCCGCTTTGATCGGACCGAGCACGTGCCACGGACCGAGCTGCGTGTCCGACTTCAGCGAGTCAGCGATCTTTGCCTCCCACTCTGTCTGTGCGGCGGCAAGTTCCGGAGTCGC
The DNA here is from genome assembly GCA_027623235.1 of Planctomycetota bacterium. GTDB lineage: Bacteria > Planctomycetota > Planctomycetia > Planctomycetales > Planctomycetaceae > JAQBVJ01. Next base: position 17,074 of record JAQBVJ010000052.1, read on the forward strand.
CGTATCGAGCAACACTCGCGCGGCCGCGGTCTGCGCATCGAACTCCGCGAGCTTCTTCGTGTCCGCCTCATGCTGGACCGGGTACGCCAGAGGGTTGCCGACTCCCACCTGCTGGATATCGGCAAAGAAAGCCGCGAACGAATAAAAGTCCTGCTGCGTAAACGGGTCGAACTTGTGGTTGTGGCACTCGCAGCAGCCCATCGTTGAGCCGAGAAAAATCTGCGACGTGTTGCGAACCCGGTCGGCGGAATATTTCGCCAGGTACTCTTTCGCCTGAGCTCCGCCCTCGTCCGTCGTCTGCAGCAGCATGTTGAAGCCGGACGCGACCCGCTGATCGATCGTCGCCTCAGGAAGCAGGTCGCCGGCCAGTTGCTCGACGACAAACTGATCGTACGGCATGTTCGAATTGAACGCCGAAATCACGTAGTCGCGATACGGAGCCACCTGCCGCGGCTTGTCCGCGTGGTAACCGTTGCTGTCTGCGTAGCGGACGACGTCGAGCCAGTAAATCGCCAGCCGCTCGCCAAAGTGCGGAGACTTCAAGAGCGAGTCGACGACCTTTTTATACGCGTCCGGAGACTTGTCTTTGACGAACGCCTCCACCTCGGCCGGAGCCGGTGGGAGACCGATCAGATCAAAGTACAGTCGTCGGATCAGAGTGACTCGATCGGCCGGGTTGGAAAATGTCTGGCCGGATTTCGCAAGCCGCTCCAGGACGAACCCGTCAATTTCGTTGGCGGCCTGGTCAAACTTCTTCGGAGCCCGCATTACCGGCGTCGCGTACGCCCAGTGAGCCTGCCACTTCGCTCCCTCAGCCACCCAGCGTTTCAGCAATTCCTTTTCGTGTGGCGTGAGGCTCTTGTTGGTCGAGGCCGGCGGCATTCGCTCGTCTTCGTCCTCAGAGAAAATCCGCTGAATGAGGGCGCTGGCCTCAGGCTTCCCTCGCACGATGACTTTCTTCTCACGCCCGAACGCGGCTTCTTCCGAATCCAGCCGCAACTCCGCCTCGCGCGTGTTGTCGTCCGGCCCGTGACAAGCGAAGCATTTATCCGTGAGGATCTGCCGGATGTCCCGGTTGAACTCGACCGGCTCATCAGCGGCCAGGAGCAGCGAAGTGGACGAGGCAAAAACCAAAGTGGCAAAAAGAATCGGGAGGCGAGTCATGGGAATTCCTGATCGTTTGGACGAGCCGGAAGGGTGAGTCGGAAAACTCACCGGCAGGAGACCGATCAGGATACCTCAGCGAAGGTGAGCCCGTCCAACGCCCGTCACTCATGAGGAGGACGGGCGAACTTGCGGCACTACACCCGCACTCCTGAGTGGAATCGGCGGAACAGGGTTAATGAGGACACGTATCCGCTGGCAATTTCCTTTGCCGAATCCGGCCAGTCGATTTCGCCGTCGTCGTACCAGAAGTGCCCGGCGATCGTTTCCGGTTCTCCCTCTTCACCGAGGCCGACGCCACAACGTTTTGCCCAGCGTCCGCAGTGGTCGCGGACGAGCGTCGTCAGCAGTTCTCGCTGCTTCTCGTCGGAAGACGACACCTTTAAATAGCAGTGGTAGCCCAGCATCGTGCCCTTCGCACTGATCGTGACCAGTTGCCGGCCGAGCAGCGAACCGTCCTCTTTATAAATGTAAAGGACCTGCTTGTTCGCGTCGTACGCGTTGGTGAGGGCGGACATCCGGTTGCAGTCGTGCAGGCTGAGGCACGAACCGAAATGCTGTCCCATCAGAAACGTCTGCATCGGTTTCTGTGAGACCTCGACGCGGATGCGGCGACCGGGCGAGACCTCGATCCATGCCGGCTCCGGCCGCAGCCACTCGTCGAGCCCCAACGACGGGCAGCTCGGTTTGTTGAGCCACCGCTGGTTGTCGGCGAGGTGCCGCCGGTAGTCATCTCCGTGCTTCTGCCACTCGTCGAGAATCTCGCGCAGCATCGAGCGCTGCCGTTCGTTCATCAAGCGAACCCATTGGCCGAACTTCAACGGAAACATTTCGGAGACTTCCTCAGGCACGAATCCAACGACCTTTTCCCAGGCGGCAATCGACTCGCGACGAATGCACTCGCGCAGCGATTCCGAGGCCGCGGCCAGAAACGCGCGCTGAGATTTCCGCAGCAGCTTGTCCTGGTCGATCGATTCCAGACGTGTCTGCAACGAGAGGTTCTGAATCCGCGACCGCATGTGAGGCGACGCCGATCCGGACTCGGCCTGAGTCCTCAGCCAGGCAAGCTCGCTGGCCGCGCGGACCGGTCGAGTCAGCTCGCGCCGCCAGGATTCCGGCAGCGGATCGCGTTCGCCAGCGAGCGTTCGGAAATGCGCGATGCCGGACAGAGATCGCCGCAGCTCCGTCTTCAGAGGCACGCCCGGCGCGGAAACCCGCTGCTGTCGCGACCGCCTCATCCACTGACGAAGCATCTCGTGATAGCCGTACTGGCCGATCACCGGCACGACGAGCTCCTCAATCAAAATCCGCGCTTGTGCGGCCTGACGCGGCGAAAACATCTCGACAGGAAGCCGCTCGAACCAGTCGGAAAATTCGCGCAACAGTTGAAACTCGTCCGCAGATTCGATCCACGACAGCAGCCGGTACGCGTCGCCGTCGCTGAAGGTGACGCCGCGACGTTCGAGCATCTCGAAGAAGCGTCGTGCCCAGCACGGTTTCAAACCGTCGTGCCAGTTGAGGTCGTCCAGTTCCCGCCGGGCCATCCAGTCGAGGTCCTCAGCCGTCTCGCCCTCGGACAGCAATCTCTGCACGCTGGCCATCGAGGCCGGCGCGATCTCATCCATGTGCCGCAGCAGGAGGTCGTAACCGGGCTTTGCCGATTGCCCGGCGAGGCCTTCGGCAATCGATCCGCAGCCGGCCGACGTCCGGGCTGTGCTGACGTCACGCACCAGTCGGCCGGGAAGCCGCACGGACGAGCCATCGCACACGCACAGCGCGGCCAGGATCGCCGGAGCCTGGCGATAACGAATGTCGATTCGCGCTGCGATTTCCTCATCGCATCGCTGCTTCAGCAACCGGCAATTCTGTTCCAGATTCTTGCCCTCGTGTCGCAACTTCAGCTTCGCGGTCGAACGCAGTTCAGCGGGAAGTTCTTTCAACACGCTACGCAGCTCATGCCGAATCTGCCGGTTTCGTTCGGTCCGACTCCGCTTTTCGAACACGACGCACCGGGCTGCCAGCGACTTCAGTTGCGAAAGGTCCTCCGCCTGGTCGGGCTCGCCGGGAAACCGGCTGAGTGCTTCGAGGAACCGGTCGAACGCAACGCCGCCGGACCACCACACCACAACGCACGCGTGCCAGCGAACGGCGTCGTCGAAGGCCGGATTAAGCGACCGTAGCCGCTCAGCCAGAGCGACCGTTGAGTCCGCGTCGATGAAAAACGGATGGCCGGCCGGAAGATCGTTTCGGCGTACCCGGCGTTGCCAGTCGAACAGCCGCTCCAGTCGCGTCTGCAGCGCATCGACCTCGCGCAGTTCCGCGTTCAGTGTCTTCGCCTGGCGTCGAGTCGCGCGGCGCTGTTTCTGCTCGGCCAGCAGACCGGTCCGCCAGCGGTGCAGCGCGAGGCCGCGCACCTTGAGCGCGTGCTCGGTCAGCTCGCCTTCGACGAGAAACGGAAAGTCGTCGCCGAGCACGTCGTTGCCGACGCCAGGAGTCGTCTTCAGTCGCCTCAGCCACGTGGCGAGCTTTGCGAAATCGGGCTCGCCGCCGAGCACCAGCATCCGCCCGTCATCGCGCACGAGGATTCGCCCGGCAATCGATCGAGCCATCACGCGGTGCCGTCGGTAATCCGAGTCCCGGCTGTGCTTAGTTGTGACACGTTCGCGTTTTGAACCGCGTCTGTGTTTTGAGGCAGTCATCGGGAAAGTCGATCAGTCAGCGCGCAGGTTTTCCGCAGATCGAGTGGTCTCGAAATCGAAGACGCACGGCGAACGACGATTTGTCAGCTCGTGCGCAGCGCGGCAGTGGAACAGGAGTCAGAAGCGACGGCGGTTCGGGCGCGTGGCACCGAACTCACGTCGAGCGGCAAAGACGGACCGCGAAGGACAAAGCGGCGCGGGAGTCCGCGCAAAGCCGTCTTGTGCTCAGCGGTGCGTCACAGATTGATCAAGCGGAACTGGCTGCGCACTGGAAGATCTCCTGTCTTGAGATCGCGAAAGATTCCCGTCGCGAGAAAGAGCATTCGCGACGCCGGCTCTGGTGACACGGGCACGACGAATCGGTTCGCGGATTTCGTCGAGATCGTTGCGAACCCGGTCCTGGCAGGCTGTTGAAAAGCAAGCAGGCCGGACCAGGGAGCGAAGCGACGACGTTTCGGCATTCGCGGTGGCAGTGGAAAATCTCCTTTGCCGGAGCATCGCTTCGCTCGATCCGGCCTACTCCTTTGTGAATGCTTAGGGCTGTCACGACACACGTTGAATTGAATTCGCGGTCCCTTCTGCCACAATCCTGCCTTCAGCAGGCCCTCGGAGATTTCCGTGGCATGGCCTTCCAGGCCGTGCTGTGCCAGACGCCTCATGGGCAGGATGCCCGTGGCACTTTTCGACCGACTGTCAAATGCCATTTCTGTTTTCCCCGGAATCCTTATGAAAATTCGACTCTTTCTGACGGCCATGTTTCTCGCCGTGGTCAGTTCATCCGCGGTCGCGGCGAACCGGCCGAATGTCATCTTCTTTCTGTCGGACGATCACCGGGCGGATTTTCTTTCGTGTGCCGGGCATCCGATTGTGAAGACTCCGGTGATTGACTCGCTGGCGGAGAAAGGCGTGCGGTTTGAAAACGCTTTCGTGACGACGTCGATCTGTGCGGCGAGTCGGGCGACGCTGTTCACCGGGCTGTGGGAAAGGTCTCACAAATACACGTTCGGCACGCCGGACATCGCCGCGCCGATGATTGATGCCAGTTATCCAGCCGTGCTGAAGCGGGCTGGTTACCGCACGGGTTTTGTCGGAAAGTTCGGAGTCAGCGCCGGACCCGGCGGGACGGCGAAAATGTTCGACTCATTCGTGCCTCTCAACCGGAACAAGTACTGGAAGAAACAGCCGGACGGCTCGCTGCGGCATCTGACGGACATCACCGGCGACAAGTCCATTGAGTTCATCGAGAGTTGTTCGGCCAACAAACCGTTCTGTCTGAGCGTCAGCTTCAACGCGCCTCACGCGGAGGACAACGACAAGGCGGATCACTTTCCGTGGCCGGAAACCGAGAACGGGCTGTACGAAGACGTGACGATCCCGCCGCCGCTGGTTTCGACGGATTTCTGGAAGACGCTGCCCGAGTTCTTCCACAAGTCGATGCATCGGGAACGGTTTTTCTGGCGCTGGGACACTGAAGAGAAGTACCAGAAAAACGTCAAAGCGTATTACCGGATGTTGACCGGCCTGGACCGGAACATGGGTCGCGTGCTGAAAGCACTTGGTGAAAAAGGGCTCGCGGAAAACACGATCGTGATCTTCATGGGAGATAACGGTTACTACAAAGGCTCGCGCGGCTTCGCCGGTAAGTGGAGCCATTTTGAAGAGTCGCTCCGAGTGCCGCTCGTGATCTACGACCCGCGACTGCCGGAGAATCGCCGCGGGCAGGTGCTCCAGCAGATGGCCCTCAACGTCGACGTGCCGGCGACGATCCTCGGCAACGCACTCGGCCAGGCTCACGAGACTTATCAGGGGCGCGACCTCTCTCCACTGATCGACGATTTCGCTGTCGGTCCGTGGCGAACGGATTTCTTCTGCGAGCACCTGATGGACAACGCCGGGATCCCGAAATACGAAGGCGTCCGCGGCGAGCGATATGTCTACGCCCGCTACTTCCAGAACCTGCCCGAAGGCGAGTTTCTGCACGACCTGAAAGAGGATCCGCTGCAGCTGAAAAATCTCGCCACCAGCGCCGAGCACGCGGCGATTCTCAAAAAGATGCGGTCCCGCTGCGACGAACTCCGCGACAGCCTGGGCGGCGAGTACTCGCTCGAAAACGTCCCGACGCTGAAATACCTGCGTGAAAAAGGAGCAAGTCGGAATAAGTAGGTCAGGCTGTGCCTGACGAAGTCCTGCCTTTCGGAGAACGCTCGTCGATAATTATTTCGGTCGCGTGTCGACTCCGTCAGGCGGAGCCTGACCGACAGCGGGGGAGCCCTAACTGACTGATTGGAATTGCTTTGCAAGCCCCGGTACGATCCCCGGCTCGTTTTTGCCACGCTGGCAAAACGATTTCCGTGTCCGAATTCAGGCTCATGCCCAGTCACTGTTGCGAGCCTCTCACGAATCATCCCGAAAACGCGTTTGGAGATCTCGATGGAAAACCAGGTTAACCGCGGCAAGCTTCTGATTGCCAGCTTTCTGACCCTTGTGGCCGCTGGCGTCGGTTTCGCAACCCGTGGAGCAGCCGGTCCCGCCTGGGCCAAGATGGGCATCGGACCTGGCGACTTCGGGGGAATCATGGGAGCCGGATTTCTCGGCTTTGGATTCGTGATCCTGATCGGCGGCGTTCTGGTCGAGATGTTTGGCTACAAGAAACTGCTGCTGCTGGCGATTGTCCTGCACTTTGTGAGTGCCGGAATGCTGTTCGCCGCTCCTGGCCTGTACGACGGCTGGGTGGAATCGGACGCGGCCAATGCCACATCAAGAGTGCAGAGCCTGCTGTACTACAGTGTGTTTATCTTCTCGATCTGTGCCGGTCTTTATGAGGCCGTCATCAACCCGCTTGTCGGGCAGCTCTATCCGGAAAACCAGACTCACTACCTCAATATTCTGCACGCTGGCTGGCCGGGTGGGATGATTCTTGGTGGTCTTCTCGCGGCCGGATTCCAGAACGAAACCGCCTGGGTTCTGGAGATCCCGTGGCACTACGCTTTGTGTGCCTACTCGATCGTTCTCGTCCTGCTGACCGCCCTTGTCGCCGGACTGAAATTCCCGGAGACCGTTTCCGCCAGTGGCAAACAGTCCTTCGGAGTTCTCTTCAGCTGCTTCGCGTCGGTTCCCTTTCTGGTGCTGATCGTGCTGCACGGCCTGATCGGGTACATGGAACTCGGAGTCGATTCGTGGCAGACGCGATTGATGGAAAACCTCGTCGACAACTCGGTGACCGTTCTGATCTACACGTCGATGCTGATGTTTGTGCTGCGGTTCTTTGCCGGGCCGATCGTTCACAAAATCAATCCGATCGGCCTCCTGCTGGTGAGCTCGGTGCTTGCCGTCCTCGGCCTGCTCTGGCTCGGAACAGAGATCACCAGTGTCGCCGTGATCTTCGCCGCGGCGACACTCTACAGCTTCGGCAAGGCTTTCCTATGGCCGACGATGCTGGCTGTCGCCGGTGAGCGTTACCCGCGGAGCGGAGCTGTGGCCATGGGTGCTCTGGGAGCTTCCGGCATGATCACTGTTGGTTTCTTCGGCGGGGCCATGATTGGAGCCCAGCAGAGCGAAGCAACCTGTGAAGCACTGAAGGCCGATAACAAAGCCGTGTTTGACCGCTATGAAGGTGGCGAAGAAACACTCAAAATCGTTGTCGTTCCAATCGTCACTTATCCTAAACTTGATCCGGGTCTCCAGCAGGCAGCCATGGAGGGATTCAAGGCACAGAAGATTGACGATCAGGAAAAGAAGGAGAAGGAAGTCGCAAAGAAGCTGGCGGCTGCACTTGCCGTTGTCGACAAGATGAAGGATCTGGACGAGGCCGGAAAAGCAAGCCGCAAGAAGGCAATCGAAGAGAACTTCAATGCCGACGGGAAATCGGTCACGACCGCATTCAATACCGGGGGCCGAAAAGCCCTGACAAAAACCGCGATGATCCCAACAGGAATGGCCATTGGATTCCTGATACTGACTCTCTACTTCAGATCGATCGGTGGCTACAAGGTGCTCGACCGTGATGGCAACCCGATCGCTCAGGGCGGAGGCAAGAAACCTGCTGCCGATTCGGACGGCAAGGCCTGATCCGAAAGGCGATCCGCAATTCCACACAGCCTGCCAACCCGGCAGGCTGTTTTTTGTTTGCATGTCTGTTCGTTTGAGTGGGCTCCGCCACCAACTGACTTGTCGATCGATTCAACAGTTGTTTGACTTCGGCTCAGTTTGAGTCAACAGCCCGTTGAAAAGCCAGTCGCAGGTAGCGGAGCGGCGCAAGCTGCCCGATCTTGCATGCGGAAAGGTATCCAGTCGGGACGGCTTGCGCCGTACCGCGACATTTTCCAACGGACTGTCAACGTCGCCTGCCCACAATCACAGTGATACCTGATCCAACGGAGATTGATATGAGGACTCTGCCTCTGAGTGCCTGTCTGCTGCTGACTCTGTCGCTTGCGGCCGGAGCCGACGAAAAACCCTCGCCCGAAAAATCTGACGACAGCGACGCGGCCGCGCAGGAAGCGAAGCACATTTCCAACCTTCGGCAGGTCACCGTCGGGCTACCGCGTGCCGGTGAGGGATACTTTTCTCCCGATGGAAAATCCGTCGTCTATCAGGCCTACCCGGTCGGCTATCCGTTTTATCAGATCTACACGCAGCCTCTGGACTCGAAGACTCCCGTGAGAGTCAGCACGGGGCGAGGCCGTACGACGTGCAGCTACTTTACGATCGACGGTAAGCAGATCCTGTTTGCCTCCAGCCATACCGATCCCAACATCGCCGAGACGGAACTCGCCGCCCGAAAACTTGCCGCAGAGGGTGGCCGACGCCGCTACATGTGGGACTTCGACAAGCACATGGATATTTACCGTGTGAACCTCGACGGCACCGGCATGACGAAGCTGACGGACACGCCCGGATACGACGCCGAAGGAAGTTACTCGTCAGACGGCAAGCAGATCGTGTTCACGTCCGATCGAGACGGCGACCCGGACCTCTACATCATGGATGCCGACGGAAAGAACGTTCGCCAGCTGACCAACGTCGACGGCTACGACGGCGGCCCGTTTTTCTCGCCGGACAACAAGTGGGTGATCTTCCGCAGCGACCGCCAGGAAGAGCACATGCTGCAGTTGTTTGCGATTTCCGCCGACGGCAAGACCGAGGTTCAGCTGACCAATAATCTGAAGCAGGTCAACTGGTGCCCGTACTTCCATCCGAGCGGCGACTACCTCGTGTGGTCGGGAGCCGACTACTCGCGCGGTCCCCGCGACGCGAAGTTTCAATTGTGGACGCTCGACTTGAAGAAGAAGGACGGCATACTCGAAGGCGGCAAGGTCACACAGGTCACGTTCGACGATTCGCACGACGTCCTGCCGGTCTTCAGTCCGGACGGCACAAAGCTGATGTGGACGTCCACCCGCTCGGAAGACGAGAGCAGCCAGTTGTGGATCGCCGATTGGCTGCGAGGCACGAAGAAGAATTAGCGGCTCGTCGATGTTCATTGAATCCGCTGGCCGGGCAGCGAGCCGCCGAGCGACTCGACGATTTGTGATTAGTTATTTGTCATTAGTCATTTCTCATTTCTCATTGGATACAGCGAGGGTATCGGCAATGACTAATGACAATTGACAAATAACTAATGACAAATCTGTATGTGGTGGAACTGGCGTCGCCATTCAAATCACACCGAGCGTTCCGGCACAAGACGACCATAAGAACCTGTGTGTTGCCGCGACCGCAGTCGACCGATAAGTTGAGGTGTCGTTCAACCTCGATGGAAAGTCTCGATGGCCGAAATTCCTCAATCGACGCATCCGACCTTCACCCGCCGCACAGCATTGCAGGCGGGATCCGTGGGAATTCTCGGCCTCGGGATGAACCACCTCGCGGATTTGACCGGACACGCTGCCGAAGCAGCATCGATCGGTCCTGGACGGGCGAAGTCTGTCGTGTTCATCTTCCTGTCCGGAGGATTAACTCAGCACGACAGCTTCGATCCAAAACCGGAGGCACCCGATTCGATCCGCGGTGAGTTCTCGCCGATCGCGACTCAGACGCCGGGCCTGGAAATTTGCGAGCATCTGCCGCTGCTCGCTCAGCGAAGTGAAAAGTGGGCCGTGCTCCGCTCGCTGACCATGCCGAACAACGAGCACTCGCAGGGCCACATGATGATGATGTCGGGGCGGACGAAACTGCCGCCGACTTTCAACGGGTCGAAGCCGATGCCCGAAGACTGGCCGTCGATCGCTTCGATCGTTGGCGACCAGACGAAGCCGCGCGCCAACAATCTGCCGCCGGCGATCGCGCTTCCCGAGCGGCTGATTCATCGCACGGGTCGAGTCATTCCTGGTCAGTTCGGCGGTCAGATGGGAGCCCGCCGCGACCCCTGGTTCCTGGATGCGTCGCCGTTTAATGGGAATTCCTACGGAGCGTATCCCGATTACGAATTCCACTTCACGCGCGGCCGTGAGCGGAATGAAAAGCTCGTCTTTGAATCGCCGAATCTGAGCCTGCCGGAAGGGCTGACCCAACCTCGGCTTGGCGCGAGAGGCTCTCTGCTGAAGACGATTGAGGATCAGCGACGAGACTTGGACCGGTTCGCCTCAACGCAAAGCTTCAGTCGATCTCGACAGAACGCGGTCTCACTCTTGACGGACGAGAAAGTCAAGCAGGCGTTCGACGTGACGAACGCGGACGAAAAAATTCAGGAGCGTTACGGCAAGAACGCGTTCGGCTGGTCGCTGTTGATGGCGAAGCGGCTGGTCGAGTCCGGCGTGAATCTGGTCCAGGTCAACCTCGGCAACAACGAGTCCTGGGACACGCACGACAACAATTTCCCACTGCTCAAAGACTGCCTCCTGCCGCCGACCGATCGCGGCCTGTCCGCGCTGCTCGACGACCTGGACGAATCCGGTCTGCTCGACGAAACGCTGATCGTGATGTGCGGCGAAATGGGCCGGACCCCGAGAATCAACACAAAGCTGCCAGGCCGCGATCACTGGGGAGCCGTGCAAAGCGTCTTCTTCGCCGGCGGCGGAGTTCGCGGCGGCACAGTCGTCGGCAGCTCGGACGACATCGGAGCCTACCCGGCCACCCAGCTCGCCCGCCCGGAAAACATGGCCGCAACGATTTACAGCTCGCTGGGCCTGCCCGATACGGCGGCGTGGAAAGACGAACTCAACCGGCCTCACCACATCTACCACGGCGAGCCGATTCACGCGCTATTTTAGCACCTAACTCCCGAGGATGCAGTGTGATGGGTGCCAAAGAGAATGGAACTGCCGAACTCACGCCAGTGTTACCTAGGTCCGTGCGTGGTTTGGATATTTTCGGTTTGAGCATGGCCGGAATCTATCTCGGCGCGTGTATCGTCATGGTTGGCCCCCGAGTTGGCCGCACGATGACGGAAATCTGTTTGTGTTTTTCTCGGGGACCGGATTCATCTCAGCATTCATTCTGTTGTCAGTTTATTACGCTCTCTTGAGTAGTCTTTGCCGCCTCAACAAAGCATGTATTGCAGGCGCCTTCTTGTTGCTGCTTGTTTCCGAAGCATTTTCCATTTGGATGTCATTTCTGGCGATGGCCGATGTCTGAGTGCACTCAATTTACTCGCTACACTGAGGCCATCCTTCCCCCGTCGGCATGACTAATCTTCGCCCAAACACGTCTGATCTTGCCTTTCGAAGCTTCACTCGGCGACGGCTGCTTGAGGTCGGTGCGGCGTCTCCGTTCGGGCTCTATCTACCGCAACTCTTTGCGTCGGAGGGCAAGTCGAATTCGTCCGGGCTGCCTGGCTTTGGCAAGGCAAAATCCTGCGTGGTCATCTTTTTATGGGGAGGACCGGGTCAGCAGGATTTGTGGGATCCAAAACCCGAGGCGCCTTCGGTTGTGCGAAGCGAGTTTGCTCCGATTTCGACGAGCGTGACCGGCACGCAGCTCACCGACCAGTTGCCGCATCTTTCGAGGCAGGCCGAGCGGTTTTCGATTGTCCGCTCGGTGACGCACAAAGATTTTGAACATGGCACGGCGGCCTACACTGCGCTGACCGGTTACCCGCATCCGCTGCCGGGGACGAATACGGTGGCTCGGCCGGACGACTTTCCGACTTACGGTGCGATCCGGACGAAGCTCGCGCCGACCAGCCGGCCCGTGCCCGACTTTGTGGTACTCGGCCCGGTCATGCACCAGGGGGCGAGACCGCCACTCGCCGGTCAGAACGCGGGCTTCCTCGGACCAGGCTACGACGCGTTTCGGATTGGCGAGGATCCTTCGTCGGCGGACTTTTCGGTTTCCGGAGTTGCTCCTCAGGCGGGCCTCACCGATTTCCGTTACGAGGCTCGAAAAAAGCTCGTCACGACGTTCGACGAACGGCAGCCGTCGAGGGGAATTCACGCGGACGGGCTGAGTGAGCTTTACCGGAGAGCGTTCGGGCTGCTCGGTTCAGAACAGACGCGACGAGCCTTCCGGCTCGACGATGAGAAAGTGAGCCTTCGCGACGGGTACGGCCGCACAAAGTTCGGGCAGTCGCTGCTGCTGGCCCGGCGGCTGGTCGAGGCTCGCGTGCCGCTCATTACGGTCAACTGGGCGAAGCTGAACGCCGACGAGTGGGACACTCACGCTGACAATTACGGGCGACTTCGAAAAATGTTGCCACCGTTCGACCAGAGCCTCGCCGCGTTCCTCCAGGACCTGGACGAGCGAAGTCTGCTCGACGAAACGCTGGTCGTGTGTCTGGGCGAGTTCGGTCGCACGGCGAAGATCAATGAGAAAGCCGGCCGGGACCACTGGCCCGACTGCTACTCCATCGTCATGGCCGGAGGTGGCATCCGTCGCGGCGAGGTTTATGGAGCCTCGAATCGAACGGCGTCCTACCCGGTCGACCGGGACGTCGCCCCGTGGGACATCGCCGCAACGATGTACCACCTGATGGGCCTCGACCCGACCACGCACATTCAGAACCGGCAGGGCCAGCCGCTGCCGATCGCGAAGGGGCGAGTGGTCGAGGGACTGCTGGCGTAACAGGAATCACGCCGCCAGGGATGCTCGCTTTTAAACAGAAGGAACAAAGGAAACAAAGTAACGCGCAGTCTTCGTTTCCTTTGTTCCTTCTGTTCAAATTCCGAGACCCGCACTTCACGAGTGACTCAGGACCAGGACATGTCGCGCCTCAGAATTCTCGTCGCCGCAGGTTTACTCACCGTCACGTTTCTTGCTTTCGCCGAAGACTGGCCGAGGTGGCGTGGGCCGGATGGCACGGGAGTCTCGCGCGAGACCGAAATTGCGACGTCGTGGCAAACCGATGCACCGAAGCTGGCCTGGCAGGCAACTGGAACTGGCGAGGGATATTCCAGCGTCGTCACGAGCGGCGGCGTCCTCATCACGACCGGGCGAGTCGACGGCAAGGTTGTCTGCTTTGCCCTCAATTCGAACACCGGCAAAAAGAACTGGGAAACCGACATCGGCGAGACGTCGCGCAATGTGATGTCGACTCCGACGATCCACGACGACCGCGTTTACGCTGTTGACCCGGACGGAGAACTCGTCTGCCTGCGACTGACCGATGGGGAAATTTTGTGGGAGCGAAGTTACCTCAAGGATTTCGGCGGGCGGTTGATGTCCGGGCGAGGGTATGGTGAGTCGCCGCTGATCGACGGCGATCGGCTGCTCGTCACTCCCGGCGGAGCGGACGCGATGATCGTCGCGCTGGACCGGAAGACCGGTGAGACGATCTGGAAGTCTCCTTTCCCGAAGATGGGCGGGCTCGGCCGCGACGGTGCCGCGTTTTCGTCGCTCAACATCACGACGGCGGCGGGAGTTCGGCAGATCGTGCAGCTCACTGGTCGAGGCCTCGTCGGGATCGATGCGGACTCGGGAAAGTTTCTGTGGAGCTACGACGACATCTCAAACAGTACGGCCAATATCCCGACACCGATCGTCAAAGGAGACCTCGTATTCTGCGCGAACGGCTATCACGCCGGGGCCGTGCTGCTGCGGATCGAGAAGGACTCACAGGAAGGCACCGGCGTCAAAGCGACCGAAGTTTACCGGTTGAAGGGCGACCGCTTTCAGAATCACCACGGCGGCTGCGTGCTGATCGGCGATCACGTTTACGGCGGGCACGGCAGCAACAACGGCCTGCCGACGTGCCTCGAACTGGCGACGGGAAAAATTCCGTGGAAGCGGCGAGGTCCCGGCACCGGATCGGCGAGCGTCGTGTCGGCGGGCGGTCAACTCGTCTTTCGATATCAGGACGGAGTCGTCGCTGTCATCGAAGCGACGCCCGATGAGTTTCGACTGAGCGCGACTTTCAAGACGCCCTCGTCCGGCGGCGATAGCTGGTCGCACCCGGTGATCTCCGACGGAAAATTGTTTCTGCGCGAGAAGAACACGCTGTGGGCGTACGACATTCGCCGCTCTGGCGTCCCGAGCCGTCCGCCGTTTCCTACTGGTGAGCTGGAACTGGCTGACTTCTCGCTACACGGCGGCAAAGTGCGACTGCTGTCGCTTGAAGACGAAGCAAACTGGCCGAGCCGGCTTTTTCAGTTCGTCATCCCGAGCACGCAGAACGGCTTTCTGCCGATCGTTCTGCTCGACAACGCGTGCCTGACGGACGACGGTGAGCTGCTGCCGGAAGTCGAAATGCTGCTTCAGAAAAACGTGCTGCCGATTTTTGTCAGCGCTGCCGGCACGAAGATTCGCGCAGCCGGGCTGCGGCAGCTGGCGAAGATGAAAACGCTGATCGGCCTCGACGTGAGCGTTTGCCGCGACGTCGACAAAGGCAGCTTCACGGCGATCGCTGAGTGCCCGTCGCTCGTCTTCCTCGCCGCGGCGAGCACGGACATCTCGAATGAGTCACTGTCCGAGCTGATCAAACTTCCCAACCTGCAGGCGCTCGACCTGGAAAGCTGCGACGGCATCGCCGATTCCTCCTGTGAGGTGCTTGCAAAAATGTCCGCGCTGCGCGGGCTGAGCCTCAAGAAGACCGCGTTCGAAAAAAACAAAGTGTCTGACGCGGGCCTGGAGAAGTTGACGGCTCTTTCAAAGCTCGAGCGGCTGGACATTGCCGGCAATTCTGTGAAGAACGACGGACTGAAGCTTCTCGCCCATTTCCCGGAATTGCGAGAAGTCGACCTCAGTATTCTGGCCGTCGATGATAACGGGCTGGCTCATCTGCCAGCCGTGAAGAAGCTGGAGTGGCTCAACGTGAGATACTCCGAGGGATTCGGTGGAGTCATCGTCACGAATGCCGGCGTCAGGTCGCTCGGCCAAATATCCGGATTGAAGTCGCTCAACCTGACAGGAGCGCGGCGTGTCACGGACGACTGCATTGTTGATGTGAAACGCCTGTCGCAACTCCGGTCACTGAACGTTGCGGGCGCGGGTCTGTCCCGGAACGGCGTCAAACAACTGCGGCAATCGTTACCGGATTGCCAGGTCGACTCTTCATTCACAGATTCAGAATGACAGTCCACGCGCCGAATCGTTTCGCTTAACGGTCCGGTTCACAAATCTGCATGGGGTCGTCAAGGTAACCCGAGTCATCGTGGGCAACAGGCTGAAGCATTTCGTTCTGATGCTTTGAGGTTCGGTTTCCATGCGGGACAACGTCGGGCTGTCTATATTTACCCGCCTCACAGTCGAGCGTTTCCAGCGGGCCGGTCCGGTCGGCCGGATGCCAGCCTGATTCTCACCAGAGGGACTTTGATGAAACCTGGATGCGCGTTCCTGATCTGTCTGGCCGTTTTGATCATTGCGTCGAATGGTCTGCTTTTCTCGCAGGAAGCGGACAAGGAAATCCTCGCCCGATACAAGGCCGCTGCCGTCAAGGGCGGTGATGTGAAACGCGGGGAAGCGGTTTTCAAATCGAAAGAAGCCGCCTGTGCGAACTGCCACATTCTCGCCGGGATGGAGAAGAAAGCCGGGCCGAAACTCGGGACGATCGGCGACAAATTCACGCAGGAGCAGCTCATCGAATCCGTGCTCGATCCGAGTGCCAGGCTGCACCCGGACCACACGACGACGACGGTTGTGACCACGGCCGGCAAGACGATCAGCGGCGTCCTGCACGCGCGCGACAAAAAAGAGATTCAGGTTTTTGACGGTGAGGGGAAGGTCATTCGCATTTCCCTCAGCGATGTTGAAATTGAAAAACCGGGCACGACATCGTTGATGCCGGCTGGCATTTTCAAGACCGTCAAGGCGGACCAGTTTGCCGATCTGATCGCGTACCTCGGCAGCCTCAGGCAGAAGGCCGGCACGACTCGCTGGCCGGGCATGCCGGATGAAATAGCGATGGTGAAAAAGCCGGCTCGGCTGGAACCGCTTCATTCAGAGGCGATGAAGTTTGACCATCCCGTCTGCCTCATCGCCAGCCCGACTTCGGCTCGCGAGTACTTCATCGTTGAGCAGAAGACTCGAAAGATCTTCCGCCTGACGAAGGGTGAAGGCGATTTCAGCACGGATAAAAAGGAGCTGTTCCTGGACCTCAGCGACGAGGCGTCGACCGGGCAGTTTGAGGGAGTGCTCTGCCTGGCGTTTCATCCCGACTACAAAAAGAACCGCAGGTACTACGTGAATTTTCACGTGCGAAACCAGGGCAGCCACTTCTCGCCGATCATCGCCGAGCGGCGGGCGACGGCGGACTTTAAGAAAGACGCCGGCGGCAAGTCGAAGCGGCTGCTGCAGATTCCTCAGGACACCGACCTTCACTGGGGAGGCATGCTGGCGTTTGGTCCGGACGGTTACCTCTACATCGGGGCAGGTGATGCCGGACCTCAGGAAGACCCGGAAGGACACGGTCAGGATCTCAGCGTGCTGACCGGAAAGATCCTGAGGATCGACGTCGACAAAACTCAAGGAGACCGCGCCTACGGGATTCCGCCCGACAATCCGTTTCGAAAATTCGACGGAGGCAAACTGCCGTCGCCCCTGGCCAACGCGCGTGAGGAAATCTACGCGTACGGGTTACGGATGCCCTGGCGGTTCAGCTGGGATACCGAAACCGGCGATCTCTGGGTGGGAGACATCGGCCAGAACCTCTTTGAAAATGTGCGCATCGTGAGGAACGGCGAGAACCACGGCTGGAACGTTTTTGAAGGGTTCGAGAATTTCTCCGACCGCTTCCGCCGCGAAGGGGAAACGTACATTCCGCCCGTGTTGTCGTACCGCCGCAAAGAGGGAGTCTCGGTCACGGCCGGTTACGTGTACCGTGCGAAAAAAGATTCGTCGTACTACGGAGCCTTCCTCTTTGCGGACTTTGAGTCGAAGCGAATCTGGGCGATGACTCAGAAGGACCGAAAGCTCGGCAAGGTCCGGCAGATTGGCAGGTGTCCCGAAAAGCCGTGCTCCTTTGGCATCGACAACGACGGCGAACTCTTCGTGATCGGTTACGAAGGAACGATCTTTCGACTGGTCCTGGACGATTCTGTTTTCGAGTAAACACTTTTCGTGCAAACACGATTGAATCAGGAACTCACGATGACTCAACCCGGCTTCCTGCGGTTGTCGCTGATCGGACTGGCCGTTTCCCTGGTGGGACTCACACACGCCGCAGACGGACCTCGCCCCGCGTGGACGACGTCAAAGCTCCAAGGGACGCCGACTCCGCCGGCTCCTTACGAAATCCGGCCGGCGTTTCCGAATCTGAAATTCGCGCTGCCGACCAGCCTGAACGAAATCCCGGGCGCGGCAAGCTCATCTTCTACAGCGACGGCGCCCGCTGCCGGAACTGCCATGACCTGAACGATGCCGCAAAGTCGACCGGGCCGACGCTCACCGAAATTCGCAAGAAGTACACGAAGCCCGAGGAGATGCTGCAGCACATTCTGAAGCCGTCGTTGAAGGTCGATGAGAAGTTTGCCATGTGGGTTGTCATCACCGACAAAGGGCAGGTTCACAGCGGATTGATCCTCAGTCAGACGGACGATGAGGTCGTGCTGAAAACCGCCGAACGAAAGACGGTTCGCGTGGCGAAAACCGAAATCGACGAAATGAAAAAGAGCCCTCTTTCACTGATGCCTGAGGGGATTCTCAGTGACCTGACAGCTCAGGAAGCGGCGGATCTCCTCGCGTGGTTTGGGGCGGCAGGATCAGGGTGAGTTGTTTCGGGACAAATCCCAGAGCCACGTAGCCGCAACGAAATGTACGACGGACATCCTGTCCGTCGGTGGGCCGCTTGCGACGGACAGGATGTCCGTCGTACGAAATGCGGGCACCGCGCGCCTGCTTGACGACGGAAGGATCTCATCACAACATCCCGCGATTGCGATTTCCGCTTTACACACTCACCGCCGACTATTCTTATGGAGTGATCTCGGCCAGCCGTCAGATTCTTCGGGAGTTCCGTCATGCCGCGTTTTCCCTGGCAACACTCAACTGTCAACCGTCGCACTGCCGTTCAGGCGGGGGCGGTGGGGATGCTCGGCCTCGGGATGAACCATCTGAGCGGGCTGCGCGAGGCGAATGCCGCTCCGGGCACGACGACTGCGAATGGCGGCACGGCGAAGTCCTGTATCTACATCTTTTTGTCCGGCGGACTTGCTCAGCAGGACAGCTTCGATTTGAAACCCGACGCGCCCGACACGATTCGCGGCGAGTTCAATCCGATCGCCACCAGCACGCCGGGCATCGACATCTGCGAGCATCTGCCGATGCTGGCTCAACGGAGTGAGCACTGGTCGCTGGTTCGATCGCTGACTCACCCAACGAACGGTCACACGCTCGGCCACTACTTCATGCTGACGGGCCACTCGATCGCGCCGATTTTCAAAGGCGACCGCAAGCCGCGTCCGACAGACTGGCCAGGGATTGCGTCGATTGTCGGTGACGCCGTGCCACCTCGAAACAACCTGCCACCGGCCGTCATGCTGCCCGAGCGGCTGGTGCACTGGTCCGGCGGAGTGATCCCCGGAGCGTTTGGCGGTCAGATGGGAAGTCACCGCGACCCATTCATCATCGAGGCGACTCATTACGGCGATCCGTTCTGGCGAGGTGCGTACCCCGAGTACTCGTTCCACCAGCAGCCGATGAAAACTCCCACGTCGGATTCGCCGACGCTGTTTCAGGCACCGAGCCTCAAGCTGCCTGGTGAGCTCACGTCAAACCGCTTTGACCGACGGCTCAATCTGCTCGGCACGATCGACTCTCAACGCACCGCTCTTGAACGATCGGCCGAGGGCGAGCGGTACGACCTGCATCGTGAGTCCGCAATCTCCCTTTTAGCCAGCGACCGAATTCGCCGAGCCATCGACGTCACGACGGCCGACGCGAAAACCCAGGAACGGTACGGAAAGAACAGCTTCGGCTGGTCACTGCTGATGGCTTATCGCATGGTTGAGTCCGGCGTGAACATGATCCAGGTAAACCTCGGCAACAACGAAGGCTGGGACACTCATGGAGACGCCTTCTGGCGGCTGCGCGACAAACTTCTCCCGCCGACCGACCGCGCGATTTCTGCGCTGCTCGACGATCTCAGTCAGAGCGGACTGCTGGACTCAACGATGATCGTGATGGGCGGTGAGTTTGGCCGGACTCCAAAACTCTCCCTCCTGGCAGACAGCTACAAAGAGCCAGGCCGCGATCACTGGGGCGCGGTGCAGACGCTGTTCTTCGCCGGCGGTGGAGTCAAAGGCGGCAACGTGATCGGCTCGTCGGATAAAGACGGAGCCTACCCCGCGTCCGATCCTCAGAAGCCGGAGAATATGGCGGCTTCGATCTACAACGCGCTGGGAATTCCCGCGTCGGCCACGTGGAAAGACGAAGTCGACCGGCCTCACAATATCTATCACGGTGAGCCGATCGCAGGGCTCGTCTGAGCCGCGGGGCGAGGCTGTCGCCCGAAGCGCCAGTGAGAGGGCACTTTGAACAACGAGGACACTTCCGCTTCATTTGTGCCGTCGGATTTCGGTGGGAATGCTCGTCGAATAAGCTGCGACTGATCGATCCCTCGCTGTGAGACAACATCCGCATGAGACGCATCTTTCCCGCTGCGAGTCTGTTATTTCTGATTCTGACTGCTGCCGCGTTCGCCGAAGACGAGGCGCCCGCGCGAGCGGCGGAAGTCGCGCCTCTGCCAGCGGCCAGCCAGGCGGAACAAAGTGCCGGCCTGCGAGTGATCGACTGGTTGATCATCGCGGTTTACGGGTGCGGCACGATTGGCCTGGGCTGGTACTACGGCCGGAGCCAGAAATCGACGCAGGAATACTTTGTCGGCTCGGGCAGCATGAATCCGATTCTCGTCGGCGTCTCGCTGTTCGCCACACTGCTCAGCACGATCTCTTATCTGTCCATGCCGGGCGAGGCTCTTGGCAAGGGCCCGGTCTTCATGATGAGCCTGCTGATGTTGCCGGTCGTCTTTGCGATCGTTGGCTACTTTGTTCTGCCTCTTTACATGAAACAGAAAGTGACCAGCGTGTACGAGCTGCTTGAAGAGAAGCTTGGACTGAGCGTACGGATGCTGGGTGCGGGAATGTTTATTGTCCTGCGGCTTGTCTGGATGGCGCTGCTGATTTTCCTCACGGCCAAAGCGCTGACGATCATGCTCGGCGTCGGGGAAGAGAAGATCCCCATAATCGCCATCGTGACCGGCTTCGTCGCAGTGATCTACACGTCGCTGGGCGGATTGAAGGCGGTCGTCATTACCGACTTCATTCAGACGGTTCTGTTGTTCGGCGGAGCTCTGCTGGTTCTGGGAGTGATCTCGTACGACCTGGGCGGATTCGGCTGGTTCCCGACGAAGTGGAATCCGACGTGGGACACGCAGCCGTTTTTCAGTTCCGATCCCTCAACCCGAGTCACCGTCGTGGGTACTCTGGTCAGTGTCCTGATCTGGTACGTCTGCACGTCGGCCGGCGATCAGACGTCGGTGCAGCGGTTCATGGCGACAAAAGATGCCAGCGCGGCACGGCGAGCTCTGGGGACGCAGCTTTGCGTTTCGGTCGTTGTCTCACTGACGCTGGGCTGCGTCGGGTTCGCGCTGCTGGGTTACTTTTCGGCTCATCCCGAACAGCTTCCAGCAACGATCCTTCTGAAAGACAACGCAGACAAAGTCTTCCCTCACTTCATCGCGTTCCACCTGCCACCGGGTGTATCCGGGCTCGTCGTGGCTGCCATGTTTGCGGCGGCGATGTCGAGCATCGATTCCGGCGTGAACTCGATTACGGCCGTCGTCATGTCCGACGTGATGGACCGGCACGGGCACGCACCGAAGTCGGAGGCCGAGCACATTCGCATGGCCCGCTGGCTGGCGTTCGGTATCGGAGCCTTTGTGGTCGGTATCAGTTCCTTCATGGGACTCATTCCGGGAAACATCACCGAAGTCACCGGAAAGACATCCAACCTGCTGACGACACCAATCTTCTGTCTGTTTTTCTTCGCTCTGTTTGTTCCGTACGCCAGTCCGCGAGGCGTGTGGGTGGGAGCGTTTTTCGGAACGCTGACGGCTGCCCTGGTCGCGTTCAGCGGGCCGCTCCTGCTGGTCGCAATTCTCGGGCGACTGTTCCTGGACCTGGAGCAGGACTTGAGCCTGGAAGCGATGAGAGCCGGCGTGAGGCTCCTGTCCATGTTCAAAGAATCCGGTGGCGATGTTTCGATCAATTGCCCTGACCCGATCAGCTTTCAGTGGATCGCCCCGCTGGCAGTCCTTGTCAACATTGCCACCGGGTGCGTGGCGAGCAAGCTGATGCCGCGACAACAGCCTTCCTGAGGACAATCGGTGACTTCAAACGACTCAGTCCGACAGGTCTACATTTCCGGCGAACTTGTTCCCGAAGCGGACGCGAAGATTTCGATCTTCGACAGCGCGGTCATGCTGGGAGACAGCATCACCGAGTCGACCCGCACGTTTCGTCATGAGCCGTTCCGGCTCGACGACCACATTAAGCGGCTTTATCGATCGTTGAAAGTGGCGAGGATTGATCCTGGACACTCGCCGGCCGAGATCACCGAGATCACTCTCAGCACGCTCGACGCAAACCGGTCACTCATGCCTGAGGACGATGACTGCTGGATCGTGCATAACATTTCGCGAGGTCTGCTCAAGCATGGCCCGAGCCCGTCGCAGGCCAATCCGGCGACGATCATGATTTTCACTGATCATCTCGATCTTCGCGGCTGGGCGAAGTACTACACCGAAGGCTGCCACGCGGTGACCGCGATGAGCCGTGCGGTCACCGCGCAGTCGCTCGACGCTCGAGTTAAGAATCGAAGCCGGCTGTCGTACACGATCGCGGATCAGGAAGCGCGGCTGGTCGATCCTGAGGCGCAGGTCGTCATCCTCGACGTCGACGGGTACGTCTCTGAAAACAAGGGCGGGAATATTTTCGCCGTGATCGATGGCGAGCTGCTCACTCCGACGCCGGAGAATTGTCTTGCCGGAGTCAGTCGCCAAACGGTCCTCGACCTTGGCAGGAAGCTCGGCATTCCCACGAGGGAAACGCGACTGCGAATGTACGACCTCTACACGGCCGACGAGGTGTTTTTTACGAGCACGCCGTACTGCATCATGCCGGCCACGAAATTCAACGGCGTGGAAGTCGGCAACGGGCAGGTTGGCCCGGTGACAAAGCAGCTACTCGCCGCGTGGAGCGAGTTGACGGGCGTCAACATCGTCGCGCAGGCCCAGAGACAATTGAAATAGCGTTGTGGAAACGGCAGGAAATCGGGAACCAATAAGTCCCGATTTTCAGCCGCGGAGCGGCGACAGCACATAGCCCCTGGCGTCAGCCCAATGGCCCCAGAGTTGTGGATAGTCGTCTTTCGCTCCGCGAAAGAACGCACACTTTCGCGGAGCGAAAGGCGACTATCCTGCTTCGCGAGATCACAACTCTGGGGCCATTGGGCGTCAGCCAGGGGAAAAGGAATGCAACCAGAGGGACAAAGCCCCGGAGGGGCGACAGCAAGAGCTCAGCATGATTGCTGTCGCCCTCCGGGGCTTTCAGAATCATCGTATCGGCCCGACCCCTGGCTGACGCCAGGGGCTAGTGCGCCTGTGAAGGCGATTGATTTGTCGGGTGGAAGTCCCGATCAGGGTGTCGTTACCGCCCTGTAACCGACAGTGGTAACTGCGTCTGTGTGAGCAGAGGTGGGGAGCAATCTGAGGTGAACGACCAGTCCGTAACTTTTGTGAACTCGATTCGGCCAAGCCTGTCGGGGGGCCTGCTAGTCCGACAAATCACAATTGACTGCTCACTTGGGTTTTCAGCAGGTTTCGGCGGGCGGTCCATTTCTCTTTCCAGGTTCGCGGGCGATCGTCGGACTTCGATGCGAGGGGACGACCCGTGTAAGTCCAGTTGAATGGCTTCGCCATCGTCCGGTTCAGATAGTCGATGAAGTCGAGGATGCGCGTCTGCAGTTCGGCGACCGAGGTGAAGCTCCCGCGACGCAGCGCCTTGCGATTGATGATGCCGAAGATGGATTCGATCTGGTTCAACCACGAACTATGCTTCGGCAGATAGACAAACCGAATCCGGTGCCCGGCCTGCGAAAGAAACTCACGACGGGTCGCCATCGACTTCAGGATCCCACTGTGGCCTTTCCTGCCCAGTTCACTCCGCGGGATCCCTTCCAGCATCGCCACATAGCGAACCAGGCCTGCGCTGATGTGGGTGTTCAAGTTGTCTACGATGAAAACCCATTGGGCGTCCGGGTCAGTGTTGACCGTGTCATGAATATGCCAGCAGAAATCGACCTCCGTGCGCGTGGGACCCAGCGTGGGTGAGATGACTTGTCCCTCGACGACATCCCAGTTGCAGATCAGACAGGTGGTCCCATGCCGTTTATATTCGAACTCGATCCGCTCAGGCTGGCCGGGCTTCATCGGGATCGTGATCTGAATTCGTTCCAGTGCCTGGATGCTGGTCATCTCGTCCACACAGACCGTGTGTGTGCCTTCTGTGGCAGCAAGTTCCGGAGCAGCAAGACAGGTCTGACAGACAATGTCTACCTGAGCCTCAAACACCGTCTGGTCTTTTTCAGTCGTCGTAATCCAATACCGGCTGCGGTGAGGCTGCAGTTTCGCCTCCCTCAGAAAGCGATTGACCTGGGAAGTCGAGATGGACTTCACGATCCTCCGCTGCTGCGCTTCATCAGCCAGTTCCGCTCCGGTCCAGTGTGTGATCGGGCGGCCGGACAATCTGGGTTCTTCACACGCCAGACTAATGATGGCGATGACCTGCTGCGGTGTGAAAGTGCCTGGTGATCCCGGTCGCGGCGCATCGCTCAGCACGTCTTCGACCGCACGTCGCAATTCGCTGAGTGACTTGCCGACTTGTGCGATCGCCTGCAGAGCGGGCATCGACTCCTGCCACCGGGCTCTCCACAATCCGACCTGCTGGCGATGCAGATTGACTTCGGCGGCGATGTCGAGATTTGGTCAGCCCCTCCCACGCCAGCAGAATGACCTGCGCCCGTTGAGCGAGTCTGCGGGAAACGGTGGACTGGCGGACGATCTGCCTCAGAATCGTAAGCAAAGAATCCGTCACAAGAACTTCGGCGGCCTTCCCTGGCATGCCCTTTCCTTTCGATGATGTGCATCCCCCGCGGAGCACATCACTGAAGGAAAACCGCCTCGTATGGCAAGACCAATTTGCCGAACAATGCCATCGCCTGTGGTCAAATACAAACTCCGCGTGGCCACTCAATTGTGACTTGCCGGACTAGCCACTTCCTCCGCCGAGAGCTTTCCTGGGGCGTTTTCGCCCCCCTTGGTGGGACGTGTTTCCTTCGCCAACGGTGAGAGCGCGACCCGGTCCGCCAGCGCGTTGCCCGGCGGGACGGGCTTTGCCGCCATCTCGATCTCAGCATAGCCGGAAGGCCGCTTGCCCGCGCGTTCTTCACGGGCAAGCTCGATGGGTAGTATCTGGAGGCCGTCGACAATCACGTAGCCGTCGGCGCCTTTGTTGGAAACAGTGACGTGAGTCTTCACGCCGGCCTCAAAACGGAAGATTCCCAGGGCGTTGGGAACACGATCCTTCATCGCCGGCTCGCGCTGGTTGATCAGGAACGTCCTGTCTTCGGCAGCTCCTGCAACGGTGACTTTCGTTCGCGATGAACGGTTCTCGTGCCACGTGAAGAGGAACCGGATTTCGTATTCGCCGGCTTTGGGAATTGTGGCGGTGAACGTCGCGCTCTTTTCTCCTCGGCTCTTGTTGTCGTCGTGCCGGTAGCTGGCTCCGATGGGCGAGGGTTGTCGATTGCTGGTCGTCCAGTCGCCCTGATACTCAGCCTGGTCATCATCCAGAACGATTCCCGTCAGGCTGTCTGCGTGGACGATCGTCCTTGGCGCGGCTGCTGACGTGGCAAGGCCCGCAGGTGGCCATGACAAAACCTGACCGTCGGCCAGCAGACGGGTCTTCAGCTTTTCGTAATCGACTTCCTGAACCGCGACTTCGTCGTCGATCGCGAGGCACGCCGCGGTCGCCGCGGACTGGCTCGTGACCATGAAGACGGGCTCCATGCGAATACTGGCGAAGGCCGAGTGGCTCGCGGAAAGCGCGAACGTCGCGAACAGATTCTTACATTCAGACTGCTTCGGAACGATGGCGCCGTAGCCGATTTGGTACGGCCCGAATCCACCGCGCCCGCCAGCGACTTTACCTTCACGGATGACCACACCGTCTTTCGCAATGCGACGGATTTCGTGAATGTCGGTTCCATAGGAACCGAGGCCGATTGAGTCCGGGGCGATCTTGCGGCCGAACGTGTGGTGTTCGGTCAGGACGAGATCGCTAACCATGCGGCGGCCTTCGCGCACGTAAATTTGATGCGGCCAACCACCCCTGTCGGTGAACTCGTCGCGTGGCAATCCAAATCGAGCTGCGTCGGTTCTCACCTTCTTAGGCACCCGCGGGTCGGTGGCGAGGAAGTGCAGCAGGCCGCGATGATAATTCTCGATCTCCTTCGCGATTTCGGCGCGACGATAATAACTCGCCTCCGGCCACTCCCAACTCGCTCCGGGCAGGTTGCCGCCAAACGTCGCCGTATTGAAATCCCACTTCTGATTCGGCAATGGATCATGCTTGCTGAACCAGCGCAGGTCCATGTCGTCTCCGTTCTTCTGACAGGCGGCGATGAAGCGGGCGACCAGCTCGTAGTCTTTCGGGTCGTAGTCCGACGGAGGTTCGATGGGCAGACGGTCGTTGGCTGTGCTGAGGCAGAGACGAAAACAATACGCCATCACGCCCGGGCCCGGATCACCCGGCTTGCCGGGCTCGCCTTCGCTGACCAGCGGCAGCAGCCCGCTGGTAGGATCGCCCTTGACGACGTACGGATCGAGCGGAAAGTCCCGATCCCACACACCCTGACCGCCCGGCACGCGGCCATTTTTTCCCGGCTTCCGGTGATTGACTCGCGGCTTGTATTTTTCGGCGTAGTGGATGCCATTGTAGGTCTCACCGTATTCGGTGTTGCCCTCGCGCATCACGGTGTAGCTGACTCCGGCGGCGGCCAGCAGATCCCCTTCGTAGGTCGTGTCAAGAAACATCTTCGCCCGGATCGTGCGACCATCGTCGGTCGTCAGCTCCACGATGCGAGCGTCCTCCTTCTTTACCTGCACCAGGCGCGCGTCGCGCAGAACGGTCACTCCGGCTTCCTTGACCAACTCCTCGAACACGCGCTCTGCGACATGCGGCTCGATCGAATACGCCCCACCAGTCGCCGGACCGCCTTTGCCCTTGAACGGCTGGTTCCAGTTCAAGGACTTGCCGTAGCTGGCGACGAGCCTCGAAAAATACTCGCGGGCGATCCCGCCGACACTGCGCGGCTCGCCAATGTCCACCGCGCTCAGTCCACCGGAAGTCATCCCGCCGAGATGCCGGCCCGGTTCCACCAAAACCACTCGTTTCCCCATCCGCGCCGCCTGCACCGCCGCGACAACCCCACCTGACGTACCGCCGTAGACGCAGACATCGGCTTCGATTCCATCGCGCACCCAGTCCTCGGTCACGCGAGCGACCGTCAGCCGGCCGGTGCGATAGTGATTCTTGCCGTCGGTGCTGCCGCGTTCGTAGAAGCACAGAATCGTCCCGTCCGGCAGCGCCGTCAGATCGCTGTAGCCGCTGAAGCCTTCTTCCAACGTGCGGCTGGCCGACCACGTCCGGCCTTCGTCGTCGCTTAGCTTGATCGTCACGTTCTTGCGATCTCGATTCTTGCCGGGCGTCTCTTTACCATCGGCGCGGCTCAGGTTGTGCGGGTTGGAAAACGCAATCACGCCGGGCTGATCCCCCTGCGGCCTCCGCACACGAACGATGCCTGCCATGCAGATCGGCTCCAGCAGTTGTTCGTCGAATCGCGGGTGGGACCAGCCCGTGGCTCCGTCAGGACCGATCGTGACCAGCCGGCGGTGCGCCTTCGATTCGCTGCGCGTGTTGAGCATCACGCTTCCGTCAGCGAGCTGCACGACAACCGTTTCGTTCGGATAAATGAACTTCGGCGTATCCGGTACAGCGATCTCGCCGCGTTGCCATGTTTTCCCGTGATCGTCGCTGTAGACCGTCGCCGTCACCGATGGTCGATGCGCGTGGCCGCCCGTGCCTAAAGAAAGCCAGACCGGCACAACCAGCCGCCCTCGCTTCGGTCCGTGAGTGAGCTGGATCGCGTGAGACAGCCCGGTCGCCAGCACCTTCCAGTCGTAATCGGAGCGAAAGTCCTCGAACGTCTTTGTGATCTCAATCGGCTCGGTCCATGTCGCGCCGTCGTCATCACTGCGCATGTAGAAACAGCGCATGTATTCGAGGCAGTAAAGAAAATGCACGGCCCCGGTTTCGTGATCGACGATGGCGACCGGATTGTTGACCGTGTTGTCGCCGGGCTTGTCCAGGTTCTGCGCGGCCGCCAGCGGATTGATTGGAAGATCACCTTCGACGTGGACAATTTTCTGACGCGGCCCCCACGTCTTCCCGCCATCGGTGCTGCGCCGCATCAGCACATCAATCGGTCCCCAGTCGCCACGATCACTCTTGCGAGCCTCACAGTAAGCCAGAACCGTTCCTTGTTTGGTCACCACGATGCCGGGAATGCGATAGAGCGCGTAACCCTCTTTGCCCGCTTCAAAGAGATCGGTCTTTTCGACGGCGGACGCGGCGAGGGCACTCAGAGTGAGAACCAAAAACGATGTCAGGAGTGTTTTCATGGATTGATGTCGGTTGGATTCTGGCTGAAAGATTGGTGAGTCATTGCGATAGGCTGGCGGCCGAAATGTCAGGGTCGTCAGTTATTAGGAACTGGTCGACAAGGATGCCGGTGTGAGCGGAAGTGAACTGAAAGTCGAACTTCCCAATGCGAAGTGGGATCCTGGCTGCGCTGGAACGAACCCACATCCAACTGTTGGCATTTACCTTTACTTGCCCCGCATCAGCTTCGTTAAAGGCCAATTCGAAGGATCCGGTTTCTCCGGAGCGACGACTCTTGACTCGGGCCCAGACGGTGTAGTTCCCCCTCTTCGTGATCCTGATTTTCTGCGTGGCTTCGGCGACGAGGCCCGAACTCAGCTTGTCACGGAAGAGGAGATCGCGGTCGAGGATGCCGACGGCGTAGGCGTTGTGGGCAGTCGGTTGGTCGAACCAGGGTTCGAAGGGTTTCACGAAGTCGCTGAACTCGGTTTCGATAACGATTCGGGTCGGACCGGTTCCGTTCAAGGACGCTTCGTTCGAGAAAGCGCGGCTCTCCAAACCGGAATGCTCGACCGAGGTCAGGACGTAGAATCCATCTTTCGAAATCGGGAACGATTCTTCGCCGATTGGCGCATCTGTGAGGCGGCGATAGCCCGTTCCGCTCGTGGTCGAATGATAAATGTGATAACCGGCGATCTCAGCCGCATAGCGTGGCGGGGACCACTGTAGCGAAACTCGCGCAGAGATTCGGCCTGTCTCATTGCTCCGAAAGTCCTGGCGACTTTCGCTACGAACGATTCGCACATCAACCGGCGGCAGCGGGTAGCGCGCGATGGCGAAGTAGACGTCGCCATTTGTTCTTCGGCTGTCGGACAGCATGGGCGAGGCGTAGGCGACTTTGGTTCCGTCGGGGCTGGTTGCCTGACCGGAGAAGAAGATGGTGGCATCGCCTCGCTTCTGGCGGACCGATTGCAATCGCTCGCCGTAGTCGTGGTAGTTCATGGAAGCGATCGGCCACATCGATTGGTGACGCAGGTCGAAGAAGAACAGGGGCAAGGGGCGCAGGTCGCCGCGCATGGTGCCGAAGTCCCGATGCCAGACCCATTCGGGGTGATCGAGATACGGAAAATTGCCGAGATGCCAGACTTCGCCGGTCTTGCGCGACTGCACCGACATCGTGCTCGTCTTCTGGAACGACTCGAGTAGCAGTTCGCGATCCGGCGAGAGCGCCTGATGTCCGCCGCCCATGTTTTCCGCGCGGCGAACGACAACACCGTTGGAGAGCACGCGACGTTTGATGCCCGGCCTCAGTCCTTCGATCACCCGCAACGGTTTGCCGATCTCCGGCGTCACTGGAATCATCCAGATTTGGCCGGGGTTGATGCTGTTCTCCGGCGTCTTTGGAAATGAGTTATGAAGCTTCAGCCAGTTCATGATGTAACTGACATACCAACGTCCCTGGTCGTCGATGGACCAGAAAGGATCGTTGAGATAATCCTTGGAGGGATCGTCGGAAGCGGTCGCCGGCTTCAGTTCGCGGAACTGTTCGCCGTTCGAATCGGACACCGCCAGCAACTGTCGGTCGTTGGAAATCCACAGCGATCGCAGGTTTTCGTCCGCATTGACAATTGTGCCCGGCTCATCCGGCGCCATTTTCACTAAGCGCCAGCCGTCGCGGGTTGGAAGTTCGATGTCCGCGGTCGCGTTAGTAACAATGTTCGTCAATCCTTGTTCTTCCGCAGATTCGCCCGCCCGCCGCGTGTGCCGGCGTTCGCCCCGGCCCCCGCCCAGTAGGAAACGTGATAACTCTGCAGGTCGCCGTCCCAATACTGTTTGAACGTTCCATCCCGCGGCTTGATCGGAGACTTGAATATGTTCTCGCCGTTCAGCCCGGTCGTGTTGAAGAACACGATGTTCAACCCCTGCTTCCGATCGTGCGGCCGCACGGTGAACTCCATGAGGAAGTCCGTGGGTATCCGTTCACGGGATGGCGGCTTGCAGGTTGCGCGCGGGTAGCGTGCTGCGGATAGCGGGGAGCT
>JAQBVJ010000191.1 GCA_027623235.1 Planctomycetota bacterium
CTTCGACTACGCCGGTTATGAAGAATCCAGCGGCGGAGCGGCGGCGGACTACGACGACGGGTACGACGACGGGTACGACGACTACGAGGATGACGACTACGGTGACGATGGCTACGACGAAGCGCCGCGTCGCAAATCGACCAGCAGCAGCTCGAAGAGCGGCGGCAAATCCAAGAGCAAAAAGAACAAGAAGAAGAAATCCGCCGGAATGCCCGCGTGGCTTCCGATGGCTTTGATGGCTGGCGCCGGTGTCGCGGCTCTCGCCGGAATCGTCGGAGCCATCATCGCCTTCATGCCGGGTGGAGGAAACCAGCTCGACCTGACCTGGCTCCCTGGTGACGCCGACATTTACATGCAGATCAAGCCGCAGGAGATGTGGAACTCCAAAGTCCTGGAACCACTCCGGGACATTCCTGCAGTGAAAAATGCCTTGAATCAAGCGGGTGCCGGCGTGGGGCAGCTGCCTGTGGATGCGACCGATGTCAAAATGGTTACGCTGGCGGTCACTGGAATTCAGCAGACGTCCAACCCTTTCCAGGGGATGAGCGGTGGCCCAGGCCAGACGAAAACGCTGGCGGTGATTCGGCTTTCGAAAGCCGTCCAGGCGTCCGACTTTGAAGCGCTTCCGGGATTCACCAAGCAGGACCACAACGGGACTTCGTACTTCTCCGTCAACGGGCAGGCCATGTACCTCGCCGATGAGACGACCATTGTTGCCGGCGAGCAGGCTCTCGTGACAGCCGCCATCGATCGAGGCCCAAATGAACCGCGTGTTTCTCGAATCGATTTTATTAATCCGAACCACCAGCTGGTGATGGTGATGTCACCTCACGTCGAACCAACAATCAAAGCCAGTGGCGGAAATCAGATCGAAGCGGCATTCAACAAGAACGCTCGCGCGGCTTATTTCGGGCTGTCTCTCAAGTCGGATATCGAACTGGAAATGGGCGTCGACTGTTTCGGATCGGCCGAAGCTGCGGCTCTCAAATCGCAATTCGACACAATGCTCAATGATGCGAAATCAAGGATCGACGCGCAGGGTGCCCAGGTCCCCGATCAAATGAAAACGTTTGTCGATATCGGCACTCGAACTGTGAAATCATTTTCGGTGTCGACATCGGGTTCGGAACTGATGGTTTCCGGATCAGTCCCAGGCGAAGTCAGCACGGCTGTGGCTGACCTCGCTAAAAATCCATTCGCCGCGATGGGGCTGGCGGGAATGCTGGGCCAGGGACTCGGCGGATTTGGGGGAGGAGCCAGTCCTCCAGGCTTCGGCGGAGGCGCTCCGACCATCACACCTGGTCAAACCGGGACCACTCCCTCGCCAGGTGGATCGTCGAATCCCTTGACCGGAGCACTGGATGCCGCGCGACGGACGCAGTCGAAAAACAATTTGAAGCAGCTCATGCTGGGCGTTCACAACTACCATGACGCTCACAAAAAATTCCCTCAATCTGCAATCGTCGGACCTGATGGCAAGACAACCCACAGCTGGCGAGTGGCATTACTCCCCTTCCTTAACCAGACAGCACTTTACAACCAGTACAAGCTCGACGAACCCTGGGACAGCCCGGCGAACCAGAGCGTGATGAATCAAATGCCGGCTGTCTTTCGGCACCCGAACGATCTGGCGAGCAGCACGAATGCCGCGTATTTCGGGCTCGTTGGCCCTGACACAGCGATGGGCGACAGCACAAAGCAGACGGGAATGCGGGACGTCACTGACGGAACATCCAATACGATTTTTCTGGTCGAAGCCAAACGGAACATTCCGTGGTCCAAACCGGAAGACGTTTCATACGCGACCGGGGGACCGATCCCTCAATTGGGTGGCCATCACAACGGCGGGTATCATGTCGGGCTGGCAGATGGCGCGACGCGGTTCCTGTCTGCGTCGGTTGACCAGAACACGCTTCGCAATTTGATCAACCGAAAAGACGGTCAAGTGGTCGGGGAGTTCTGAGGGCGAGTTACTCCCTGGTTCCCGCAAGCCTTGCTGAAACATCGTCGGGTGTGACTGGCACAGGCTGGCCGTCGCGCATTTGAGTTCGGCCGGCGCGGTCGACGAAAAAGGCTCGCGGGATCGCAGTGCCCGCGTCCTCATCGAGGCAGCCCCACGGGCGGTGGACCTTCCACACGACATCCGGGTCGGTGACGAGCACAAACGGAACCGGAGTTTCGAAGCCGGCTTTCCGGTTCTCCTGCGGCAGTGCTGAGCTCACGGCGACGACAAAAATGCCGCGGCTCTTGAGTGTCTGCGTCTGCTTTTTGAGTTCCGCCAGCACCGGATCGCCGTTGGCTCCTTTCACGCGGTCGAAAAACACCACGATGACTTCCTGGCGGCCCAGGTAGCGGTCCAGCCGAAAGTAATTGTTGTTCGAATCGGTGCCTTCCAGCGGCGGCGGAGCTTCCAAAGGAGCTCCATACGAAGCGCCCGTTTGAGGCTTCCGCTCAACAGGCTGCCGCAGTCGATACTCCACCGCGGCAAAGATCACGATCGCAGCCAGCGGAAGCACGAGAACTCGAAGACGTCGTGGTTTCATTCTTTGAGCCCGTCTTCCGATTCGTCATCGTCGAACTGCTCCTTCGTGAGCACGCTCTGGAGCCTCTTCAACGCCCGCATCCAGAGCATCTGGCAGGCCGGTCGCGAGCGGTTCATTCGCTCGGCGATCTCATCAAACGGCAGTCGCTGCAGATTTCTCAGGACGATGATTTCCTGATAGTCGGCCGGCAAAGTTGCCAGCGCATCCGCAATTTCGATTTCCTGCTCGCGCTTCGCGATGATCTGGCTGGGAGTCTCGCCGTCGCTGTCCGCAAGTTCCGGAGGACCGACGGATCGAAACGACTCGGTGAACCCGCCGATGGCGACCTCGCGACTGGCTTTGCGTTTGGTCGTGCTGAACCGCCGCACGTAGTCCGTCGCGTTGTGCCTGAGAATCTGCTTCAGCCAGGCAAGCCACTCGCCTTCGCTCTTCCCGTTGAAATTGTCGAAGCCGGTATGAGCTTCCATCAGTGTCTGCTGAACCAGGTCAGACGAGTCAACCTTCGCTTGAATCCAGCTTTCGACATGAGACCGGGCGAGAAAGCCGATGTAGTTTCGACACTTCTCAAACAGCTCGTTCCTCGCGTCCGCGTCGCCGGACTGAGCTCGCTGAAGCAGACCCTCAAGCGGCGAATCGTCTGCCTCGTTCCCGATCGAGTCGTTCACAGCTGGCTCCTGAGTCGCAGTGGAAGCGGTCACCCGCCGAAGCCGCGACGATACCCCGCGCCCGGTCGGATTTCAATCTGCGATGCGCTGTCGCGCGAACTCGGTCGCGCCTCGACGATCAAACGATCCGGTGGAGAGCCATCAACAGGATCCCAACAAACGCTGCACCCATTGATGATCGAGTGATTTCGAATTTTCTCGTGCAGATGCGACTGAGATCCTGGATCTGCCGAGAGAGCTCACGCACCATGGTTTTTCCTTCGAGAAGTTCCTCGACTTGCGTTGCCAGTTCTCCATCCTTCAGTGTGGTGATCCGGCACCAGCTGAACAGGCTGGCTGATTGATCCTCTGATCCTCGCGGCCAGATCGCGAAGCCGGCCAGCAAGACGGCAAGCGCGAGCATCGACAGTGCCAGGAGAACGACAAGCGGCTCACAACAATCGGTCTGGACGAAATGCGACAGCCACCGGTGATAAATGGGAGTCAGGTGGGGTAAGCTTCCAGCTTGCCGACGGAGCCGCCTCACGATTTGCAGTCCGCACAGCAACCGCTTGATGAGAACCGGGATGAACTCTGTGTCTTTCAAATCGATTGATCGCAAGCTGGAAACTTACGCCGCGTTTTTCAGCCACTTCGCGACTCATGCAATTGCGATCGGCAATCCTGCGATGGTTCACTCGCTTGCGCTTCGTGCTTGTATGGCGTTCTTTCTCGTCTGCACGGTCGCTTCGGCGCAGAATCCTGCTGACAGCAAAGACGCCGGCAAGTCGGACGATGCGCGAGCGATCGAGTTCTTCGAGAAGCAGATCGCACCGATCCTCAAGCGTCATTGTTACCAGTGCCACAGCCACGAGGCCGGCAAGGCGAAAGGCGGGCTGATGCTTGACTCCCGTCACGGATGGGAAAACGGAGGCAGCGAAGGAGCGGCGATCGTTCCCGGCAAGCCCGGGGAAAGTCTTCTTATGAAGGCTGTTCGGTACGAGAGTTATGAGATGCCGCCGGACAAAAAACTTCCGGACAGTGAGATTGCTCTGCTGGAAAAGTGGATTGCGATGGGGGCGCCTGACCCGCGTGAATCAAAAGCACCGCAGGTCGATCCCAGGAAGTTCTGGGCTCTTCAGCCGATCACGAATCCGCCGGTTCCAATTGTGAAGGATGGGAAATGGCGTCGAGATGATCTCGATGCCTTTATTCTGGCGAGACTTGAGGAAGAAGGGTTTAGTCCTGCAGGCAGCGCTGATCGCCATACGTTGTTGCGTCGCGTCACGTTCGATCTCACCGGATTGCCACCAACGCCCGACGAAATCAAAGCGTTTATTACTGACCCGTCCGATCGTGCCTATGAAAAAGTCGTCGACCGACTACTGAGCTCGCCCGGGTTCGGAGACCATTGGGCTCGACACTGGTTCGACTTGTCGTGCTACGCCGACCTCGCCGACATCGGGGGAGATGTCCTGATCCGTGATGCGTGGCGATATCGTGACTACGTGATTGCAACGCTCAATTCCGATAAGCCGCTTGATCGCTTCATTCATGAGCAGATCGCTGGTGACCTGTTGCCTTACGACAGCGCCGAGCAGCAACGCGAACTGATCATCGCGACCGGTTATCTGGCGATTGGTCCCTGGGTGCTGCAGAACTACATTAAGGGACAACTGGCGGCCGACGTT
Organism: Planctomycetota bacterium; assembly: GCA_027623235.1. Classification (GTDB taxonomy): domain Bacteria; phylum Planctomycetota; class Planctomycetia; order Planctomycetales; family Planctomycetaceae; genus JAQBVJ01. Next base: position 4,879 of record JAQBVJ010000191.1, read on the forward strand.
GTTGATCATCAGATTGACCGGATCGGGCGTACCTTTCTCGGGCAGACGATCTCATGTGCGCGCTGTCACGATCACAAGTTCGATCCCGTTCCCACCGCTGACTACTACGCACTGGCCGGAATTTTTCACAGCACACTCACGACCAGTTACGACGGTCCCGGCGTGTGGAGTCAGATCACTCACGTCACGCTTCCGGAACGACCGGGCACTGCTGCCGAGTTCGAACGACTGTCCCGGGACATTGGCAAGCAACAGGAGAAACTCCGGGAGAAAGTTGCAGAATTGCGGCATCAGGATGAGAAACTTCGGTTCGCAAAGAAGCCCGTCAACGATCAGGCAAATGCACTGACGCTGAAATCAGGGATCAGTGCAAACAATGACGGTCGTGAATATCGCATCTCGTTCGCAGCCGGTCCATCAGTCTGGGCCGGCGCCAGTCAGGCGACCGCCGAACACGATGGCTTGCTGCTGCAGGTGTTACGCAAAGACGGGACGGTACTTGCTTACCGCGTCCATCGACCGCACGCCTGGTCCGGGAAGAAAGACGCTCAGCAGCTCAGCACAGATTCGTTCGTTTATTCCGGCGATGGCTCAGGCGACGTCACGTTGCACATCACCTCGAGCGCCTATACGGGTCGCTTCAGTGGTGCAATCGATGATTTGACGGTCGTGGAATCAGACACATCGCGTGTTGTCTTCGCGGAAGCTTTCGACCAATGCCAGCTCGGCAGCATCCAGGGGACACAGGCCGGCACCGAATTGCCTGTTTATGCGAATTGCACGATTCCCGGCTGGACAGGCGGCGGGATCAATCATTCGCATGCCGTCGACTTAAGTGGCGTAAGCGTCCAGCCTGCGAAACCGGAGAAGAAGGCAAGCAGGATGCTGACCCCGCGTAATCCTGCCCTGCAAATCTTCAGCGGCCCGCCTGTCGAATCAACCAACCCTCGTATCGCAGAAATTGATCGCGAGTTGGCAAGCCTGACGAAGCGACTCGAGGCGGCGCGGCCCGGTCGCATGCAGGCGCTGGCCTTGAGAGACATTGATCAACCTCTCGACAGTCCGATTTACCGGCGGGGTGATTTTCAATCAATCGGTGATATCGTGCCGCGTGGTTTTCTCAGTGCCGTCTCCGTCTCGAAGAGTTACGACATTCCGGAGAAAACCAGCGGACGGCTTCAGCTTGCACAGTGGCTGACGGATTCCGGCAATCCACTGACTACACGGGTGATGGTCAATCGCCTCTGGCACCACTTGTTCGGAAAGGGACTTGTTCGCACAGTTGATTACTTCGGTGTTCACGGTGAGATGCCGAGTCATCCGGAGTTGCTCGATTTTCTGGCGGTCCGAATGCGTGAAGTGGATCGATGGTCACTCAAGAAGACCGTGCGTCGCATGGTGATGTCGAGCAGCTACCGGATGGCATCGACACACAACGCCAGAGCAGCCGAACTTGATCCCGACAACCGCTTATTGTGGCAGATGCCTCGCCGGCGGCTGACGGCCGAATCGATTCGGGATGCCATGCTGGCCGCAAGCGGTCAACTCGACCCCCATCGCGGAGGGCCGTCACTCGGGCTGGAGCTGGAAGGCAACATTAATGGTCTGGGTGGAAACGTGAACCCGCCGACGTGGGCCGGAAAGATTGCGGATTACGTCAGATACCGGCGCTCGGTTTACCTGCCCTACAAACGGGAACGCCCGCAGGGTGAACTCGAGATTCTCAGCGTCTTCGACTTTCCACATCCGAGCGACATCACCGGAGCACGGCCAAATACGACCGTTGCGACTCAGGCGTTGTTCCTGCTGAATGCACCGTTCGTGAAGCAACAGGCCGCCAGACTGGCGGAGCGTTTAAAGAAGGACGAGCCCGAAGACGAGCGGACTCGGATCAACCGGCTTTACCTGTTGACGATCAGCCGACCGGCGACGTCGGATGAAGTTACAGCGGCACTGACGTTTCTGGATCAATGTACTGAGGACCTGAAAGGGGACCGGCCCGCCGCGTGGACGCAGTTATGCCATGCCGTGCTGGGATCGAACAGTTTTCTATTTCGTGAATGAAGTGGCGTAGGATTCCAGCTTGCGGTCCGAGAGAAGTTGGTCGCCGTGCCGATCGCAAGCGGGAAGCCAATAGTGTTGGGCACGGTACTTGCCAGACGATGCGATACGCAGTTTGATGACACAGAGTCGTTTTACGTTGAGCCGCGTCGTTTAACGTTGAGCCGCAGGCGAAAATTGGGTCATGGCGGCGCTTTGGAAACAAATCCGAGGGTGGCGGCGATGTCGCGGTGGTTAATCGCGAGCTCCGCCACCGAAGTTCTCGCCTGCGGCTCAACGTTAAACGACCGACGCAGAGGCCGTGCCGTACAGTATTGGCTGGAAGCTTACGCCACTTTCAAACAGAACTCCGAATTCATGCCGTTCCCCACAACAACAACAACAACAACAACAACAACGACGTCACGCCGTGACTTCCTCCGGGCCACGAGTTGCGGTTTCGGTTCGCTCGCGTTGAACGCCATGCTTCATCAGGAAGCCACGGCCGCGCCCGTGAAAACGGTTAACTCATCGCCTCTGGCTATCAAGCAATCGCATTTTCCACCCAGAGCGAAGCGCATCATCTTTCTGTTTATGGCTGGAGGCCCATCGCAGATGGACCTCTACGATTACAAGTCCAGGCTGGCGAAGGGATCGGGACAGCCGATTCCCTACAAGCTGCCGGAGACCGAAGCGACCGTCGGACTTGATAATACGAAACTGCTGGGACCGGTCTCCGGATTTAAACATCAAGGCGAGTGCGGTCTCTACATGAGCGACCTGCTGCCGCATACGGCCCGGCACGTCGATGATCTGTGTGTTCTGCGAGCGGTGCAGGCTGACAGTCCGAATCATCCCGTTGCGATCAGGCAACTTCACACGGGCAATCTTTTCGACGTGGTTCCGTCGATGGGCTCGTGGCTGTCTTATGGCCTCGGCACGGAGAATCAGCAGTTGCCGAGTTACATCACGATTCTGCCTCAGGAAGGCGAACGAAACTTCAGCAGCGCGTTCCTGCCGGCCATTCACCAGGGGACCGCGATTCAACACGTCGGTTCCTCACCGGACACGGCTCCAATTCGCCACCTGACCGATGCTTCCATTCCCCAGGATGTCCAGCGTCGCCGTATCGACCTGATTCAGAAAATGAACCGTCAGCAACTGAAGCGGCTCGAAACGGACCAGCGGATGGAAGGCGTCATTGAATCATTTGAACTCGCCTTCCGGATGCAGACGGAAACGCCACGGCTGGTGGATCTCGCCGAAGAGTCGAAAGAAACACTGTCCCAGTACGGAATCGGCGAGAAGCCGACCGATCAGTTCGGGCGTCAGTGTCTTCTCGCACGCCGCTTTGCCGAAGCGGGAGTGCGGTTCGTGCAGGTGTCGCTCGGCGGCTGGGATCATCACAACAACATTGCCACAGGACTGCCGGATCGCTGCGCGGTCTCTGATAAGCCAATCGCCGGTCTGCTCGACGATCTGAAGAATCGAGGACTTCTTGACGACACGCTTGTCTTGTGGGGTGGCGAGTTCGGTCGCACACCTCACGCTCAGTTCGGCAACGGCCGCGAGCACAATCATCACGGCTTCACCATGTGGATGGCCGGAGGCGGTGTGAAGGGCGGCATCACTCACGGCGAGACGGACGACTTCGGGTACTACGGAGTCGAAAACCAGGTCCACATCAACGATCTGCACGCCACGATGCTCCACCTCATGGGCCTCAATCACGAACGGCTCACCTTCGAGCACCACGGTCGCCCGTTTCGTCTGACTGATGTGGCGGGGAATGTGGTGAAGGAAATCATCGCATGAAGCCCGCCCTCGCGCTGATAAATCTCAATCGATTCGACTTTGTCAGCGGGCTGCCAGGCTAGCCCCAGAACAAGCGACCTGATGAGTCGATTGTTCGCGTGGATGACAGCGCAGCGGTGGTCGGCCGGCGCGAGTGGCTCGGGGGCGGTTGCCAACATTGTCTTT
>JAQBVJ010000192.1 GCA_027623235.1 Planctomycetota bacterium
CTTAACCTCATGGTCTCCAGCCATTGCATACATCGCTCCCGATGAGGATCCCCTCATCGGGAGCTTTTTTACGCGCCTACGATACAGACGGAACTGATGCGGGACAGCAGTCAGCGGATCAGCTGATCGGAGCACAGCTGTGCGATTCCCGCTTCGTTATCGACGTGACGCACGTCGAGCCCCTCGGCGATCAGGCGGCCGAGTTTGTCGACCATGCCGTCGGCGTCCAGAAATCTCGCGCCCGAGCTTTCACCGGAGACTGTGCTGCCGTCCTGAAAGATCACCAGAGCCGTGACCGCGTAGCCGTTGCGTCGGAGATTGCCGAGTGCAATCGCGGTCTCAGTTGTAACGTCGCCGAGAATCGCAACGACTGTCGCGTCGCGGGGCATGCGGCTGGTGGCCTCGGCAATCATTTGCGAAAACGGGAGACCGTCCGTTTTTTCGAGTCGGGCCAGCGCCTCCCGAATCTGCTGGAACTGTTCCGGTCCTCTTTGAGTTTCCACGATCACTGGTCGCAGTCGAGTGTTCTCGGTCTCCGTTTGAAATTCCTGCTGGGCAGTGTCACGTGTCCGAAATTCCCGATTGATGCCTTCTTCGCGAATCCGGTCGGCCGCGTCTCGTCCGTTGCTGACGAAGCCGACCTGCTGGCCGAGCTGGCAAAGCGCGTTGGCGAATGACGCCGCCGTCGTGATCCCAAGCTCCGATCGGTGAGGTTCGCCCTGCATCGGGTACGAGTCCTGGTGGAAGTCGAGCAGGATCGTGGCGCCGGCAACCGTCGAGGGATCAAAGATTCGACTATGGAGCTCGCCAGTCCTTGCGGTTGCCTTCCAGTGGATTCGGTTGAGAGCGTCTCCTCGCTGGTACGGTCTGACGCCGGCCACTCGCGTCGGGTCCTCGAATAACCGATGCGTCATCTTGATTTCGCCGATCGGACGGCGCGAGGACAGGTCATAGCCGATCAGAGGAATGACCTTCGGATAAACCATCACGAAGTGCGGTTCGGTCACGACTTTGAAGCGGCGATGAAGACCGAACAGGTCTCCGCTTTCGATCAGCACTGGCCCGATCTGGTAGTAACCTCGCCGCTTGAATGTCAGCTGGTAAAGCAGCGTCTTTTCATTCCGACCGCCGATCTGCATGAGTGCCATGCGTCGGCCTTCGACCTTGATCCGCGGCGGCCGTTCGGCGAGGGCGTCTTTGGGGAGCGAATCCTCCAGCAGAACCCAGGGCACGGGGACGCCGCCCTCGTTTTTGACTCTGACGGCGACCGCAACTTTGTCTCCAATTTCAGAGACATCGCGATTGCACTCACGGGTTGCCGAGAGATTCTCGATCCACTGCCTGGCGAGGTAGCGGCTGAGCAGGATGACTCCCAGCAGCGCGTACATCGCGTAAACCAGCAAGCCCAGTTGGAGGGCAATGCCGAACAGCAGGAGCAGGATTCCAGCGAGAAGCCAGCGCATGACATCCTGTTTCGAAACTCGGACAATCGAACCGGAGTGAAGAGACCATTCTGCCGCCTCCGCTGAAATCCGCCAGTGCCCGGCTCTTTCAGTCAGCTTTTCAACTCGGTCGCCACGGGTGGTTCGTAGAAGTCGGTCCGGTGCCTGCTTGTGTGAGCAGGGCTGCCTCAGCACAATCCCGAATCCATTGAGTCTATCCGGCTCAGATAACACTTTATGAATTTGCCGAGAAGGATTTTCGGATGTCTATCGTCATGATTGAGCCGCAGGCATTCTGGAAGAAGCCTGGTCCGTTTGTCGATCTTCTGCTCGAAGCTGGCCATCAGATTCGCTACGCCGACGACGCGACGTTTGCTCACGGTCGACACGCTCATGACGAAACCGTCCGCCAACTGTCTGGTTGTGCGGCCACGATGGCGGGCGGCGTCCATTACACACCCGAAGTCATGGAACAGCTTCCGGAGCTGAAGATTATCGCCCGCGCTGGAGTTGGCTACGACCGAGTCGACGTATCGGCCGCGACGAAACTCGGAAAAGTGCTGACGATCACCCCGTTCTCAAATCACGAGTCGGTTGCCGAACTGGCTTTCGCGCTGATCCTCTCCTGCGCGAAGCGGCTGGCGTTTAACGACCGCAACATGCGTGAGGGGGGATGGCCGAACCAGCTGACCAAGCCGATTCGCAAGCAGACGCTCGGCCTGATCGGTCTGGGACGGATCGGTCGCAGCACGGCTGTTCGCGGTGTGGCAATGGGCATGAAAGTCATTGCCCGCGAACTGTACCCGGACCAGGAATTCGTCAAACAGCACAGCATCGAGCTGGTCACTCAGGATGAACTGCTGGCCCGATCGGACTATGTGAGCCTCCACTGTCCGCTGAGCGACGAAACGCACGGCATGTGTAACGCCGCATTTTTTGCGAAAATGAAGCCCGGCTCGACGCTTATCAACACCTCTCGCGGAGGGCTGGTTCAGGAGTCGGCTCTGCTGGACGCACTGAATTCGGACCATCTGCGAGCCGCCGGGCTGGACGTCTTCGAGCAGGAACCGACTCCCGTTGACAACCCGCTGCGTTCAAACGACAAAGTCGTCATGAGCCCTCACATCGCCGGCACGGATGAGATGTCGATGGAGGGAATGGGTGTCGAGTGTGCTGAGAACATCATCGCCCTGCTCAACGGCGAGTGGCCGGAAGCCTCCATCGTCAATCGCGAGGTCAAGGAGCTCTGGGACAGCAATCGTTGAGGAGTAGTTCAGACGCGGCTGATCCAGATGCTGGCTTTGGCTCCGCCGATCGCGGCGGGTTCGACTTTGTCAGGTGCTTCCTCAATACGAGTGATCGAGTCGGCGAGGGTTTCTTCACGGATGTAGCTGTCCCACTCGGAAATTGCGGCCGCGGCTTCGGGGTCGTCTGAGGAAAACTCGACCGTGATGCGATCCTGGATTTCCAGGTCGTGGTCTTTGCGGAGGCTCTGGACTTGGCGGACGAAGTCGCGGGCCATGCCTTCACGTTCGAGTTCCGGAGTCGTGACGGTCGAGATTGCGATCTGGATGCCGGCTTCGTCGGCGCAGGACCAGTCGGTGGCCTGTTCGGTGCTGACCATGACATCGTCCGGGCCGAGTTCGATGTCTTCGCCGCCGAGTGTGACGGTGACGGACTCGCCGGAACGTAGTGGTGCGAGGAGTGCTCCGTCGAGATTCGGCAGTTCATTGCGGATCGCGCCGAGCAGTTTGCCGTACCGCGGGCCGAGCGTTTTGAGATTCGGCTTGAACGAGTAGGTGACCAGGTCGTCGAGGTTGTCGGCTCCCGAAATCTGCTTGATGTTGAGCTCCTCTCGGATAACGTCGCCCAGGTGCTCGATGGCCTCTCGCTGCTCGGCGCTGGCACAAGCGAACTGCAGTTCGGCGAGTGGCAGGCGAACTCGCAGATTCTTTTCCTCGCGAAGCTTGTGGCCGAGTTTCACGACCAACTGTGCCGTCGCTGTGCGGGCATTGAGAGTCGGGTCGAGGAGTTCTTGATCGGGCAATGGGTACTCGCAGAGGTGAACCGACTGCGGAGCGTCACTTGCCCCTTGCCCCTCGCCCGTTGCCCCAACGAGATTCTGATACATCCGCTCGGTCAGGAATGGAATGAACGGGGCCAGGGCTTTGCACAGTGTCACCAGGACTTCGTACAGCGTCTGGTAGGCCGCGAGCTTGTCCGCATCCCAGCCGTCAATAAGTCCCTCATCCCTCGCCTCTTGCCCCTCGACCTTCCTCGATCGCCAGAAGCGGCGGCGGTTGCGGCGGATGTACCAGTTCGTGAGGTCGTCCAGGAAATCTTCGGCGGCTTTGCAGAACGCGGCCGCGTTGAAGTTGGGCATCTCGTCCTGAGCCACTTTCAGCACCGACTGTAGATTGGAGAGGACCCACCGATCGATCTCTGGTCGGTCTGCGACGGGGATCTTCTGGGCGTTCGGATTGAATTCGTCCAGCCGTGCGTAGTTCACGAAGAAGGCGTACGAGTTCCACAGTGGGATGAGGACTCGGCGGCGCACTTCGTCGGCCGGTTGGCTGGTGACTTTGCAGCAGGGAACACCTTCTTTAGTTTCCGCTGTCGGGCCGTCGGGTGTTTCGAGCGTGACCTGTTCGTCTCCGTGTCGCGTGCCGAATCGCAGGTCGGTGGCCGGGTTCTGCGCGAGGTACATCCACCTCATCGTGTCCACGCCAAGCTGCTCGGCGGCTTCTTCGAACCAGATGGCCGTGCCGTCCGACTTGTGCATCGGCTGGCCTTTTTCGTCCATGACCAGACGATGGCCGAGCAGCGTTTTGAACGGTCGTTTTTCGGCGGGGTCGTCCGTCTCGTCGTAGCGCATCATCGTTGAGAGGGACAGCATCGAGTAGAACCAGTTGCGGAACTGCCCAGGAAAGCACTCGGTCACAAGGTCGGCCGGGTACCACTTCTGCCATTCGTCGTGGTTGCGGTTGTAGCTCAGCGTCGAGAACGGAACGATGCCGGCGTCGAGCCACGGGTTGCCGACGTCCTCGATACGCGTCATCAGGTTGCCGGTTTTTTCGTTGCGGATCTTGACGTGGTCGATCCAGGGGCGGTGAGGCGTGTTGCCTTCGAAATCGTCCCAGCCCTCGACGGCTCGTTCCTTGAGTTCGGCCAGTGAGCCCATGACTTCGAAATCGCCGGATTCTTCGTCGACCCAGATCGGCAGAGCCAGACCCCAGAACCGCTTTTTCGAGATCATCCAGTCAGACATGTTCGAGAGCCATTCGCACTCGCGTTCCTGACCGTCAATCGAATTCGGCAGCCAGCGAATCTGCCGCGTGACGTCTTTGATCTCCTCACGCCAGTCCATATTGATGAACCACTCGTCGACCAGGCGGAACACCAGCTCGTCGCCAGTTCGCCAGCAGTGCGGATAGATGTGCGGGTAAGTCTCGACGTTGACGAGGAGCCCTTTTTCTTTGAGCTTCTCGAAGACGAGTTCCGCGGTCTCCGGCGAGATTGCTTCGCGGCCGGTGAAATCGCCGAAGCCTTCGTCATAGGTTCCGTCCTCCTTGAGAGGAGCGATGGCGACGATGCCGTGCTCGGCTCCCATTTTGTGGTCGATGTCGCCGCAGCCGGGAGCGATGTGGACGATGCCGGTTCCCTCGCCGGCGACGACATGAGCAGCTCCGCGCGAGTCACGTCCGCCGTCGATTACGCGGTGACAAGTCGTGCCGCAACGGTCGCTGAAGTTTTCGTCTTCCGGGAAACCACCGGGCTGCTGCTGCGCCGGCAGGTCGTCGAACGGACCGTCGTATTCCCACCCGACCATCTCGGCACCTTTGATCGTGTCGAGTTCCTCGAAGCCGCCATTCTCTTTGAAGATCTGGGCGAGTGTTTTCAGCTTGGGAGTGCCTTCGGGCCACTTCCATTCCGGTCTGCCAAAACCCTCTTTGAATTCCCGCTCAAGGCGTTTGAAGTGGAGGTTCTCTTTCGCGAAGTAGTAAACGGCGTCGTCTCGATTCGCCTTCAGCTTCACATAGTCCAGGTCCAGATTGACCGCGGCCGCGACGTTGCTGGTGAGCGTCCAGGGAGTCGTCGTCCAGACGAGCAGGTACTCCTGTCTGGGAGTTTGCGAGTCTGAGGGTGACGGAGTTTGATTCCCCGTTACTCCCTCACTCTCACACCCCGCGACATTCCGGCTACGCAGCGGAAATCTCACGAAGCACGACTTGTGCGTCGTCAGCTTCCGGCCCTCGGCGATTTCCATTTGCGAGTAAGCGCTGCCACCTCGGCCGGACCACGGCATCACGTCGTGGCCCAAATAGATCTTTCCTCGCGTGAAGCACTTTTTGAGGAACGTCCAGATCGTCTCGTTGTTCTCGGTTGAGAATGTGAAGTAGCTGCCGCCCCATTCCGGGTTGCCCAGCCGCTCGACGATCTGGTGAGCCGGTGCCGACTCCTGCTTTCCGCTGGGGGCCGTAAAGTTGACGGGTTCGTCCGAGCCAACTTTCTCTGCGAGCAGACGCAACTGATCGGGATCGTCCCAGTCCATCCAGTATCCGAGCCGGACAGACTGCTCGGTCTGTCGCGCGGCGAAGGTGAGGACGCGGCGTTTGCACTCGTTCACAAAGTTGTCGATGCCGTATTCGTTGACGGCGGTCTTTGTGCCCAGGCCCAGTTGTTTTTCGACCTCGACCTCAACCCACAGTCCCTGGCAGTCGAAGCCGTTCTGGTACCGCTGGTCGTAGCCCATCATCGCGAAGAATCGCTGGTAGGTGTCCTTGTAGGTGCGGCCCCAGGCGTGGTGGACGCCCATCGGATTGTTTGCGGTGATCGGCCCGTCGAGGAAGCTCCAGCGAGGCCCGCCAGCGTTTCGCTCACGCAGCTTCTGGAAGATTTTCTGATCCTGCCAGAACTTCAGAGCAGAGTGCTCACCACGAACGAAATCGGCGTCTTTGACTTCCTGGAACATGTGCTTCTTGATTTCTATCGAGCTCGTATTTTGTGAATTAAAGAGGGCTTTCGGCGTGCGGAGCGATACCGGAAGTGTTGGGCAGGCTCGTCATGTCGCGTGCGAATGGCGAGTTCTAGTGGATTCGACGGAGCGATGGAATTTGAGCGGTCTCCCTCGACTCGGTGGATGGTTCGATGCGAGTGTGTCGGCCGGCCGGCCGGACGTGGGCGTCCGTTCTGCGGGGTGGTGACGGCTTGAGGCACACTTTCTGGTTGGCGAACCTTCGCCGGTCCGGTAACCTTGGGATTCGCGAATCAATAAGTGTCGCCTTTCGCTCCGAGGCTGTGAATTTCGAGGCTGTGAATTTATCGTGGCGTAAGCTTCCAGCTTGCGATCTTCGGGCTCGGCAAGCTGGAAGCTTACCCCACTTTCGCTCTGCGAAAGTGCGTTCTTTCGCAGAGCGAAAGACGACAATCATTACTTCGCCGGATCTTGTCTTCTGTTAGAAAACCCTCGTCGCGACTTGAAGAGGCGAATCATGGCGGTGGCCATTCCTCAACACTCAGGACTCCCAGGACACCCGCAGATTCCCCGCCGTACGGCCATTCAGGCGGGCGGGATCGGGCTGCTTGGGCTCGGGATGAACCACGTTTCCGGGCTGCGGGCGATGGCGGCTCCGGGTGGACCGGGCGAGGCTCTGAAGGCTCACAAGTCTGTTATCTACATCTTTTTGTCCGGTGGACTGGCTCAGCATGAGAGCTTCGATCCAAAACCGCTCGGGCCGGACACGATTCGCGGTGAGTTTGCTCCGATCGCCACGCAGACTTCGGGAGTTCACATCAGTGAGCATCTTCCGATGCTCGCCTCGATGAGCAACAAGTGGTCGATGGTCCGCTCGCTGACTCACCCGTACAACGAACACTCGATCGGGCATCACGTGATGCTGACGGGGCGAACCGAAACGCCGCGAGGATTCAACGGGAGCAAACCGACCGGCAACGACTATCCGTCTTTCCCGTCAGTCGTGTCGGGAGTGGTGCCTCGCAGAAACAATCTTCCGCCAGCCGCCGTTCTGCCGGAGAAGCTGATTCACGTGACCGGCCGAACGATTCCCGGTCAGTTTGGTGGCCAGATGGGGCCGAAGTTCGATCCGTGGTTCATCGAGGCGAGCGGCTACAAAGATTCGAAGTACATCCACGGTGCGTTTCCCGAATACGGCTTCCAGCGCTGGGAAGGCGCGACGTGTCCGGAGAACTACGTTTTCGAAGCTCCGAAGCTGACCCTGCAGCAGGGGATTCTTGAGCCGCGGTTCAAAGGTCGGCTTGATCTGATGAACTCGATCGATGCTCAGCGGAAGTTCCTCGACAAGACCGCGAACATCGCCCAGTTCGATCAGTATCGCCAGGAGGCCGTGTCGCTGCTGCTCGACGGAGGCGTGCATCGCGCGCTGGATGTTCACTCGGCACCGGACGATGTGCAGACTCGGTACGGCAGGAACTCGTTCGGCTGGTCGTGCCTGATGGCCCGGCAGCTTGTTGAGGCGGGCGTCAGTCTGGTTCAGGTGAACCTCGGCAACGATGAGGCCTGGGACACGCACGAGTCCGCGTTCTTTAACCTCAAGAACTTCCTGCTGCCTCCGACCGATCGCGCTGTGTCGGCGCTCATCGAGGATCTCGATCAGCGAGGACTCCTGGACGACACACTGATCGTGATGGCGGGTGAGTTCGGGCGGACACCGAAAATCTTCACGTTCAAAGGCGCGAAGTCGAAGCGGCCTGGTCGAGATCACTGGGGTGCGGTGCAGAGTGTCTTCTTCGCCGGCGGCGGAGTTCAAGGCGGACGCGTCATCGGCTCGTCCGACAAGATCGGCGGCTATCCCAGATCCGATCCTCAAAAGCCGGAAAACATGGCGGCGACAATTTACGAATCGCTCGGTCTGCCAAAAACGCTCGCCTGGCACGACGAACTGGATCGGCCGCACCACGTGTACCACGCTGAGCCGATTGCCGGTCTGAAGGCATAGTTCGTTGTCAAAGCGGAATTTACGGGTCGCAGTTTTCGTGGCGGAAGCTTCCAGCTTGCGATTTTCGTGGCGGAAGCTTCCCGCTTGCGATGTTTGCTCACAGAACGTCGGCAAGCAGGATGCATACCCCACTTTTCAGCCCTGACGAAGCACTGGTTCCTCGACACGGTTTTCCTGTGTCGTAATCAGCGCACGACGCTCGATCGGTTGCCAGGTGATCGGCGTAGCCGCGATCGTTGAACAGCAGCACGATCGGCATCATCGAGTGCTTGCGCGATCGGGCAGCGAAGTCGACGAGCAGAAACCGAGCTGTCTCGATCGCGCAGTCCTCATTCGTGAAACCGTCCCGTGTGTGGTACCGGGCCTCGACATTGCGTTTGTGCCGCTGCCAGCAGGCGCGACGGATCATCCGCAGGACGGAGCTGCTG
>JAQBVJ010000053.1 GCA_027623235.1 Planctomycetota bacterium
TATCCCTCGCAGCCATTGATGATTCCGCAGAACCCTGGCTATGTGATGCCGCAGGGGTTCCCTCAGCAGGGCTATCCACAGCAGCAGGGTTTTCCTCAGCAGCAGGGTTTTCCTCAGCAGCAGGGTTTTCCTCAGCAGCAGGGGTTCCCTCAGCAGCAGGGCTATCCTCAAAACTGGTCCAACGAAGTGACTCCTGCGGCGCAGGGCTACTCAGAGGCGTTTCAATATGACGGCCCCGAGAATTACGGATTCGGGCCACAGGCATCGTCACCGTACGGAGCTAACATGGCACCGTCTCAATTCCAGCAGCCGCAGATGGCTCCCCGGTCGATGTACTCTGCTCAGCCGATTCCAACGAACATGGCTGGTCAGTATCCGCCACAGTACGGCCAGTGAGCTCCCGGCGACACGGCCTGTCGCCAGCGGTACGGTCAGTATCGTTGACGGGTGAAATTCCGCAGGGGAGATTCTTCCACAGGGGAGATTCAAAGAGGGCGCGGCTTCAGCGTCCTCTTTTCGTTTTCACAATTCATACAGCGGGTCGAATCTGCCGTGCAGATGTCTCAGCAGTGGCTCGTGAGAGAGCGGCTTGCCGGTGACTTCTTCCACCAGCCGTTGAGCTCGGAACCGCTGACCCTGAAGATGAATCTTCTCGTTGAGCCACGTTTTCAGCGGGCCGAACTCGCCCCGTGCAAATTGCTCGTGCAACCCGCCCAGGTCCGCGTCCGCCTGTTCAAAAAACTGTGCGGCGTACATGTTGCCCAGGGCGTACGTCGGAAAATAACCGAACAGCCCGGCACTCCAGTGGACGTCCTGCAGGCAACCCAGCGCGTCATCCGGAGGCGTGATTCCGAAGTAGCGAGTGAACGTCTCGTTCCAGACGGAAGGCACGTCGGCCGCAGTGAGGTCTCCGCTGAGCATCGCCTGCTCCAGCTCAAACCGCAGCATGATGTGCAGGTTGTAGGTCACCTCGTCCGCCTCGACGCGAATAAACGATGGCCGGACGTCGTTGACGGCCCGGCAGAAATCGTCGAGCGGGACATCACCGAGCGATTGCGGAAACGTCGTCTGAGCCGACTCGTAAAAGTGCTCCCAGAACGGGCGGCTGCGGCCGACCAGGTTTTCCCACATCCGCGACTGCGATTCGTGAATGCCGAGCGACACGGATTCGCCCATCGCCGTGCCAAAGGCCTCGCGGTTGAGGCCCTGCTCGTAAATTCCGTGCCCGGCTTCATGCAGCGTCCCGAAAAACGCACCGGGAAAATGATGCTCGTCGTACCGCGTGGTGAGCCGGCAGTCTCCCGGCCCGAATCCACTGCAGAACGGGTGTGCCGCAATGTCGAGTCGGCCCGATTCAAAACAGAACCCGATCGCTGCCGCTGCTTTGATGGAAAATTCTTTCTGAGCCGCCTCTGGGTAAAGCCGGGTGAGAATCGTCTCGTCCGGCTTCCGTGGTGATTCCGCAATTGCCGCGACGATCTTCACCAGTTCCTCGCGCAGCGGCTCAAACGTCGCCTGAATCTCCGCGGCGGTCGCCCCCGGCTCGTAGCCGTCCAGCAGAGCGTCATACGGAACCCCGTCGCCGAAGCCGATTGCCGCCGCCTCTTCGCGTTTCAGGTTGAGCATTTTTTCCAGCCACGGCTGGAACTCAGAGAAGTCCTTGTCCTGCCGGGCTTTCACCCACGCGTGGAGAGCGAGCGTGCCGGTGCGCGAAAGTTCCTCAACCAGCTTCTTCGGCATTTTTGCATCACGATCGAAGTGCCGCCGCGCCTCGCGGACGTTGACGAATTCGGGCGAAGTTTCCTCGCCCAGATCCGACACGGATTCCAGTTCGCTCAGCAGTTCCCCGATCCGCGGGTCCGTCGCGAGGTCGTGAGTCATCCCCGAAATCAACGCCAGTTGCTCGCCGCGATGCTCAGCACCGCCGGCCGGCAGGTTGACCTGCTCATCCCAGCCCAGCACAGATCCAACCGAAGTCAGCAGAGCCTGCTTCCGGACAAGTTCCATCAGCTCGAAATACTGTTCCTGAGTTTTCGACATCGTGTCTCTCTATCAAGTGGCGAATGGCTTTATCAAGTGGCGAGTGGCTTTCCGCCTGGCGGCGTTGAGGCTTCCATAATGGACGACTCAGTCCACCGCAATCGACTCCGGGATTACGACGGCGACGGTTTGATAACGGGCGATAAATATCGGTAGTGTGCGGTGAGCCCCACGACGTGAACACCGCTGACAGATCCCGTGTCGACGCTGCACCGCTCTCGTTAGCGGTTCGCCTTCAACTTTCATTTCCGATTCAACGCAGATCCCCGCATGCCCGTTAATTATCACGTGACTGGCTGGATCAGCGTTTTCTTTTTCCTGTTGTCGCTCGCCGGGATCTTCATGCAGTTGCGGGAGATCTGGCGACGAAAACTGGATTTTAGAACCTGCCGGAAATCAAACGGCGAACTCGACCGTCCGACGGCCGTTCTTTCGCTGAACCAGTTCTTCGCCAGCTTCCTGGCGTTCTACTCGTTTCTGGTCTACGGATTGTGCAGCGAGCCGTTTAATCACTACCTCGTGTGGACTCGATTGCCGGCGACTCTGCTGGCAGTCGCGATTCTGTATGAGATCTGGCATGACCGGCGGGGACGGCTGCCCGCTTTGGCACTGGTCGGCTCGCTGGTTCTGTTCGTCCTCGCCGTGGCTGTCCTGGTGTCCGGCGAGCAGGTCATCCGCCAGGGCCGTGACGTCTCCGCGATCCTGGCGATCTTCGCAGCGGCCGTCT
The DNA here is from genome assembly GCA_027623235.1 of Planctomycetota bacterium. Taxonomy (GTDB): domain Bacteria; phylum Planctomycetota; class Planctomycetia; order Planctomycetales; family Planctomycetaceae; genus JAQBVJ01. The sequence goes on from JAQBVJ010000053.1 coordinate 2,768, forward strand.
TCGGGCAGGGAATCATCCATCAGATCGTCCTGATCCGACGAAGCGGTCAAACGGGAGCGATTTCGTTGAGAATGCACCAGCTGACAACGTGCAAGGATTTTTCCACGATCGCGTTTGCACTTGCCATGCCCCTCGAGTCCGGCTGGCCATTGATGACCGTCGGTGGAGTTGGCGTCGTCACGAAGTCCGTACTGATGTGGCACTTCCGCTGGGTCAGGCTCAAGGCAGTGACGCCAGAACGCGGTTCGGAACTGGCGAATCGAACGCAGGCCCCGGACCGCCGCCGGAACGGCTCTGGCAAGTAACAAGCTTTTTCGTGATTCCCGGTGACCTCAGCTCGACCGACCTGATTTCAGGCGATGGACGCGGCGCACGGAGTCATACTTGAGGGCCTTCTCCGCTCGCTCTCCCGTCAAAGCGAGCTGAAAGAACTTCTTCACCTTAGCATTCTTAAGCGGTTCGGCTTCGAAGCAGGCGTGTGACCGTTTGACATGGGGCTCGTCGGTGAAGTCGACATACACAGCCTTGCTTTCGGTGACATCCGATTCGCCGGATGAGCGAGGACGCTGAGTCACTTCAAATGCCGGCCGAAGAACGCTTTCGTTCGCTTCCACATTTCTTCGGAAAGAACGTGGCCGGTGTCTTTCTCGATGAGGTCAAAGGTCACGAAAACTGCGCGTCACTTCGTTTTCATTGTTCCTTCTGTTCAAAACAAATCCGCATCCGCGCTTGGGTGCATCCTGCTTGCCGGGAGGCGAACGATCCTGAATGATGTCGACCCGAGTGATGACATCGTCGAAGGAGAACTCTGATGAGACGTGCCTCTGTTCTTTCTGTCTGCCTCGTCTTTTTAATTGCGGCCGAACTTTGCTTTCAGACCGAAGCCGCGGAAACTGCGAAGCAGAAACCGAACGTCCTGTTCATCGCGGTCGACGATCTCAACGACTGGATCGGCTGTCTGGGCGGGCATCCGGACGGGCAGTCTCCGAACATCGACCGGCTGGCCAGTCGAGGAACTCTCTTCACGAGATCGTACTGCTCGGCCCCGGCATGCAATCCCTCGCGAGTTGCCATGATGACGGGCATGCTGCCGTCGAACACGGGCGTCTACGTGAATCCGCAACCGTGGCGGCCGGTGCTCAAGGATGTCCAGACGCTGCCTCAACACTTGAGGAAGCATGGCTACTACGCGGCCGGCAGCGGGAAGATTTATCACGGCCGCTACGATGACGATGCTTCGTGGAACGACTACCTCAAGAAGGGTGGCGATCCGAAGCCGACGCAGAAGGTCCTGAAAGATCCGCACAGCACGGCCGGTGGCATCGTCTGGGGAGCGCTCGATGTCGAGGACTCCGAGATGAACGATTACCGCATGGCTGATTACGCGATCGACTTTCTCTCGAAGGAGCATGACAAACCGTTCTTCCTCGCGTGCGGCATCTACCGACCTCACATGCCGTGGCAGGTGCCTCGCAAGTACTACGACCTGTTCCCGCCGGAAAAGGTGACGCTGCCGAAAGTGCTCGCCGGAGACCTTGATGATGTTCCGCCAGCCGGGATCAAAATGGCGAACCCGAAAGGAGATCACGCCAACATCCAGAAAACGGACAACTGGCGATACGCCGTGCAGGCCTATCTGGCGAGCATCAAATTTGCCGACGGTCAGGTGGGGCGAGTCCTCGACGCGCTGGACAAGTCGCCTCACGCGAAAAACACGATCATCGTCCTGTGGGGCGACCACGGCTGGCACCTCGGAGAGAAAGAACACTGGCGGAAGTTCTCGCTGTGGGAGGAAGCGTGCCGGGCTCCACTGATGATCATCGCGCCGGGAGTCACAACGCCCGGCGTCCAATGCGGCCGCACGGTCGACTTCGTGGACGTCTTTCCGACTCTGTGCGACCTCTGCGGCGTCCCGCACCGAGACAACCTCGACGGCCAGAGCCTCGTGCCGCTTCTGAAAGACGGTGAGGCGGAGTGGACTCACCCGGCACTGACCGCGCATGGCAAAGGCAACTACTCGGTCCGCACCGAACGCTGGCGTTTCACGCGCTACGAAAATGGCGACGAGGAACTTTACGACCACGAAGCCGACCCGATGGAGTGGAAAAACCTCGCCAGGGAAGAATTGCTCGCTGCGGTGCGCAGGGAACTGGCCGCTCATTTTCCCAGGTCGAGTGCCCCGAATGCCCCGTTCGAGAAGGGCATCCGAAGTGGAAAGAAACCGGCAAAAAGCAGTCAAAAGACAGTTCGGCGATAGCCGGGCAGTATTTATTTATCGCCCAGCCGAAGGCGCCGGCTCCGGGCACTCTGACAGCCTTTGCCGGCGCCTTCGGCTGGGCGTTAAACGAGATGGCGTTTCATGCTGACACGAATCTTCCTCATTGCTCTCTGCCTTCTCTCGGCCTCAGCTTCCGCCGCTGACTATATCGACGCGCGGGGCATTCCCGGGCGGCTGTTCATCGTCGGCGGGGGAGCCATGCCCGAGGACATGCTCGAACAATTTGTCAGACTCGCCGGCGGCAAGGATGCGAAGCTGGTCGTCGTGCCGACGGCTTCGGAGAAAGCCGACGACGAAGCCGGCCATGCGGCGATGCTTGAGCCGTTTACAAAACTCGAAGTCGCTTCGGCCGTCGTCATGCACACTCGGGACCGGGATGTGGCGAACTCGGACGAGTTCCTGGCACCGCTCCGAGAGGCAACCGGCGTGTGGTTTGGAGGCGGCTCGCAGTCGCTGATCGCCGAGGCCTATGTCGGGACAAAGCTCGAAGAGGAACTGTTGAAACTCGCCGCGCGAGACGGGCTCATCGGCGGAACATCGGCCGGAGCGGCGATTCAGTCGCGGCTGATGATCGCCAGCGGAAACGCGGTTCCGGTCCTCAAGCAGGGTTTTGACCTGCTGCCCGACGCGGTCATCGATCAGCACTTTGCCGAGCGGAATCGCAAGCCGCGGCTTGTCCACACGATCGACAAACACCGCGACCACTTCGGCCTCGGCATCGATGAGAGCACGGCAGTGGTGGTGCGCGGCCGGCAGATGCGGGTGCTCGGTACGGGCAACGCGACGGTCATCCTGCCGGAAGGTGCCGGGCGGCCGCAGAAAGAAATTGTCATCAAGGCGGGCGGCTACGCGGACCTCACGGCGTTTCGCAGAACAGTCCGGGACCGCAACGGCAAACAGTTTCCTTCCGACGTTCTGGAAAGCCCACATGTGAAAAACGGAGCGTTGCTCATCGTCGGCGGAGGCGGCCTCACGGGTGAGATGGTCGACCGGTTTGTCGAACATGCCGGCGGCAAAAAAGCACTCATCGCAATCCTGCCGATCTCGTCGACGCAGCCGGGTTCGGGAGCATCCATGCAGCGATACTTCGCCGCGCGAGGCGCCACGAACACGGTCGTGCTGGAACAGCGAACTCGCGACGAAGTTGAGAGCGAAGAGTTTCTTTCGGTGATCAACAAAGCGGGCGGAGTCTGGTTTGGCGGCGGCCGGCAGTGGCACTTCATGGACGCATACGAAAGCACGAAGGCCGAAGCCGCCTTGCACGGCGTGCTCGCCCGAGGCGGCATCATGGGAGGCAGTTCGGCCGGAGCGTCAATTCAGGCGGAGTACATGCTTCGCGGCAGCCCGCTAGGCAACACCGACATGATGGCCGATGGCTACGAACGCGGCCTCAACGTTCTGCCCGGGGCCGCCGTCGATCAGCACTTCTCGCAGCGAGGCCGCCTGAAGGACATGGAGGGAGTCATGCAGAGATTTCCGCAACTTCTGGGGATCGGCATCGACGAAACGACGGCGATTCTTGTCGAGGGAACCCGGGCGGAAATCATGGGTCCCAATGTCGTTTCGTTCTACGAGTCGGATTCGGAAGACGGCGACTCGGCGACGGGTCTTAAACGAACCGTGCTTCCCGGAGGGACCGTCTTTGACTTCGCGACACGGCGTGAACTGACGGGACCGCCGCCCCTTCCCGAGAAGAAACCCACCCCGCGACCGAGGCCTCGCCCGAGACCACCCGCCCCGCGCACACCTGTGCCGGCAACAAAATAGCCTTCCGCTTCCTCGGACCGTTGCCACTCCGTTTCCGTTGCGGGACAATGCCGCATCCCCACGAACGCTGCCTGGCCCTCCCCGCTCCCACCGCTCTGAAGATGCTCCCATGACAGACACCCGGCGGGATTTCCTCCGCAAGACGGCGGCCGGAGTCGGTGCAGCCTCGGCGTTGACACCGGAATCCGGTGAGGCCCAGGACTTCTCACCCAGCGACCTGTTTCAGCCAGAGAAGTACTGGAAAGATCGCATCAAAGCTCCCGACGACGGCAAGAAGTTTGGCTGGTTCGTCGACACGCGACGCTGCTTCGGGTGTCACGGCTGCGAGGTCTCGTGCAAGGCCGAAAATGATGTGCCGCTCGGCAATTTCATTCGGCAGACGTTTTACAAAGACGTCGGCGAGTTCCCGAAAGTCGCGCGGATGTTTCTGCCGATGGCGTGCCAGCACTGCGAAGACGCTCCCTGCATCAAAGCGTGCCCCTGCGGAGCTCTCGGTAAAGCCGAGGGCGGCAGCGTCATCATCGATTACGAAACCTGCTGCGGACACGGGACCTGCGCCGAGGTCTGCCCGTACGGAGCGATCTACATCGACCCCGTCGCGAACCAGGCGGTCAAATGCCACAATTGCTATCACCGGACCGAGCTCGACATGGAGCCGGCCTGCGTCCCGACGTGCCCCAGCGAAGCCCTCTACTTCGGCGACCTCAACGACGCCGAGTCGAAAATCAGCGTTGCCATGAAGGATGCGGAAGAAAACGGAGTCGAGCTGCAGCAGCTTCGCCCGGAGAAAGAAACGAAGCCGCGGATGTGGTTCGCCGGCCCGGCGGTCGTGCAGATCGACGAACGAGTCCCGCGCGAGGGCAAGTCGTACAGCCCCGACGCGTACAACATTTACAACTGGAAAGAGGACACGGCGGAGGCGGACAAATGACGTAGGGCCGGTTCCCACCGGCCGTTTTCCTTGCAACACAGAAATACGCCGAAGGCGTTAAAGACCAAAGCCTGGGGTCAGCCGCGCAGCGGCGCCACCCCAGGTTGAAGCCGAGACCGAAACGTACCCTGAAAGGGTTCCACAAGAATGCAGAATCGGTTGTGCAACCCGCTCGGGGTAGATTTCATCGGGGCCGTTTTTCTGGGGTGGCGCCGCGGCGCGGCGCCACCCCAGGCTTTGGTCTGTAACGCCTTCGGCGTACCTCAGTGATCTGATTAACGAAGGCAGATGATGACTGACACAACTCGCCGAAGTTTCCTGAAGCTTGGACTGGCTGCCGGGGCGCTGCCTCTGCTTAGTGGTGTAGCACTCGCACAGGCCGGGAAGCCAACGGCCAAGACGAAACCACCGACGCTCGTTCCGTTCGGCATCGACATTGAAAAATGGAAACGCACCAAAGGCCTGCCCTATGCCGAAGGCAAAGTGGCGATGCCGGGTGTTTGCAACCTGCCGGGGCCGCTTGCCAGACGCAACTGGCCGGATCGGGATAAGTACAAGGGAGCCGAAAAAGTTCCCGGCATGTGCCAGCTCTGCAGCACGATCTGCGGGATTGTCGGTTACGTGAAAAACGGACGGCTGCTGAAAGTTGAGGGCAATCCCAACGACCCGAACAGTCGCGGCCATCTCTGTGCGAGAGGCCAGGCGGCTCTCAATCATCAGTACCATCCCGAGCGGCTGCTGTATCCGCTCAAGCGGGTTGGCCAGCGCGGCGAGGGCAAATGGAAGCGCATCTCGTGGGACGAGGCTCTCGACGAGATCGCCACAAAGCTGAAGGCGATTCGCGAAAGCGGGCATCCGGAAGAGTTCGCATTCCACCAGGGCCGGCAGCGGAGCAAAGACGCCATCGCAAGATTCCTCACCGCGTTCGGGACGAAGACGCAGTTGTCTCACCGCTCGCTGTGTTCCGGAAACCGCCGCGCGGCGAATCTGGCTTACCTCTGGGAAAGCGACTGGGATCTGAACGACGTCGAAAACTCGAAGTATATCCTCAACTTTGGTTCGAACGCGTTCGAGGCTCATCAGGGACACGTGCCGTTTGCGAATCGGATTCAGAACGGCCGCTTCAAAAACGGCGCGAAGCTGGTGACGTTCGACGTGCGGCTGTCGAACACCGCCGGTGGCAGCGACGAGGTGTTCTTTCCGTTCCCCGGTACGGACGGAGCCATCGCCTTGGCGATGTGCCATGTGATTCTGCGTGAGGGACTGCACGATGCCGGTTTCATCTCGACCTGGACCAACGTGTCCGTCGAGGAACTGCGCGAGCATTTTAAGGAGAACACTCCCGAGTGGGCTGAGGCTGTCTCTGGAGTTTCCGCCGCGGACATCTCGCGCATCGCCATCGAGTTCGCGCAAGCCGCTCCCGCCGCGACGACGATGTGCAACCGAGGCAGCTCGGCGCACCTCAACGGATTCTACAATGACCGGGCGATTCATCTACTCAACGCGGTGGTCGGTTCAGTCGGAAGGAAGGGAGGCTGGTGCTGGAGCCCGTGGGGAGGCCTCGACCCGATTGTCAAAACACCAGGCATGCCGGAGGCACCGCCGTCCGCCAGCATCAAGGACCTGGAAGACCCGCCGGAGTACGCCCTGGCCAATGTGTGGCGGCGGATGAAAGTCGGCGAGATCGTTTATCTCTACCTGCTTCAGGGCCGGGCGAAGCTGCAGGCCTACATGACGTACAACCTCGATTCGCCGCTGACGTGGCCCGAGGAAAGCCTCACGGCGCAGGTCCTGACGAGTGAGGAGCTGATCAATTTTCACGTCTGCATCAACGCGTTTTACAACGAGACCGCTCACTACGCGGACATCGTGCTGCCGTGGACGACGTACCTCGAACGCTGGGACCTGGACGCGCGGGCGTCGTACAACCTGCGGCCGTACGTCGGGCTGCGGACGCCGATGGTCAAACCGCTGGGCGAGGCCCGCGACATCCGTGACTTCTTCCCGGATCTCGCGAAGCGGATCGGCGGTGGCATGGAGAAATTCTACGAGTACGGATCCACCGAGGACTACGTGCGGCACTGGGCTCAGAACGTGCCGGAGAACCCGAAGACCGGCAAGGCCGGACTGGACCGGCTACTCGATGAAGGCACCTGGGAGGACGAAACCCGCGAGCCATTTTACGAACCGTATGCGAAGTCACTCAGCGAGGAAGACCTTGCCGGAGCGGACGTCGATCCCGAAACCGGCATCATCACCAAAGGCGGAGTCGGCATCGGTTTGATGAGAAACGGAAAAGCCGTGCGCGGCTTCCAGACTCCCACGCGGCTGTTCGAAATCCGCAGTGCCTTCATCGAGAAGGTTGGGCGGAACCAGGACTGCTCGGACCTCATCGCCAGAAGTGGCATGACGAAAACGAACAACCGTCCGGCTCACCACAGCGGGCACGACATCAAAGTTGACTCGATGCCGATCTACTACGAGCTGTCCGAGCACCAGAACATGGCCGACAACGACCTGATCATGACCAGCTTCAAGTGGAATGTTCACAACCACGGCCGCACGATGAACCTGAAATGGCTGGCCGAGATCGTTCACTCCAACCCGGCGTGGATCAACCCGCAGACGGCGAAGAAGCTCGGCCTGAAGGACGGCGACTGGATCGAACTGACGAGCTATTTCTCGAAAGATCTCGAAGAAAGATCGCCTCACCTCAACCACGCCGACACGACCGCAGACGGACGGCGAGTCGTGGCCACAATGCGGGTTCCGATTGTCACGATGGAGGGCATCCATCCCAAAGCGATCGCCATGAGCAACTCGTGCGGCCACACGCAGTACACGAGCGTTGCTCAGGCAAAAAGAAATCCCGGCGAAGCAGCCGGAAATCTGGCCGGCAGCGACGGCGAGACTTACCGCGACGCCGACTGGGAACGCAACATGTGGTGGGAGGACAAGTCCGGCGGCGACCCGTCTAAGTGGCAGCAGAACACCGGCAACGGCTGGAACCAGAACCGCTTGATGCCGATTGCGCCGGATCCGGTGACGGGTCAGCAGGCATTTCACGATACGGTCGTGACTGTGAGACCGCTGGTGCGGCAAGTGACGAGTGCTGAGGAGCGAGGGACGATGCGCGTGGGGGCGGCCGAAAATGTCTGACGCTGAATTCCGGACACTCGGTTCCTCCACGGAAGACCTCGCAGCCCGAGCGGGGGTTTACGAGTTGCTCAGCCGGCTGTGGCTTTACGAGGTTGATGCCGAGCTGCTTTCGGAACTCACCGACGGTTTACTCGCGGCGGCATGGTCAGAACTCGGCGGACCTTCGATCGAGGCCTCGCAGCTGGAAGACCTCGCCACGGAATACTGCCGACTGTTTGTCGGACCGCGCGATCAAGTGGCCCCGTTTCAGTCAGTCTGGGAAACCGGTCAACATGGTGGCCAGGCCGTCGCGTCCATGCGGGAGTGTCTGGAGTTGCTCAGCGAGCCCGTCGCGAAGCTCGAGGAGATTCCCGATCACCTCGGCGTGCAGTTGCTGCTGATGGGAGTTTTCCTGCGGTGCCTCGCCGGCGACCCTGACTCAGAAGACCTGCAGGACGTCGTGGAGGGATTCGCCGAGGAACATTTGCGCTGGCCGGCAGAAATGCTCGATGCGGCTACGGCGAAGAGTGAAATGCCGTTCTACAGGTTTCTGATTGCTGCCACTCGGCAGTTTCTGGCGGGGGAGCATAAGCTGCTCGCCCCTGAGTCGTGACAAATCGATTGCTCGTGAAAAAAGTAAATCGGTATTCGTTACGACCGGCTCCCTGTGGCTCCCTGATCGGGCAAACCGCGGCTGAATTCCTGCGTCTTCGTGTTGCCTGACCTACTCTCAATCGAGTTCTCTTCCGAGTTCTCCTGCAAGGTTGGAAAATGCGTCAGGCCGTCAGAGACATTGATCAGAAAGCGAAAAAGCCGTCCACATGGTGGCTGACATTGCCTTCCACGGTCGTCCTTGTGTGGGGAATCGCGACCGCCGTGGCCTCGCTGCTGGCCCTGGATCGGTTTCGCGAGGGGATGCTGCTGACTTATCCGCCGCGGTATCTGTGCCTCGCCGTGACGATTGCGGCCAGTTCGGTGTTTGCCGCCTGCGGCTGCCGTAAGCGAGCCTGGATCGCGATGTCCTGCTGCGGCCTGCTCGGCGTTCAGTTCGGATGGGGACCGGCCTCACTGGGTGCGGCTGTCGACCGCACGGACGGCTTCACGATTCTCGCCTTTAACGTTCATGACCAAACGGCACACGTTGCGAAACTGGCAGAGCTGTGCCGGAAAGAAAACGTCGACTTTCTGCTGCTGCAGGAAGTTCGGCCGGAGAATCGCTCGGCGTTCGTTAACGGACTCAGCGAATTCGACTTCGTTCACGCCGACGAGTCACAGACGTTTGAGCACTCTGACCACGGTCCGTTTTCTTCACTGATTGGAATTCACCGGTCTTTGAAAGGCCAACAGCCCGTTGAGATTGACACGGCCATCACCGGCTACCGGACATTCGCATTGCGACTGCCCATCCGGAAATCGACCAGCGCGAAGTCGAAGTCTGAGGTGACCGGAATCTGGCTGGTCAACGTACACACAACAAAAGCATTCTGGACAGCCGACGGACTGACCGGGCTCCACGAAAAGGCGGACATGAAGTCGGCATGGCATGTCAAAGAACGAGCCCTGCTGGAATCGTGGCTGGCCCGGCATCGCAGCGAGCCGGTGATTCTCGGTGGCGACTTCAATGCTCCGTGGAATTCACACAACCTGCGAATCAACGGGCTCGACAATGCTCACCTTTCATCAGGAGCCGGTCCGCACCTGACGTTTCCGCGGGCGTTCCCCGTCTGCGGGCTGGACCACATTCTGGGGACAGCTCCGATCGAGTTCCTCAGCTACCGGATTCTCGACACCGGTTACAGCGACCACTGTGCCCAGATCGGACGTTTCCGAATCCGCGGCTTCCAGCGAGAACGGCCGGAGAGTGACAGGCCGCCGACCGAGGAAGCTGAGAACGCCCCGGCCACGAGTGACACCGACGATGAAGAGGCGGATGGCGACGCGTCGCAGGTTCCGGTACTCGACGTCGCTTCACCTCGCTGAAACACGAGCACGCCCTCTCGCTGGTGCCTTGAACTGCGAGGTGTGGCTCCTGTAGAGAAACACGTCTCCGGCCAGCTTCTTATTCTGTCGCACCCGGCGCGGTCGCGGGCTGCGGAGAGACGATCTCGAACGAGATTCTGCCTGTGCCCGCCTGGCCGATGCGGTCTCTGGAAAGTTTGGTTCCCGGTGCCAGTTCCAGCCGAACGGTTTTCAATGTTTGTGAAGAGGCGATCTGCCAAAGTCCCGCGTCGTCGATGTCACACTCCCGGATCGTCAGCGCGCGGAGTGCTTTCAATTCGGGAATTCGTGTGAACAGTTCTGATCTGACATCTGGTCCGGTCAGCGTGAGCGATTCCAGTTCGGGCAGCCGCATGAGAGACCACATTCCGACCGGAGTCAGATTGGCAACAGAAATCGCCACCGATTTCAGCCCCGTCAGACGGCTGGCGAATCGCAGGTCGTCGTCGGTCACCGACCGGGTGCTCGTCAGGACGCCGGTTCGACCGTCGTCGCGTTCGGTGAGCGTGAAGCCGCGCCGGATCAGTTCCTCGGTGTACGGTGCCTCGCGGCGTTTGTTGACCGCGCGTCCGGCCTCGCCGTTGCCGATGCCGATCAGCGGTCGCAGCGCCGGCCCGGTTTGCAATTGCGGCGGCGGGTCATACTCGCAAACGGTCGTGAGGGTTCGCAGGCCGAGTTTCTTCTGCAAGGCCTGGGCCGCCTCATCCGTTACGCGAGTGTGGCTGATCGACAGCTCCTCAAGATGGGTGAGAGCCTCCAGATGCCGCAGCCCCTCGTCGGTGATATCCGTTGAATCCAGTTCCAGCCGCTTCAGAGATGTGAGCCCCGAGAGTGCCGCCAGCGAGTCGTCCTCAATCATGTTGTGGCTGAGCCGCAGAACTTCGAGGTCCGGTAACGCCGACAGTGCCTTGAGTCCCTCGCCGTAAAGATCGGTCATCCGCAGATCGAGATACTTCAGTTTCCGGCAACTCGAGAGCGGACGGATCGCATGATCGCCGACGCCGGTTCCGGCCAGGCTGAGCGTTTCCAGTTCAGACATGCTGGCGAGTCCCGGCAACTCATACTTGCGTCGGTTCTGGTAGAAGGTAACCCCTGCGATGTGAAGCGATGTCAGGTCGAGAAACCGCAGCTCCCGCCATGCTTCAATCAATTCCAGTTCCGACGTCAGTAGCCGGATTCCGGTGAGTCGAAGCCGCCGGAAAACCGGATCGCGGTACGGATGGTCGACGTAACGCACGGCCTCACGGTTTCCAGCGGCCGTTTGCTGCGCGACGATCAGAATCTCGCATTCCGGAGGCAACCCCCAATCTCCGAACGCAACATTAATAGTGATATTCTTGACGCGCTGCTCTTCTGTCGCACCGACTATCCAACCCTCGTCGGCTGACTGATCGATGATGACTTTGCGGCCGGCCTGTTTCAATTCGACGATGGCCGCTTCGCTCAGCCACGTGTTTGCCAATGTCAGTCGTGTGCCAACGCTTGTCGCTGCGAAATGGCGGCGGCACTCGTCAGTCAGCTCGTTGTCGCTCAGGTTGATCGATTCCAGGTTTGGCAGATCGGGCAGCACCTTCAGTCCGTGGCCTTCGATGAGGCTACGTCTCAGTGAAACTCGTTTCAGATTCGGAAAGTCCGTCAGCAGTTTCAAATCGGCATCGGTGATCTTTGAACCGGGTATTTCGAGCGACTGCAGTTCCTTCAACTCGGAGAGTTGCTTCAGCCCCTCGCCGTCGATCCAGGAGTTGTGCAGCGAAAGATGAGTCGCCTCTTTGAACACACAGATGTCGTTGAGAACCGACTGGTCGACGGCGATGTCGATTGCCGAAATGCGGTACTGATCATCGTCGTCGGTAATGGTGAAGCCGAGTGCCGTCAGCTCGGCTTTCGCGACGCCTCGCATCGCTGTCTCGCGGGATTTTTCGAGCCCTCGCCAGATGAAGAGGGCGATCCCGACCAGGGCAAGCCCAATGATGCCGACTTCAAGTAGTGGCACGCCGGATCGTCGTACTGTCTGTGGATCGCTCATGCTGAGTTGCCCGGACGGATGGTGACTTGCTCGGTTCGAGGCTGATCATCATGCAGGCCCGGAGTGTGCTCAACGAAAAATCGGCGTGCTGCGTGAATGTGCGTCGTTGCCATCGCCGTCATTTCTTTCCGCTCTTGTCTTTTTTCTTTTCCGCTTCGCGTTTCTTCAGCGTGGCCTCGATGTAGGCCTTCGCCCGGTCTTCGAACGCCGGTGTCTTCAGGCCGACAGCTTCCGCTTCCTTCAGTGCGTCTTCGTATTTTATGTCTCCGTCGAGGACCCGGTGAGCGAGCCAGACGGCTCCCACCCGGTTGGCCGATGCGCAGTGCACCATCACCGGATGCTTCTTTTCCTCGTTGAGCACCTTGCGAACGCTGTCGAAGACTTTGTCGGTCAGCGTGTCCGGCGAGCCGAACGGCACGTGGTGATACTCAATGCCAAGCGACTTCAGATGAGCGGCCTCATCAAACGTGAGCTCTGGCTGGGTGCGAAGATTGATGACCGTTTTCAGTCCGTCTTTCTTCGCGATCTGAAAATCCTCGGGCGATGGCTGACCGGCCAGGTACACCTTGCCAAGCCGATGAATCTGACGGATCGATCCGACCTCGCACCGCTCCAGCTTCGGTGGTTTCTTTTCTTTCTCGCCTGTCGCTGTTTTCGTTTTTCCGGGACCTGATTTTCTTTCGTCACCGTGAACGGCAACAGTCAGCATTGCCAGAAGGATTGCGGCAGCGAGCAGTCGATTCAGAATCATGGTTGTCTCCTCTGAGTGGGTTCAATCAGGACGAGTGTACGACAAGCCCGGCAACAATTCCGCTGTCGAGAACCGTGACCGGTTTAACCACGGCGAGCTGTTCTCGGCGCACGCCACCGTAGTACGAGGGAAAATTCAGACCGGAATCTCCTTTGCGGGACCTGCCGGTTGACTCTACGCGGTGCCGTTTTCTCAAGCCGTGCGTTCGCCGGACCCGAATTGTTCGATAGAGTGAATCTCCAAAGCCAAAGCCTCCCTTCTGGCAAGTACTTCATCCGAAATTGGCAAATGCAGAGTCAAGAAATGAATTCAGCGAAAAACACGCTTGGATGTGCCGAGTTTCGCAATCAGATGAGCCGCCGCAGCTTCCTGAAAGCGGGTGGAATCGGGATGTTCGGGTTGTCTCTGCCACAGTTGCTGGCGTCCGAAGCGCGAGCCGGAGCGGCTGCGAAGACTCAGAACAACGTCATCATTCTCTGGATGAGAGGCGGACCGTCTCAGCATGAGACGTGGGATCCCAAAATGGACGCTCCCGAAGAGTTCCGCGGAGCGTTCGGGGCGACATCGACGAAGGTGCCGGGGATTCAGATTGTCGACCTGCTGCCGAAGTGTGCCGCCGTGCAGGACAAGTGGTCGATCGTCCGCAGCCTGCACCACACGGACGCGGGCCATTCGGCCGGCGATCAGATTCTGTTCACAGGACATCCGCCTGGAAAATCTCCCGACGTCAACATACATCCCAGTTGCGGGTCGATCGTCTCGGAGCAACTCGGCCATCTGACTCCCGAACTGCCGCCGTACGTTGCGATCCCGAAACAGGTCCCGGGAACGGACTCGGCTTACCTGGGTGTTTCTCACAAGCCGTTTGAAACGATCGTCGATCCGGCCAACGACGGGCCGTTCAACCTGCAGAACTTTTCTCTCGTTGAGGGAATCAGCGAGAACCGCTTTTCGACGCGCCGCAATCTGCTTGCGGGCTTCGACCAGTTCCGCGCGTCGCTCGACAGCTCGGGCCAGATGCAGTCGATCGGAAAATTTCACGAGAAGGCGTACGACATTCTGAGCTCCGACAAAGCGCGAGCCGCCTTTGACCTCGACGCCGAACCACGCGACCTTCGTGAGCGGTACGGCTTTATCCCGCGCTACGACCCGCAGGACCCGCGACGATGCAGCGCCAACGCGTTCTGCCAGCGCGTGTTGCTTGGCCGGCGTCTGGTTGAGGCCGGCGTGCGACTGGTCACGGTCGACTGTCGCTGGTGGGACACCCACGTCCAGGGCGTCGACTCGATGAAGAATGGATTCCTGCCACGCTGGGACCAGTGCTACTCCGCACTGATCGAGGACCTCGACCAGCGCGGCCTGCTCGACACGACAATGGTCATCGCGTGGGGCGAGTTCGGACGGACGCCGCGAGTCAACAAAGAGAACGGGCGCGACCACTATCCGAACGTGTTCAGCGCGGCTCTGGCAGGAGGCCCGATCAAAGGCGGGCGAGTCGTCGGCTCATCGGACTCGAAAGGGGCCTTCCCACTCGACAATCCCAAGTCGCCGCAGGACGTTCTGGCCACGATGTACCAGCACCTGGGCGTCGACACCGAGCGGCACTACCTGGACCACGGCGGACGGCCAATCATCACGCTGCCCTTCGGCAAGCCGATCGAAGAGCTCTCGTAGGCGGATTTCTCCGAAATCCGTATGTCCTGCGGGAAGCAATTCCGGGACGTCCTGTTGAACGAGCGGCTTTCGGAATCGGCAGCCGGAAGACATGCAGATTTCGGAGAAATCTGCCTTCCTGACATCGCTTTCGGAAATGGCTTAGACCTCGTTGCAGCAGGTCCGCGCGGCAGTCAGAATGGCTCGCCGAGGTCGCTCGTTGGACAGTTGGAACCGTTCAAAATTGCGTACCTCGCTCACCGTGACGAACCGCACACCGAGAGCCGGGCCGCTGATGGAGCTGTCTCCGAAAAAACAGAAACTCACCACGCTGCTCAGCAACGAAACGTTGAGCCGCGTGGAGCGATTGCGGCTGAATCCGAACCGCCGAAAGACGAACCGCAGCCGCGGCGAGCATCTTTCCGGCAAAGGCGGAACCAGCATCGAGTTCTCGGACTACCGCGACTACGTGGCCGGCGACGACATCCGCTACGTCGACTGGAACATTTTTGCCCGGCTGCAGCGGCCCTACCTGAAACTGTACCGGCACGAAGAGGAAATGAACGTCGCCATTCTGATCGACGCGTCGGCCTCGATGAACTTTCAAGACAAGTTCGAGCGGGCTCGACAGCTGGCCGCGGCCTTCGGTCTGATGGGGCTCACGAATAACGAAAAGGTCAGCGTCTTTTCGTGCAACCATGCCGGCACGACTCCGAAGATGATGCCTCCGTCGACCGGTCGACAGTACCGCTCGCGACTGCTGACGTTTCTGGAGGGCCTCGAGCCGGGCGGCGACTTTTCGGTCGAGCAGGCAGTTGAGACGATGCTCACCTACCACAAGGGAAAAGGCATCGCAGTCGTCCTGTCCGACTTCCTCACCTTCGGCGACATCCCGAAAGCGTTCAACATGCTGTTCAGCGCCGGGCTGGAGACGTACGGCATCCAGCTGCTCTCGCCGGAAGAAATCGATCCGGAGCTGACGGGCGATGTCCGGTTCATCGATTGCGAAACGGGCACATCGCTCGATGTTTCCTCGGCCGGAGACCTGCTGGGGATTTACCACGAGCACCGGCTCGGTCTGCAGGAGCACCTGGAATCGACGTGTCGAAAACGGAACGGTCGCTTTCTGTCGTTCAGCTCAGCGGATTCCGTCGAGACGATTCTGTTCGAGAACCTGCTGCGCCGGGGGTGGATCCTGTGACGTGGCCCGGGTTCTCGGCAATCGCAAACGCATGGTGGTTTCTTCTGCTGATTCCGCTGGTCGTGTTTTACTTTCTAAAGCTGAAGCGGCCGCGGATGGAAATCCCGTCGCTCGCGCTGTGGCAGTCGGTCGTGAACGATCAGCGAGTGAACTCGCCGTTTCAGAAGTTCAAGAAGAACATACTTCTGCTTCTGCAGCTGATCATCCTGTGCCTGCTGGTGCTGGGAGCCATGCAGCCGTTTATTCCGAGCGGCGCGGATCGATCTCAGTATCTGCCCATTCTGGTCGACTGTTCGGCGAGCATGGGAGCGCGCGATCAGAAGACCGGCAAGACGCGACTTGAGCTGGCAAAAGAACAGCTCCAGGAGCTCATTGATAACCTGTTGCCCGGGCAGGAGCTGTCGCTGATCTCGATGCACGCGACGGCTCAGCGGCTGACCGAGTTCACGGACAACCGCCGCATTCTCGAAGCGGCGATGGACAAGCTCGTCGTCCACGACGTGCCCAACACGATCGAGGACGCGCTGCAGATGACACAGGCGCTCGCCCGATCCGTTCCGATCGAGACGGTCGTCGTCTACTCCGACGGCAACTTTCCTCAGCAGGTGAATTTCGACCTGCCGTTCGAAATCAACTATCAGAAACTCGAACCGGCTGGCCCGAATGTCGGCATCACGGAGTTCAACGCCCGGCAGAACGTGCCACCGAACTGGAATGCTTTCATCCGGGTTGAGGCTTCGGCACAGGCATCGGGTCGTGTTGAGCTCTGGCAGAACGAAGTGAAAATCGGCGATGAGGAATTCATCCTCGACGCGGGCGAGTCGCAACGGCTGGTGTTTGAACTGGAGTCGCAGGCGTCGTCGCGGCTCGAAGCGCGAATGGTCATCGCGTCGGACAGTTACGACTCGCTCGATTCAGACAATGTCGCGTTTCTCGATTTGCCGCCCGCTCGAAATCTTCAGGTTTACGCGCATCCGGACCTGACATCGTTCCGACACGCGTTGCGTGATATTCAGGGTGTCGAGGTCTATCCCGTCGACGGAGCCGACGCGAATCGAACCGCAGAGTACGACCTTGTCGTGACTGATCGCATCTCGGACGACGAATTGAACTCGACGGTTTACCTCTTTGTCGGCGGAATCCCGCGTGATCTGACCAGCGAGTTCGAAGTCGAGCTCAACCTGACGGACATCATTCGCTGGGAACGCTCTTCACCACTGCTGCAGCACATGCAACTGCGGGACGTTCAGATCAACGATGATGTCAAACAGGCAGAGAACTTCACGGACGGAGACCTGGAGAACCTCGGCTACGAAGTCCTCGCTCACGGTCGAAACGGGGCGATGATGCTGCAGAAAAGGGAAGGCCGAAAATTGAGCTTCTTCGTCCTCTTCCATCCGGATCGATCGACACTGCCATACCGAATTGCGTTTCCGATCTTCGTGAAAAATGCTGTCGATGTTGCGTTCCACGAGGTGGCGATTGGCGAAGTGCGTGGGCTCAAGACGCGGGTTCTGCCAGCGATGTCGCTGTCGATGGACCGCGAATACCAGATACAGCTTCCGAACGGGACGACTCTGACGGCCAAATCCGATGACAAAGGCACGCTGGCCGGTGTGCCGGCTTACCATGTCGGCGAGTATGTCGTCAGGGAAGCTGGCAAGGAACAAGCTCGGCGAGCCATCAGCCTGCTCAGCACAAGCGAGTCGTCGCTGGTCGGCGTGGACCGGATTCTGTTCAGCGAGCTCGCGGTCAACGCTTCGGATTCCGTGCTCGATTCAGACCGACCGCTGTGGTCAACGCTCGCAATGATTGCTTTTCTGGTACTCCTTCTTGAGTGGTGGTTTTATCAACGACGCCCGACGGTCGCGTCGGGTTAGCGATTCATGTTGAACCCGTGGCCGCAGGCCAGGCGGACAGTCGGCAGTCAGTTTGACGGGGCGGACCTGGCCTTTGGCCACGGGTTAAACAGGCAAGCGAAATAAACAGGCAAGCGAGTTTCGAGAGGTGCGACGGATGGCCGTTCAATTGAGAGCTCTCGGACTGACCTTGCTGATTCTGCTGGGAGGCAGCGTCGCGGTCGCCCAGAAACTGCCGTTGCAGCTGGAGCAGAAGTCGACTCAGAAGGTGCGGTTTGGAGCCCCCCTCCCGGCGGAATTCGAGCTCATCTGGAATGGTCCGGGACTCCTGAAAGGTCGAGTGTCGCTGAGTGTCCGCGACTCGGGGAGACTCCTGTCGTCCACCATCTCATCGCCGCTCGTCCTGACGGGTGGCAAGAATGACCTGCGGATGATGCTGCCGACGGTTGAGGGACAGGCGAAATCCGACTACGTCGAACTTCACGCCCGGTTCATCGTCGACGACGGAAAGGGAGAAGTGGACCTCGGCGCTCGCCCGATGCGTGTCCCGATGTCGAACGAGCGAGTCTTTCGCGTCGTCTTCTGCGATCAGTTTTCGTTCAAGTTGGATCCGGACATCGCAGCGGCACTGCAAAGCTTTTCCGTCGAGCGTTACTGGAGGCCGGTCGGCTTCGACAGTTCCCGACTGAACATTCCAGGAGTCAACCGGCTCAGCCGACACACGCCCGCTCAGCAGGATCCGTCCGAGAAACTTCTGCTGAGCCTGATCGGGCGGCCGGAAGATTTCTCGACGACAACGGATCGTTACGAACCGGCCGACATGCCGGTCGACCCGCACTGGTACTGCAACTTCGACATCGTCCTGATGAGCGAGTCCGGGTTCGCCCGGCTTCGGACTCCGCAACTGGATGCCCTCGCCGAGTGGGTGCGGGCGGGCGGCAGTCTGTGTGTCGAGCCGCTGGGTCTGCTTGAGGATCGACACCTCGACTTTCTCAACAGACTCGCGAGTACTCGCCAGGCCGGGCCATACACACTCGGGGTTGAGGGACGGATTGAACTTCCAGAGGACTCGCCGTTTGAAACTCTGAATCCTGGCCTCGGGCACCTGGCCGTGCTCCACAAACCGCTGGACGGCAAACAGCAACCCGACTCCCGAGCCTGGAAAGAGCTCGTTGCATTTCTCTGGAAGTTTCGCAAAGTCCAGCGCGACGCCATTCGTGATTTCGGACACTTCCGTCTGGGAGGTGCAGCGCTTTCTC
Organism: Planctomycetota bacterium; assembly: GCA_027623235.1. GTDB lineage: Bacteria > Planctomycetota > Planctomycetia > Planctomycetales > Planctomycetaceae > JAQBVJ01. The sequence continues at coordinate 21,629 of JAQBVJ010000053.1, forward strand.
AATTCGTGCCAGTGGCGCTGCCGCGTCCACGGTTGCCGCCTAACTTCAATCAGCTGCCACGGGACCAGAAGCTCCAAGCTCAGGCCGCTTATAATCAGCAGCAAGCTCGATACGACCAGCAAAGGGCACTTCAAGTCCAGCGTTCGCAAATGCTCGCTCAGGCGCGGATGTATGGAAACGTAAAATTGAATCTTAATTCCTTCGGCACGTACTACACCCCGACGGGAAGCGGGATGGGGGGGCTGCAATTTCAGCCGGTTCAATCGGGAGACGGGCTTCTGAAGCGCTTGATCCCTGAAGAGGTGGAAATCGTCCCGCTCGAGTACATCGCCGGGATTCTTGTCCTGTACGTGCTGGCGATCGGACCGGGCGAGTACATCCTGCTCGGCCTGTTTCGCCTCCGACGGTTTACCTGGATTACTTTTCCGCTTCTGACCGTTGGCTTCACGCTGTTCACCGTGTGGCTGTCGAACGACTACCTCAGCTCTTCGGTTGAGCGAACTCACGCCACCGTGATCGACGTGGGCGAGGACGGATCGGTGTTGCGCGAAAACCGCTTTGAGTTGCTCTACACGGCCTCAACACACGACGTCGTGACGGAACTGGATCGAGGTCTGTTCACGCCCATCGATCATACGCGCTTCGGTGCTGAGCAGCAGAACCTGCAAATGCAGAGAATGGCAGCGCGTGGTCGTGTTCCTGACAATTTCGAATCACAATTGATCATTGACCCACCGGTCCTCGAAGGAAAACCGCCCGGGAGCCATCACGCCGTTCAGAATGTTCCTCAGTGGACTCCGCAGATCAATCGAATTTTCCGGATCGCCCCGTCCGACGAAGTCATCGACAAAGCGCTCACCGGATTTGACTGGACTCGCCCGTGGAATCTTCAGCGAGATGCGAGTGAGATTCAGCGAATGGCCGCGGTGGCTTTCGGGCCTGAAGCCAAAGCGATCGGGTTCGCTTCCGGGCACGTGCTGTTTGGCGATCCCACAGAGTTTTTCCCCGTCGCACTGACGACTACCGAAACGGGACAGATGCTGTCGCACGATTTTCTCACCGACATCAGCGTTCGGCAGCCGCGGAATCTCTTTGAGGTCGTGTCGCAGATTGCTCCGCACGGCGGCAGCAACTTTGAAGATCTCACCCTACTCGACGTGACTGACGCAACTCAGTCACTGCTGCTGATCGTCGTTCCCGATCCCGACGGACTGCGAATCTACCGACGGCTTTTCAGAAACTGACGACTCAGACTCCGATTTTCCGACCACAACAAAGACCGGCCACCATGACTGAGACCACCGGATCCGAAAATGACACCGCCGATGAGGCCGACGAAGAGATCGTCGACCTCGAAGAAACCGATGAGAGCCTGGCCGCCGGAACTGAACCGGAAACACTTGACGGAGTTTTGCTGGCACCGGGGGAAGAATCCGCCTCGGCCCGCGCCGTCGGCTCGAAGGCAGACGGACCGCCGGTCGTCGTCGACGTTCGCAACCTCTGGGTTCGGTATGGGAAAACCGTCGCTGTGCGTGGAATCAACCTTCAGATTCCGAAGGGCGAGGTGTTTGGTTTCATCGGCCCCAACGGTGCCGGCAAGAGCTCGTCAATCAAAGTCCTCGCCACCTTGATGCGCAACTTCGAAGGCAGCGCCCGAGTTTGCGGGTTCGACGTTCGCCGCAATCCGACCGCCGTTCGAGAGCGGATGGGCTACGTCCCGGACTTTTTCGGCGTCTACGAGGACCTGACCTCGCGCGAGTATCTGCACTTTTTCGCGGCCGCCTACCGCATCGATCGGAACAAACGCGACGGCATCGTCGATGATGTGCTCGAGCTGACCGACCTGACCAACAAGATCGACGCCCAGGTCGACACGCTTTCGCGAGGCATGAAACAGCGGCTCTCGCTCGCTCGAGTTCTGCTGCATGACCCGGAACTGCTGCTGCTCGACGAGCCAACAAGCGGCCTGGATCCGCGGGCGCGGATCGAGGTCCGCGAGCTGCTGAAAGCGCTGACCGAAATGGGCAAGACGATCCTGATCTCCAGCCACATCCTGCATGAGCTCGCCCATCTCTGCACACGGATCGGCATCATCGAGGCGGGTGAAATGGTTGCCCAGGGCTCGCTGAACGACATCTACCGGCAGTTGTCGCTGCTGCGGGTGGTTCACCTTCAGCTGGCTAATCCGTCACCCGAACTTCTCGAAAAGATCCGGACGATCCCCGGCGTCGAAGAGCTGGAGGAACAGGTCGACCGAATCTCGATGCGGCTCCGCGAGGACATGATGCCGATCGAAGACTTCCATCAGGCGCTCTGCAGTCACGGGGCGAAAATCCGAATGTTCCAGCCCGAAGCCATGGACATGGAAACCGCCTTCATGAAACTGACTCAGGGCAAAACGGCCTGACGCAGGCCATCACGAGCCGTGCATTGAGGCGGGAGCTGCTACGCTTTCGGCTTGCCCGAACTTCTTCTCACACGTTGAGCTCCAGCCGGATGCATGAATTGTTCGATGAGAGCTCTCTCCGACATCGTGCCGACGACGACACCCTCCCGACAGACTGCCGCCAGCGCGTGCCCGTTCTCGCGGAGAGTGAGCAGCGCGGTCAGCCGCGTGGCGTCGTGATTGATCTGCGGCATTTCTCGAATCACCTTGTCCGATTCGGCAGGCAGAAGTTTCAAGTCGATCAACCTGACATAGCCAAACCAGTCGTTCGTTGTTCCTGACCGGCGGATGGCGACATGAATGAGTCCGTAATCGCGGGCGAAATCTGTCAGCTCCTGCCGCGTTGCCGTCTCCTCAAGACCGAGAACTCGATCGGCAGGCGTCATGAAGTCCGCGGCCCGCAAACTCGATTCATGCAGCAGACCATGAACCAGAGCCCCCTGTCCTGCCGTCAGCAGACCATGCTCATGCCCCTTGTCGAGAACATGGCTGAGCCGGTGTCGCCCGAGAACCAGATCCAGTTGATGCGGCCTGGACCTGCTGAGCCGTTCGAACAAACGTGTGATCCACACCAGTGGCAAAGAGACTGGCTGGAACAGTTGATAGCAGAACCAAAACCGACGTAATCCCCTTCGCAGAAGTTCAGTCGGGGCACGGAAGTAAAGATTCTTCGGCATCAACTCGCCAAACAGAAAGATGACCGGAGCAAACAACAGAGTCGTCGCCACTTCCAGCAGAACGCTGCTTGTCGTGAAAACGGCCCCCACCGCGAAACCGATTGCGACCGTCGCCAGATAGTTGGCAATGTTGTTTCCAACAAGAGTTGTCGCGACGAAGTAGGACGGATTCTGGACGAACCACAACAGACGCTGCGCAGCCGTGTCGCCGGCGTGCGCATCGATGCTCAGGCGAAGAAAGCTCACCCGGTAAAATCCCGTTTCCGAGCCACTGAAGAAGGCCGACAAACGGACTCCCAGCACAAAGAGCGCGATCGAAGCAGCGAGGGTCAACCAGACTGTCATGAGGACTCCTTCGTGACGAGCACTCGGAAGTGACCTCGACGCTGAATTTCCAGAACGTGAAACAGGTAGCCACGCCAGCGGCACTCGTCGCCCTTGACCGGAATCTTCTGCAGCAGCTGGTGAAACAGACCAGCAACCGTGACCTGCCCGTCTGCCTCCGAGACAAACTCCAGATCCAGCCGCCGACAGAGGTAGCGCAGCGACGTAATCGCGTCGACATGGAAGTCGCCGTTGTCCAGTTCTTCGACCGGCTCCCGCTTGAGAACGCGCCGGGCCCGGCTTGGTTCGGCGGCGAGGATTGTGTCGACAATGTCCTCGTAAGTCGCGATGCCGACCGTGTCGCCGTACTCGTTGATGATGGACGCCACCTGGCACTCTTGATTCTCCATTCGCTGCAAAACGTGCGCGACTGACGAACACCACGGCGCATGAATAATTCTTCCGACGAAGGCCGACAGGTCTTCCTCAGCAAACGCGGAAAACTGCGAGAGCGAAACGGCCCCTTCGATGTCTTCGCCATTCTCATTCAGAATGACCACGTACTCAGCGGCAGTCTTCTCACCGGAAAGATCCGCCAGTCGCACCGGCGGGCGAAATGCCGGGTAGGTGCCGCGCGGCCGCATGATTTCTTCGACCGGATAATCGGAAAGGTCAAGAATGTTGTGCAGCACCTGTCGTTCATGCTGCAGGACATACTGGCTGCCGGCGGAATTATCGATCGCCTGAACCAGATCGTTCGAGTGCAGAGACTTTTCCTTGCGGATGTCCGGCCAGAACATTTTTCGAAGCGATCGTGTGACCCGTCGAAATGTCGGGGCGAGTGGATCAAACATCCGGACTGCAAGCGCCAGTGGCAGGCTGACCGTTTTCGCGAGTTGATCTCGAAACAGGACCGCACCACTTTTGGGAATGACTTCGCCGCAGACAATCATCGCACCGAGGCTGACAACGCTGAACGCCCCTGCGAGTCCCGGCAGATCCCTCTCGAACAGCCGCCCGGAGATGACCACTCCGCACGCAAAGAAGGCGAGGTTGATGACCAGATTCCAGAACAGCACGGCCGTGAGCAGCCGGTCCGGATCTCGGAGCAACGCGACAACTCGCAGCTCGCTGGCACGCCCGCTTCGCTGAAATCCGGCAACCTGCTCGGACGAAAGAAAGAACAGCGCCGTCTCACTGGACGAGAAAAATGCGGAACCGATCAGCAGGCAGACCATCGCCAGCAGCGGAAGGAACAGTTCGGAGTTCTCGAAAATGACGGTCATCAGTGTTGAGAGTCGTCCAGGTCAGCCCTGATCGAGCGTGGACCGGCCGAGGGCCACATCGAACTCGCTGACGGCCGGAATCAGCATGGCGATCGTCGTGAAGCCGTACGCGACCACGACGGAAAGACAGACTCCCAGCGTACCGTGAAGCAGGAACGTCGTGATGGAATAAAACGTCAGAAATGGCAGCAGCCCGCCGGCGAGCCTTAAAGCCGGTGATGGATTGCGATGAGTCAGCGACGCGACCAGCCCCAGACTTCCGGCCACGATAAACACGAAGAAGCTTTGAATCTGTGTCCCGAACGAAGACCGCGCTTCGATCAACAGAATCATCAACACGAAAATCCCCACAAAGAGGAAGAACATCGTGCCGAGGCTGTTGGCAATCGCTTGACGCGAACTTCCAAAGCCAAGCCCCGAGTGGACTCCCAGCATCGCCGCAAAGCCAACCAGTGTGACGTAGCTGGCCGTCAGGTAGATGGAATTTTCCAGCGTCATGGTCCCCTGCGATACGAACCAGCCGACGATCAGAATCGGGATCAGCGTGAGCTCTTTCGTGTTGAAGAGCACTCCGCCAAGTTTCCCGTAGACAAATTCTTTCGCTGTGATGTCTGTCGCAACGAGCAGGTCGAGCGTCTTTGCGTCACGCTCGTTCGAGATCGCCGTGACCGCCTGAGCGTTGATCAGAACGAGCCCCAGAATGGCAAGACCAGTGAAGGCAAAGGCGGATCCGGACACCATTCCCAGAAACTGCTCGTCAGAATTGCCCAGGATCAGTTGATAAAACAGCAGCGAGGCGACCACCAGATAGCTCAACTTCAGGACGATCACTTTTCGTCCGTAGGCACGGGTCATGATCTCCCGCCAGATGACGGGGTTCGCCCAGATTCGACGATGTCGGACGACCGTCGTTGTCTGGCCGCCTTCTGTCTTCTTTTCGGTTTCCGGATCGATAAACAGCTTTCGGGACGGATTCCAGATTCGCAACCGGTTAATGGCAATGCCAGTGAGAGTGGCCGACAGAAGCAGCATCCCGATGACCGATGACATGGCCGAAACACTCGACCCGGTCGACGCCGTGACATCAGCAAGAGGCGACATGATCCCGGCGAGCGCCCGGAACGGGCTCATGACGGATGCCCAGTCGGCCGCAATCGTTCCCGGCGCAAGTGCGACGATTCCTTCCAGAGTTCCCAGGAATGCAACCATTCCCAGGACAGAAGTTGCCAGCGTCTGAAAAGTCTTCTCGCGAAGAAACGCGACGAAAGCGGCCCAGCTTCCGGTCAGAACTGCGGATGCCGCGCAGATCGCGAAGGCCCACAGAATCTGTGTGAAGTCGACTCCCCCCAGAAACTGCAGGAACACAAACACCGGCAGCGATGCCAGGATCAGCGTCCCGACCTGAAGCAGACTGGCCAGCAGTTTGCCGAGGACGACCTCACGATTCGAAAGATCGGTCATCAGCAGCAGAATGAGCGTCTGCCGGTCTTTTTCCTGAGCGATATTTCCGGCCGTAAACAGCAGTGAGAAAAACATCACCAGCGTGAGCTGCACAAACGCCAGAATCTGAAACGCCAGGCCACCAAATCCGGCCATCGCGCTGATTCCGCGAACGTCCTGAAACCCGAACGTGGTCTGGCCTGCGGTGTAAAGCAGGACGAACAGGACGCCGATGTAGCCCGACCGGATCAGGTAGTGCCTGACCTGGCGAGGCAGCGTTAACGCTTCGCGGCTGAAAATCGGGCCGGCAAACAAGGCGGGCTTTCTGTTGAGCGAAGTCGGAGGAAAACTCGAATGATGACTTGAGGAAGAGGCGGGATTATAGAGCCGTCCCGGAATCACTCCAGCCCGATGCCGCAGGACAGGCTCTGCCTGACGAAGGCCGTTGCGACAATTCCAACCGGCAAAGGATTCAACGTTGACGAGGTCATTTGCGACTCCGTCAGGCGAAGCCGGCCCGACTGGTGCCTCAATACCGCGCCATCCCAGGCTCGATCTCGACCGCCCACGCATCGATACCGCCGGCCATGCTTGCCGCTGTCTCATACCCCTGCTGCCTCAACCACATGGCAACTCGCAGACTTCGACCGCCGTGGTGGCAGTGTATGATGATCTCGCGACTTTTGTGGGGCTCAAGTTCGCCGACTCGATCCTGCAGTTCGCTCATCGGCAGCAGCGTCGCACCTTCGATCCGGACCGAGTCGTACTCCGTCTGCTCACGGCAGTCGATGAACAGAAAATCGTCGCCGGCATCGAGTTTCTTTTTGACTCCGGCAACGTCGATTTCGATCGGATTCTGTTCGGTCATTCGATTTCTTCCTGAAGAATGAAGGGCGTCAGCAGAGGGTAGCGACGCGAGCGTGGATCGTCATCCGAGTTCCCGATCGGCAGGACGGTACCAGATCGCGATCGGCAGGAGCACAACGGCGAGTGCCAGAAACATCGTTGACGGCGGCAGCCGGATGTCGAATTCCGCGGAAGCCATCCGCCTGAGCCAGTCGACCGCCGCGTAGAAGACCGCGGAAAGGAGAATGCCAACCCAGTTCGCAAAATTCATCGTGGCAATCATCCGCCCCTTCTGCGACTCCGGCGGCACAGACTGAAGGCACGTTTGAAGCGGCACGATGAACAGACCACCGAACAGACCGACTGCGGTCAGAGCAATCCGCGAATAGAACTCAGCGGCGAGAATCGGATTTCTGATCTGGTACCACAGTGTCAGATGGGGACCATATTCGAGCGAGGTATTCATCCCCGATGGAATCCACAAGACGGACAACAGACTCGCGATCAGTCCCCAGACGCCGACTTTGACCAGACCAAAGCGAATCCGATTTTTCGAGAGCTGCCCACCGAGCACGCAGCCAACCGCAATCCCAACCGCCATGCAGGCTGCCAGCAGACTCGTTCGCGTGTCACTGAGCTCGAGCTGCCGTTTGCCGTAGCTGTTGACCGCCTGCTGGACGACAGCACCGGCGAACCAGAAACAGGCGGAGACAAAAACGACTCCACGCAGAAACCGGTCCGATTTCAGCAGCTGCCAGTTCTCCGGGTCGATCGCGGCCGCTCGCCACGAGAATCGTAGATCGGGTTGAGCGACCGAGGTTCGCCGAATCAGCAGTGCTGCAGCGGTGCCGATCAAAGCGATGGCAATCGAACCGGCACTCGTCCAGGCCAGACCGGTTTGCCCCGGCAACAGATCGCGGGCGAACCCGGCAACGGACATGCCGAGGATGATCGCGACAAACGTCGTCATCTGAAACAGGCCGTTGATGACCGGCAGGTCTCGCCCGCGAAACAGCTCGGGAAGGATGCCGTATTTTGGCGGCCCGAAAAACGTGCTCTGCATGCTCATCAGAAACAGCACAACCAGCAGCAGCCAGAGCTGCCCGGACAGGAACGCCAGCAGCCCGGCGGACATCACGGCAATTTCGAGCGACTTGAAAAGGACGATGCCGCTGCGTTTGCTTCGGCGATCAGCGAGCACTCCGGCCAGACCGGAAAACAGCAGCCACGGCACTGCGAAAACGGCCATGGCGAGCGGCTGCAGATCGGCCGCATTTTTTCCGGCTGTTCGTGCCTGATCGACGCACAGCAGCAGGACAAGCTGCTTGAACAGATTGTCGTTCAACGCGCCAAGAAACTGGCTGATTCCGAGCCCGTAAAACGACCGATCGCGAACAACGGAAACGCCTTTCTGTTCCGGATTTGAGTCCGGCGAACTGTGGTCGGTGGCCGACAGTTCGTCAGACATGCGTGGCTCCGCCGGACGCAGGAGCCGCCCTCAAAGACGGCTCAAAATGAGACTGCATCGCCACTCGAAAGGTTGAGACCGCCTCGCGATCGACGCTCGCGTTGCGATCTTCCCCTCGGCACGCGGCCGAGCGAACGGCCACGATATCCGGCGCCAGATCGACCAGTTTCGACAGCGATTCCTCATTCAGCCTTCCGGCGAGTGCGAGGAACTGTCCCATCTGTGATGTCTGCTCGCGAATTTCGCGAAGCATCTCGAGGCTCATTGCGTCGAGCAGTCTGCCCGAAGACTTTTCAAATGTATCGATGAGAACCCCGGCGAAGGTTGCATCCGATTTTTCGGTCCGAAGCTGCTCAGACACGGCATCGAGAATTGCCTGAGGATGCGGTGCTCGTGCGGCCTGCCAGTCCGCATAAATGACCGCAACGTGTCGCGATCCTGCCGGGAGTTTCCGACTGCACCGGACGATCACATCAAGCCACTCGGAGGACCAGTGATCACGATCGCCCATGCCGGCAAGACCAAGCTTTACGAAACGCAGTTCGGCTTTCTGGACAGAGCCAGGGTCGAGAGGCGCGGACTGTTTCCAGTCGATGCACTCACCGAGAGCGGAACTGACAGCAACTCCGGCTTCGCTGCCGACGTCGGCCACGTCGCAGATCACTGAGGCGGATGCGGCGCCCAGCGATCCATGCCGCGGCTCTTTCACGTCGAGGATGTCGCAACCGCCGGCGAGTGCCTCTCGAGCTTCCGCGGCGCTGCGGACGCTCACCAGAAGTTGAGGGCAGCTTGAGTCCGGGCTCCGTTCCATGGTGCCGCTTATTCTTCTTTGCTGGTCCGCGGGCCTTGTGACACATCGTCGATAATCCACTTCGGCGACGGAAACGCGGGTGACCGCGCGACGACCATCAGCAGTCCGCCAATGATGACGAGGATCGGTACCCCCACATCGAATGTCAGCTTTCCGGACTGTCGCAATACAGAGAGGATGCTCGCCGACAGAAACCACGGACCGATGACGACATTGACCTTGTCCACGCCGCTCACGGCAAACGGCATGATGCCGGCGGCCGCCAGGCCGGCCGTCCAGATCCAGTTGATCTCCGGCGGGAAGATATTCAGCGTGCTGAGAAGCCAGCCGATTCCGACCAGGATCATCAGCAGCGGGACAGCCAAAGTCGATTTGCCGGCATTCATAACAGGCTCCTGGTGGTTCGAAGGAAGCGGGCGGCTGTTCGGCCCGCCCGCGGAATCCCCAATGGGCGTCAGCGGTCTTTTTTCACAACCCAGATATTGCGGTATTTCAGCGGATTCCCGTGATTCTGGAAGTAGATCGGACCCGGCTCCGGACCTTCCTTCACCGGGTGAGCTCGCGTGCCCCTCGGGAGTTCCGCGTCCTTGTGGACGAGAACGCCATTGTGGCGGACGGTCATCGTGGCGTTTTTGATTTTCTTATCGCCTTCGTACTTCGCTTCGGTGTACTCAACGTCGTACGTCTGCCACGAAAGCGGTGGGAAGCACATGTTGAGGTCCGGATCTTTAATCTCGTAAATGCCGCCGCACTCGTTGTTCTTACCGGCCAGGCCGAACGAGTCGAGGACCTGAACTTCGTAGCGACCCTGCATGTAGCAGCCGCTGTTGCTGCGTCCCTGGCCGCGGGCGTACGGCATGAAGGAGAGCTGAAACTCCAGGTGCAGGTCAAAGCTGCCGAACAGTTCCTTCGACGTGCAGCCGTGCATCAGGTTGCCGTCATCGGTCATTTTGCCGCCTTGAAAGGCGTCCGCGTTTTTTCCGTCGAACAGCACGACCGCTCCTTCCGGAGCTTTCTTGCCAAGCGTCTCGCTTTTTCGAATCACCTTCTTGAGCGTCACGACCGGATTTCCTTCGGCGTCGCTCACAGTCAGAACTCCGTCCTTGAGAACGCCTTTGCCTTTGTCCTTCCGCTCAAACGTCACGACACCGTCTTCGAGCTTGCCGTCCGCTTCGACCTTTTCCTTACCGTCCCAGCCATCACCCGGCAGACCGCCGATGTGAGCCACCGCGTGGAAGTTACCGTCGCCTAGAGCGATGACCTGAACTCCAAGTTTCCCATCGCCGTCGTCCGTCTTCACCGTGCCCGTGTACTCGCCCTGAATCTGGAAATCGACACCGCCCTCTTTCTCATCGAGGATCGGCTTGTTCTTGTCCTGAGCGATTGCCAGACCGCCAGCCAGCACACACAGAGCCAGCAGGCTCAGCGAAAGATTTCTCATGGAGTAACGCATGGATGTTTCCTCAATGTTCGTCGTGAGACCGCCGCAGCGAAAAATGGCTGCGGATGCAAGGCGGGCATTCTTGGAGCGAGGCATCAGCAATGCAAGGAGCACTCGCCTGTAGCGGAGCGGCGTAAGCCACCCGGTCCCTGCGGGATCCAACGCCGATCGACCGGACGGCTTACGCCGTTCCGCGACTAAACCGCAGGAATCAGGAACGAATAAATCACGACGAAGTGGCAGGCGCTGCCGAGCATCGTGAAGAGGTGCCACACGCTATGAAAGTACGGCACCTTCTCGTCCATGCAGAGAAAAATAATGCCGACCGTGTAGCTCACGCCGCCGGCGACAATCCAGAAGACTCCCCAGCCGGAAAAGAACTCGGCGGCCGGTGACATCGCGAGGGCAGGCATCCACCCGACCGCGGCGTAAAACCAGACGGGCACATTTTCAATGCCCTTCACAAAGAGCTTGGTTGCGATCCCGGCCAGAGCCAGCGCCCACATTCCAGCCGGGACAAGCCACCACCAGTCGTGCCGGCAAACGGTGAGTCCCACCGGCGTGTAATTCCCCGCGATCATCAGAAAAATGCAGACCTGATCGGCAGACCGCCAGACGTGCTTCTTCCGCCCGCTGAGGAAACTGTGCGACAGCGTCGAGCTCCAATAGAGCAGCACCAGGCTCACCGCATAAACCCAGCACCCGGCAATCAGCCACGGATCGCCATGACTATAGGCGGCGAGAATCAGCGCAACGGCCGCCACCGTGCTGAGAACCGCACCGGCTCCATGAGTAATCTGATTAGCCCGTTCCTGCAGAACAAGCCGCGATTTGCGTTCTCCGAGGAGAGGATCAGACCAGAGAAGGCCACTCATAGGGACGCGTCCGTGCGTGCAAAAAGACGTCTCAGACGCCGCTCATGGAGGGATGCCGAGAATTAAGACCAAAATGACGCGCGTGGAATAGCAGAATCGGCGTTCTGAGTTAACACCGTTTCCCAGTTGTCATGCCGCCTGCTTAATCCTGCCGGAACATCGCGTTCTCCCGGTCGCCGCGAGAAAGCAGGTAGGCCATCAGGTCGAGGATTTCCTCTTCTTTCAGGACGTTGAGCAGGCCTTCGGGCATCATCGAGATCTTTGACGGGATCATCTCGTCGATCTGTTTCCGGTCGACGTTGACCAGCGAGCCGGGGTTCAGCATGTCGGTCTGAACTCGGAACGAGTCGCCGGCCAGGTTGATGATTCGGCCGTGAACGACCTTGCCGTCCAGCGTGATGAGATTCACCGAGCCGTACTGGTCGCTGATCTGTTTGCTCGGCTCGACGATTGATTCGAGGATGTCGCGCGAGCTGAACCGGCCGGAGAGAATTGTCAGGTCCGGGCCGACCGCGCCGCCCTGATTGTCGAATCGATGGCAGGCGAAGCACGCGGCCTCGCCAAACAGTTTGCGGCCGGCGTCGAAGTCTCGATCCTTGAGGCCCGTCTGCACGAGCGGGACCAGGTCCTGCATTGTGTACTTCTTCACGACGGGGCGAGGCTTCCGGGTGAACGTCGGAGCCGCTTCCGGCTTTGCGTCGAGGATCGGTTTCAGCGCGACTTTTTCTTCCGGTGAGAGCGTCAACATCGCCTCGGCTCGGATGTTACTGACGAAGAGCTGAAAGCTGGCTCCGCCGCGGTAGCTTTGAGCCCGCACGAACCACTCGAAGTACGCCTGGCGCAGTTCCGGATTCCAGCCCGTTCTCAGGTGCCGCAATGTTCTCGCCAGGTCGATCTGCTCTTCCTGAGTCGGTGCCTCAACGAGCTGTGCGACGATCTTTCTTGCCGCTTCAGGGTGCTGCAAATAGACCATCAGTTGTGCGAGTTCCGAATTCAGCTCGCGCGATTTCTCAGGGAAGACGGCATTCACTCGGGCGAGTAATTCGTCACGCTCGTCTGACGTCGGCGGCCCGATTCGCAGAAAGGTCAAAGAGAGAACCCGGACAACATTCAGTTTTTGAGAATGGCTCAATGACTTCCAGTCGAGTGGCTGCAGCATCGTCAGCACAGATTCGCGAGCTTGACTACGGCCTGCGTCTTCGATTTTCCGGACCACGCCTCCCCAGGCTGGGGCAGGCGTATCGATGTCCGGTTCTTTTCCGAATTCCGTCCGCTTGAATCCTCGAACGTAGGCCATCAGACCGGTCAGCAAAGCGTCCGGCGCTTCCGCGTTGAGGTCGCTGAGCTTCCAGCCGCCGTGATTATTCTCCAGGGCGACGCGAGCCGCGAAGCGGACGAATCGATCGGAACTTCCCAGATGAGGCAGAGTGACCTTCGCATTGGCCTCGTGGTCGCCCTGCGCGAGGTGAAGATCCTCAAGCTTTCGCCGGACGGCACGCTGCTCCTCGCCGTCTTTGTCGTGAAGGTCGGCAGGAGCGGTCGAGTCCTGGCCCACGTAGGTGACTCGGTAGAGCCCGGACTGAACCTTGCGGCCGCCGATTGCGAAGTACATCGCTCCGTCCTGCGGGTTGACGATCACGTCGGTGAGCGGCAGCGGCGTCCCCGAAATGAATTCCTCAAGCTGGCCCGAGTACGTCGATCCGTCCGGGGTCAGGTGAGTCGCGTAGAGTTTGCCGTAGCTCCAGTCGCACGCGAAAAACGCCCTCTGATACTTCGCGGGAAACTTCGCTCCGTAGCCGAAGCAGACTCCGGTCGGCGAGCCTGGGCCAACGTTCACGACCGGCGGCAGACTGTCGTCAAAGTAAACGGGAAACTTGCCGCCACCGCTTCGCCAGCCGAATTCGGCTCCGCTGACCGCGTGACAGATTCGCGTTGGCCGGTACCAGGGCAGATTGAAATCCCACTCCATGTCCGCGTCGTAGGTAAACAGTTCGCCGTCCGCGTTGAACGCTCCGTCGAACTCGTTCCGGAAACCGGTCGCCATCAGCTCCCAGTCTTTGCCTTCTGGATCGATGCGGCAGATGAAGCCGCCAGGAGCCCGTGTGCCTCGCATGAAGCGACCCTGGACTCGCGGCAGCAGGTTGTCTTCGTCCCAGTTCTGAGGCACGCGCGAGGTTGCGATCTCTGTCATTTCCGTGCGGTTTCCGCAGATCACGACGAGTGATTTGCCATCGGGGTGAGGCAGCACCGCGTGCGGTCCGTGCTCGCCGGTGCCCTTCAAAGGACGCAGCATTTTCACGGTGTCGAGTTCGCCGTCCTTGTCCTCATCGGTGACTCGATACAGACCGCCCTCGTACTTCTGCCCTTTGTTGACGTTGACGTAAAGGCTGTCGAACGCCCACAACAGTCCTTGAGCCTCGCCGATATCGACGTTGATTTTCTCAACCATCGTTTTCGACTTCGCGCCAGGCTGCGCCGGCGTCACGCGGTAAAGCGACCCGTACTGGTCCGAGACGATGAGCCTTCCTTGCGGGTCGGTGCACATGCTGACCCAGGATCCCTGCTGGTCCTTCGGCACGGAGTACAGCAGCTCGACCTGAAACCCTTTGGCGACTTTGAGATCCGCGATCGGAGTCGCGGTCGGCTCACGCAGCGGAGCCGCCGCCGCCAGCGTGGCGGTGGTCTTCGGCTTCAGTTTCTTGCTGCGGCCAGAAACACCAACACCGGGGGCAGCGGCATTCCTGTCGCCAACCGATTTTCCGGCGTTGCCTTGAGTTTGAAAGGCATTTTTCAGATTCGACTTCAGAAATTCATCGACGCTCGTTTCGCCCTTCAGCTCGGTGAGCTTCAGTCGCCGAAACTGTGCCTTCATCGCCTGCCCGCGGTGAACCTGCAGCGCGAGGACACCTTCCAGTTCCCGTTCAGATTCCTGTTCGTCGGTAATGTCTGCCACAAGTTTGCCATCGAGAAAATGCAGCGACCGGTTTCCGATCGCAACGATGGCCAGTGAGTGCCATTTCGTGAGGTCGAGCTGTCGCCCTTCGTCCTTGAATGGCCAGAGTTTGCCATCGAGCTTCGAGACCACCTTCTTGCCGTCCGCCGCGATGACGACTTTCTCGCCACGCTTCGCGACGATGCCTCGGCCTTTTTCGTCATACAGCATTCCCGTGTACTGCGGGTTGGCGTGGATGTCGGCCTGGTAGCCGACGACGACCCACTCGCCCCGCTTTTCGTCGTGACGGCTGCGGTACTGAACTCCGGAATTGTTGTTGCCTTCCAGTCGGAAATCGCAGTCAAACACGAAGTCGGCAACCTTGCCGTCCCAGATCAGAAACTTGTTGTACTCCAGATGGTCCGGCCCGTTTGTCTTGCCGGTGATGCAGCCATCCTCGACGGACCAGAGCGAGGTGTCGCCTTGCCAGCCAGCCAGATCTTTGCCATTAAAGAGACTGATTGCGCCGCGTTTATCCGGCTTCGGGGCGTCCTTTTTCTCGCTCTCGTCAGCGGTTGTGAGGGATGCGGAAATCACCGCAAGAACAAAAGTGAGCGTCGAATAAAAACGGCAGTTCACAGCAGAATCTCCTGGTCAGGCGCCCTGGCAAAGCGAGCGAATTGTGCTCAGCTTGAAGAGGTCGACGATAGCAGTCGCACCAGTCCCGTGCCACTCGCAAAGCAGGCACACGCATCCGCCGACGAATTACTTTTGACGTGACTTTTCGAGCAGGCCACGAAGCCGCACGGCAATCGCTGTCGCCAGACGACGATTGCCTTCCTGGTTGAGGTGGCAGCACGGGTCCGAGTACATCGAGCTCGCCTCGTCGCGGTACAGCAGTGAGAGATCAAGAAACTCAACACCGGCAGCTTCGAGGTCAGGCTGTCTCGCAAGCAGCAACGGATAGCCCGTCTCAATCGCAGTTCTCTCGGCGGCTTTCTGCATCGCGGCCAGTTCGACTTCTTCTGCGGAAAGCGGCTTTGAACCTTTGAAATGCTGGTTCGGCTGCAACGCGTGCAGATAAACCGTCCCGGAACCGGCCAGCAGTCGGTGCGTCTGGATCGAGCAGCGCAGCCAGGTTTCGGCGGCGACAACCAGCGCGTCATCCGCACTGGAGATGTCCTCGTGGGGACCAGACTCGGCAAAGCCCAATCCTTCCCGTTGCGAGTGTTTTTCCACCAGCAGCTTTTCCAGTTTCTGCTTCTCGCGCCGACCGAGCCTGTCGAGCGTTCGCCAGACCGCGTTCGCGGTGTAAGACCACCGCCACGGAATGCTCCTGACGCGGCGGGCGATCCGCTGCCGGTGCGAGGTGATCTCCAGCAGGCGCATCCGTTCGGCCGATTCCCGCGGATCAATCAGTTCCAGCATCCGGGTATTCCAGGCGCGGGGGTAAGCCGTGTGGATATCCCGCAGAAAGTTGTCGCTGATGGTGAGAGCCAGTTCGTTGTAGCCGTCGAGGTTGACGACCGCGTCGAACTCCCCGCCCAGCGCCATCAGCCAGTTGACCGTCATCAACTGTTGCGGCTGCTTGTAGCCCGACTGACCAATGCGGAGGATCCGAATATCAAGATCGCGGAACAGGGGTGACTGATGAAGGATCTCTCGAATGACGTCATGGGCGCCGACCGTCATCTGCCACGCGACCGAGCCTCCGGTGACGCCGATGATCAGCCGGTCCGGAGCCCGCTGCTGGACGCTTTCCTGGTCATCGACAAAACCAAACCGGTTCACGGGAATGCGCTTGCCGAAGACCTCGTCCCCTCCGCTCACCTGTGGATTGAGGCACCAGCCGGTAAACGGATGAACGACCACTCCGCTGTCTTCCTCGCCACGGGATGTCAGCGCGAGCTGCTCCTGCCACTGAGCGAGGTCCTGAAAACTCTGGCCGGTCTCAAGAGAAAAGTAGAGCCCGATGGCCGAGACGACTTCCGCAAAAACTCCGACCAGAAGCAATGCCACTGCGGCAAAAGCGACGCGACGTCGCCGGCTTGTTTTCCGCTTTGAGCTGCTGGGAGAGGATGTGTCCGTCACCGCGAGCCTCGCAGTTTCATGGGTTTTTATTTCTTAACGAAGGGCTGCCAACTATTCTGACATACCCTGGACGCGGATGCCGAGTCTGGAGATCTCCACAATCATGCCGAGTTGATCCCCTGTTTGCATTGAGACGCCCTCAGAAGAATCGTGAATGACCGAGCCCGTTCAAGCTGCCGCTGCTGAAGAACCTGAGACTTCCTTGCGAGGCAGGCTCCGCCGCCCGCTGGCTGGAACGCTGATTCTGGCGGCGCCATTGCTTGCTGTGACATTTGACGCTGACAGCAGAAACAGTATGGCCGCGTTCCGAGCCGACTGGTCGATGAGCATGCCATTGGTGCAGCTGATCGGGATGCTGGTCGTCTTTTCCATTTGCGGCAGGCCGCGTCGAACGGTCGAGGCGATCAGCGTTGTCTGCGTGAATTCGGTTTTACTCGCCTGTCCGGTCCTGCTGGCACTGGATATGTTCGGCCTCGCCGCCGTGCTGTCGCTGGAACTGGCACTCCGGATCGGCGTCGTTCTGGTCTGGTGCGGAGCAGCCGCAGGACCGGTTCTTCTGGCGACGACAATTCGGAAGGGTCGACTTCGCTGGCACCCAGCCATCCCAGCGCTGCTCGCAGTGTCGGCCGCGTCGCTGCTGATTGTGGTTGTCGTCGAGCCCGTCGCGCTGCTCACGGAAAAAATGAACGATCAGCCGCTTTCGCTGCCGGAATCGCTGCCCGATCCGCCTGCCGGAGAAATTCACGTCGCAGTGCTTGGCGGGTCAACGATGCTTGGTCACCCGTACCAGCCGAAGTACGGCATTGGAGCTGTCCTGCACTGGCAACTCACGAAAATGTATCCCGGTCAGAAGATCATCCTGCATAATCTCGCGTTGGCAGGAGCCAGCTTGAAGATTGCTTTGGGTCGTGTGAATCTGCTGAAGGTCCGCCCGCATTTGATCCTTCTTTACAGCGGTCACAATGAGTCCTTCCACGGCACGAGTGACCTGGGCGGAAACCGGTCCCACCTGTACCACTTCGCCGATCAGTGGCTGAACATGTCACCAATGTTTCGCTGTTTCGACGCCGTTCTCGCCAGGCGGTCTGCACTCAGACAGTCCGGTCCGACTGCGGATCAATTCTGCCAGGACCACCTCTTTCGCCCTGCCATCGCGGCGGCTCGAGTCGAACGATTCGAACAACACTTGAAACAGCTCGCGGACTTTGGCCGAACGAATGGAATTCCCATGGTGTGGTTTGTCCCCGCGGCCGCTGAGTTGACGTTTGAGCCGAACCAGTCAACGCCGGCTTCCGGAACCGGAGTGGACGAGAAAAAGCAGCTCGCGGAATTGCGGGCTCACGGACTCAGACTGGAGTCGTCCGGACAGCTCGACGAGGCGATCGCGTGTTACCGTGAGCAGCTGCGGCGGCACCCTCACCTGGCGGAGTTTCACTACCGGCTGGGTTTGTGCCTGTAGGGACAGCAGAGGTTTGAAGCGGCGCGGCATCATCTGCAGGCCGCACTTGATTCAGACAGCTACCCGGTTCGAGCGACGCTTGAGTACCGCAGGCTGACGACCCGTGTCTCACAGCAGTATGAAATCCCCCTGATCGACGCGGCGGAAACTCTGCGTCCGCATACGCCGCACGGAATCCTTGATTCGTCGATGTTTCATGACAGCGTGCACCCCACGCTCCGTGCTTACTTCCTGCTCGGGTGTGCGGCAGGAAGAATTGTCGAACAGCGGAGTCTGATTCCGGAATCGTTCGGCGTTCCCGCTGCGCGTCCCTCAGACTTTTCGGATTCAATCGTCAAGACTCAGGTTGACCTGAACCTGTTGAAGACAGCCTACCGTCGAACGGAGGCTGGCCTGAACAGACTCTGCAGATACCGCTTCGAGGACTCGGTTCGCAGTCAAGCCGCTCGACGCTACGGAAAACTGGTCGAGTTGATCGAATCAGGTCAAGCCATTCCTGGAAGAGACGGAATCGAATCGCTCAGCGATAACCCAGGAACTGAGGCAGGCAAGTGAGACTCGCTGCGAGCACGACGCGCGGTTTAGAAAATCGGGTAGATGAACGGAGCGACGACTGAGCTGCTCAGGGCGATCAGCAAACCGACCAGGAGCAGTACGACGATGATCGGCGTCAGCCACCAGGCCTTGCTCTCAACGAGGAATTCCAGGAATTCCACAACGATACCCGGCTGCTTTTCTTCGGCGGCTTCCTCGAAACTGACAGACGAGGTGGTTTCTGTTTTTTCGTCGCTCGTTTGATCGCTCATCGGAATTCTCAGCGGAATGTCATGCAGACTCGGACTGCCTTTTCCCGGACAAAAAGCCGAACATGGCCCATCGTTATCCGATGAGTCTTCGCGAGACAAGGTCGACCCCGCTCGGTTCGCCGTGGTGTCTCCACCCGGCGTCGAAATCGCCTCGCTGTCCGCATCGGCAGGCAGGCTTCGTCCTTCCCACTGTCCGGAAATTGACGTCAGGAAAACCGGAACGAAATCGTCACTCCCGCGTGGCGTTGCCTGCCTGATTTGCGACGGTCGACGGTAGCACGTTGATGGTTCGGCGGGACATTTCCCGGCCTCGGCTCTTGAAGACCAGAAAGTACTTGCCAGGTGGCAGAGCGTCGAAAATGAAGAACTGCCAACTGCAGCGCAGCGCACTGCGGTCAACGATCTGACCGACGCGATCGATGAGCCGGTCGTCGGCGTCGTGCAGGTTACATTCGATATACATGTCCTCGTGAGGCGGGTTCAGAGTGCACTGAGCAAACAGAGTCTCGCCGATGTGAAATGACGATCGTTGATTCGCGATGACGTCGCCAAGCATCTGCGTTCCCACGTCGAAGGACAGATACTTGTCGCTCTCGCGGATGCGTTCGGACTGGCGAAGCATGAGCCGCACTTCGTCGCCGTCGAGCTCAGTCAGCTGGTGGGCTCCTTCCGCCCGGCGAACACCAAACGGGTCGAGCCGGTACTCGGTCTCAATTCCGCCAGCGACCACGGCGAGAACCAGAAATCCAAACACGACCGTCGCCGTGCGACAACGAATGTCTGGAACCAGTCGAGCGAGGCAGTCCGGCAGCGCAGCGAAACGCTCGGCCGCGCGGAAACCGCGATCACGAAGCCGCTGGATCAGCGAGGAGAACCTGGCAATGTCTTCCTCATTCAGAAACGCAAGGTAGAGGGAGCAACACACCAGCGGAAAGATGTAGAGGCCCAGCAGGAAGGTCGTTCCCAGATGGAAACAAACTCCCGCGGTAATCATGAAAACGCGTCCCCAGCCTCGCCACACAAGGAAGACAAACAGGATCTCCCAGAGAATCGTGACGTAGGCCGAAACAACCAGCGCGGCCGGATAGAACGAGAGGTACTCGCCAATCGGGTTACTGTGATTCACATTGGTGATCATCCACTGCCGCATCTGATCGCTGCTGAAAAATGCCGGCGTGTGCATTTTTGTAAAGGCCGCTCCCAGGTAAACCATGCCGATCATGATCTGCAGCAGACGTCGCGGCCAGGCCGGAAATTTCCGAGGAGATTCGTCGCGGATCGCCGCTGCCTTCAGATCTCGCCGTCGAAGCAGCTCGTCGATCGACCAGACCGCACCGCAACTGGAAAGCGACAGACAAAACAGGCCGTGAGTTGCAATCACCGAATACTTGGTGAGGGACCCGATCGAGTCCAGCAGGTTGAGATAGGTAAACAGAACGGTCGACACGATGAGCGAAAGTCGCGTGCACCAGCCAAGGCTCGACGTCACCAGCGTGAACGCCAGAAGCGAAGTGAGCCCGACGGCGACGGTTCCGGACGGAACCGGCAGCTGCATCGCATTGGCATAGTTCATCCACAAAGGCGCGGCCGCACCGTCCGAAGAAAACCATTCGCGCGCGTGAGGCCAGCGTGGAATGATCACCAGCAGTAAAACCAGCGGCAGAATGATTCTCACGGCCGCCATGCCGTACGGCACTTCCTCGCCAAAGAAGAATCCGGTCTTCGTGCCAGGTTGATTCTGAGTCAATTCGGTCATGACAATTCCTCGGTCGAACTCGCAGGGGCTTACGAAACAACTGCAGTCACACAAGCGCGGTCGCCCTTGAAAGACGGCCGGCCGAAATCATGGCGCGGCGTTTCGTCCGCCGGCTCCGCCATCCAGACCGCGGTTCAGCGGGTCAACCTGAAACATCGGCTTGCCCTTGCGAGTGTCCTGCAGCAATCGCGGGTTGTCCCGAATCGCCAGTTGGTTCTGGTAATCAAACCACGACATCTGATTTCTCAGAAGGTTGCCGGCCGGGTCACGCACCTGGCGAAGGTGGTAATAGTGGTGGGCCAGTTTCGGTTCGGGGTATCGGGTATTCCAGAGCTCGTCCGGCAGGTTGAACTTCTTCGACCAGACCGTCTGCACCACAAAGACGCGAGCCATCGGCTCGTGATCGGTGTACCGCAGAGTGTTCGCGGCGATCGTGCCTGTGTGATACGCGAACGAGTCGTAGTGGTGCCGACTCAAATCTCCGTAGGGCGGATAGTTACCCCACGGGGCCGGTGCCAGCTGGTAAAAGCGGCCACTCTCGCCCTCGCCAATGATGCTGAGCCGCTCTTCGTAGGCGGACCAGCCGCAGAACATGTCCCAGACGAAAAAGTACATGCTCGGCGACTGATTGACTTTAAAACCGACAGCGTACGATGCGACTCCGTAAACGAGCGCACCGAGATAGCAGGCGATCGTGCAGACCGCGAGGCTACGTTTCATTGCGTCACTCCCTCGACAAAACCGCGAGCCCTCCCGGCCCGCGCGGGCGAAAACGGATTGAGATGAATCCGTCCCGCCCAGGTGGATTCCGATGCCTGGCATCTCAAATTCAGCAAATCGGAGGCCCAATCAACAGAACACTGCGGACTATCCGACAAGCACAAAATCCGGTCAAGATCAGCCCGCTGACCGCGCCACGATCAGAATCCGAGCCGCCTCGTCTCCGCCAGTTTCGGACGATTGACCATCTCTTGCTTTGCCGGAAACGCTCACCTACCCTTGCCGCCCCGGGGACGTAGCTCAGCTGGGAGAGCGCTGCGTTCGCAACGCAGAGGTCGTGGGTTCAAGTCCCATCGTCTCCACTCCGGAAGCCCTGTCAGAATTCGCCTCTGATGGGGCTTTTTCCTTTGGTTTTGACGTGTTTCCGGTCGTGCTCTGGTCGAATTGTCGCGAACCGAAGTTGCCTGTCAAAATGACAGCAGACGACTCAGTTTGCCCTGTTTGGACTGTGCCTGGGGCAGACACAGGGGCAGACAGAGAATCGGTCCCTGTCGCTCTGATGACTTCGGGCGAGTCGCTTGGCTGAGTGTGCGAGAATGCCGGCAGAGCATCCAGAGCGCCTGCCACGTCGAACAGCTTCGGATCGGTGTAGGTTTCCATCGTCAACCGGATGTCGCTGTGACGCATCGCCATCTGAGCGACTTTCGGACTGACTCCGCCCTTGCTCAGCAGCGTGGCGAATGTCATCCGCAGCGAATGAACGTCGACCGTTCGACCGCGTTCGTCGGCCTTCGCAATGCCGGCCGTGTCGAGGTCGCGATTGAGCACCTTGACCAGACTGGCCGGAACCGAGAACAGCGGTTCGTTCGAGAACGCCGCAGGTGACCCGGTAAAGCCGTTCCGTCTGTCGGCGACCCATTGCCGCAATTCTTTCGCCAGATCGGCCCTCAGTGGAATCCCTGAGCCCTGGCGATTCTTCTCGTCTCCGGCTTTGAGCGTCGCGTACGGTGTCGCGTCGTCGAGTTCCAGCGAGCCCATCGTGAGCGAAGCCAGCTCGCCCCGTCGCAATCCGGTAAGAATCAGTGTCCGGTAAATCAGAGCCCGCTCACGGCCTCGCTCTTCGAGTTTTCGGATGAAGTCCGGGTTCTTTGCCAGCCGTTCCCGAGACAGCCTCACAGCGGCTTCCAGCCCGTCATACGTCAGCGGTTCGGCTTTCCAGTTCGACCGCTTGCGAGACTTGCCGGGAACGGTCTGCCGGCCAAACTCCGCCAGCGGTCGCCAGCGAGTCACGAACAGCAGCCGGTCGATTTCCGGTTCAGTCAGAGCCCGTCGATGTCGTCGCCGGTCCGCCTTTGCGTTTGCCCGTGGCACATCGGTAAACGGGTTCCCGCTCAGCCGGCGAGTCTGGATGCACCAGTTTCCAAAGCCGACCAACTCCTGCCGGTATTCGTTGCGAGTCCCGGGTGACATGCCGGCGTCGAGGTGCTGCCTCAGCCAACCCGTAATTGCATCGGCCGACAGATCAGCCAGCCGGCGAAAACCGCATTCGTCCGCCAGCCTGGTGAGTCGCGAATCCGTATTCGCAATCCGTACTTCACTCAGCCCTTTGGCGATTCGATGGTCGCGGTAACTCGCAAAGTGGTTCACCAGCGGTGTTGAAGCATGATCGGCAATCGAGGACTCGCCAGCGGTCATCACGTTTGCTTTGACCAGTTCGCTGCGGCGTTCGAGTTCGTTGAGGACGGCCTGAGCAGCTCCACGGTCTCGACAGCCTGTCGCTACTTCGTGAGTCGTTCCGTCGGGGGCTCGATACTTCGCTGTGTAGGTTCCCCCTTCAACAACGATCCGTTCAGAACCATCGTGGCCGGTCGTAAGTTTCGCAGTCTTTTTCTTGCCTCGTCCGTCCACCCATCGTGCGAACCGCTCGCCCTTGCGTTCAAACAACTCGGCATTTGTCGGTACGGGCTTAGTCGACGTCTTCTTCCGAAGTGATCCCATTCCTATTTGCTCCTCTTTTGCTTTGACTGTTCTGCTGGTCTCAGTTCCAGCCCGTAGTACGCGGCCAGCTTGTCAGCAACGTCGAGCCGCAACGACGTCTCGCCCCGGACAAACTTCATCAGGGACTGCCGCAGCACGCCGGAGTCGCGTTCGATCGCTCGAAACGACTCACCGTTCTCAAAGTCGTTCATGACCGACTTTCGCAGCGTCTCGCTCATGGTCATTGGTTTCTTCCTCATATTGGTAACCCTAACTACCAGGTGCGGGTGGCCGGGTCAATCGGTTTTCAGTAGCTCTCGTGATGGAATGTCGGACTGACACCGAGACGTGCAAACTCCGACCGTGCGACAGTCTCGACGTAATCCACGTGAGCTGGCGTTGTCAGCAGGCTGTCGTGAATCGTGACCAGCGGAATGTCCGGCTGCTCCACTTTAATCCGATTGCAGATTCCGCCGATGAACAGCTTCGACTCCTCATGCTGCATCAGCCAGCTTGGCCTGCGGTATTCACTGGCCTTCAGTTCGCTGAGCATGAACCCGATCGCCGGGTACGCCTGGCGGAACCGTTCACGGAGCGGCGACGGGTAGTTGTCACGACCGTAGAGCACGTCAGCGAACAACGCTTCCTTGAGCCGTGCGCGATCCTCGTCTGGTCTCTTCAAACACTCGTAAAGTGCTCCTTCCTGGCAGTGATTCAGGTACTCGTCGAGGCCGTTGGACCGAGCCTTGTTGTCATCGCCTGACAACTCCAGTCCGAAAACGGTAGCTAAGCGATTTTCGTAACTCTCTTTTATTTCAACCACTTGTGACTTTTTACTCATCGTAATAGGGGGGTGTAGCAGGGTGGTCCCCCTGCCATAGGGGAGGGGTTTTTCGAGAGGCTTCCATTTTTTGAGAGACACCCTGGCATGACGGTCTGAGAAGAACCTGTTGGCGACGACTCCGAGGAACAGCGGTTGCGAGTTGGCGAGGTCGATTCCCTGAAGCGGTTGACCGTCCACCGTCAGGCAGCACCGCAGGCTCCGGGGCAGCCGCGCGAAAGCTGTATGGACGCGACCGTGCCTGCAGCAGGTCAGTTCCGGGGTTTCGTCCGCGATCTGATCCTGAAGACGAGTGAGCTGTCCGAAGATCAGTTGCCGGTACTCCCTGACCGTCAGCGGTGAATCTTCATCGGGCAGCATTCCATCGATCATGGACCGTGCCCGGTCGATGTCGAAATCAAGCATCAGGAGCCGCTCTCGCAGCCAGCGATGCACGGGCAGGAGTTTGACCTCATCTTCGGCCTGCAGGCGTTGGATGCGACGTGTGAGCCGCCTGTCGTCGCAGTGGATCATGTGTGTCTCCCGGAACTCGGGGCGTATTCGATATCCCATACAGCGAACTCCTTCCTGGTAAGTCTGATCCCAGTCGATCACGTGACCGTTGTGAAGGCTCTGGCGAACGGCCGTCAGCGCGTCCTGGCCCATGAAGCGCCGGAGATACGCCGTCTTGAGTGGCACGTAGCCGTCGTCATCCCCGCGCCAGCACAGCCATTTCCAATGCATCAAATTGAGCAGGTAGGCCGCCGTCATCCGAAGATCGGAGCGGACGGCGGTCTCCCACTGCTCATTGACTGGCACGTAGAACCGTATCGAATTCACGGCACTACTACTTCAGACGATTCCGGACGCAGCGCCTTCGCTGCTGTGAAGAATCCTTCAAGCAGAACCAAATGTGCCTGGCACAAAAGCGAGTCGGA
>JAQBVJ010000193.1 GCA_027623235.1 Planctomycetota bacterium
CGGAATCCGCCGCATGACCGACCTTGCCACCGCATGGATGACCTTCGGGCCAGGCGATTAAGTGACTTATGTATAAACGACAGCCGGGTGACTCATCAGTTCTTCTTCAGTTCCCGCTCGCTGTACGTCGTCGTCTGGCACCCGCGCCGCGGGGCGGACAATTCCCGCGTCGAAGACTGGATCGACCTGATTCAGCGGCGCGTCGGCAAGGGATTTCGCGTGCTGGTTGTCGCCTCGCACTGCGACGAGGGCCGCGACCCCCGCATTGATGAGCACGGCCTGAGGCAGCAGTTTCCCGGAGTCATCGCCGGCTTCTACGAGATCGACAGCGAAACCGGAACAGGCATCCCCGAACTGCGGGACGTGATCGCCCAGGAAGCCGCCGGCCTGCCTCAGATGGGCGAGCCGTTTCCGGTCTCGTGGCGGGAAGTCCGGGACGACATCCAGGGCAGCGACAGCCCGAAGCTGGACTGGAAGTCCTTTGAAAAGAAGTGTCGGAAGTACGAGGTGGCCCCGGACGCGGACAAAGCCCTCGCCGGTCTGCTGGACGCTCTGGGACACATCATTTATTTCGGCGCGGACCCGTCGCTGGCCGATCTGGTCGTGCTGAAACCGGAATGGCTGTCCAAGGCGATCGGCCTGGTCCTGGAAGACCGCTCCACGATCGAGGCCAACGGCATCCTCGACCATTCCCGCCTGGCCGAAATCTGGAACGACGAAAAACGTTCGAAGCGGGACCGCTACCCGCAGGCAAAGCTCTACCCGTTCTTCCTGCGTCTGATGGAAAAGTTCGACGTCTCGTACCGCATCCCCGACAGCCACGACCAGACCAGCCTGGTAGGTGAGCTGGTTCAGGAAGCCCGCCCGCGAGTTGCCACCTCGACCGCGCACCGGGAGGGCGAGGCTCCCGAAGGTGCTGACGGAAACGGGGCGGACCGGATTCTTCCCTGGGACCACGATGCGGAACCGCAGGGCGGCTGGCACCGGCTGCAGTTGATCGTGCGGCTCGACGATGACCCGCCCGGTCTGATGCCGTGGCTGATCGTCCGAAACCACCGCTACAACGCCGAGCGGATTCACTGGCGTCAGGGTGTGTTCCTGCAGTCCGACTACGGCCAGGCCCTCATCGAGCTCCGCGACCGCGAGCTGTTCCTGACCGTCCACGACAGCAACCCCTCGACGTTTCGAGGCATCATGCAGAGTTCGGTCGAGGAGCTTCTGAAGACGTGGAAAGGCCTGAAAGGAAAGTGGAATCTGCGCGTCCCGTGTGAACACCGCGTCGACGAACAGCGTTGTAAAGGCAGTTTCTCCCTCATAGCACTTCTCAATTATCTGAAGGAGGGTGACACTGACGCTCGCTGCGAAGAATGCCGGTCCAAACAGGACATCTCGAAGCTGGTTCATGGCTATCCGAGTGCCGAACCGGAGAAACGGGTGCGGGAAGCGGAACGGAAGCTCGACGAACTGCGCGTGCAGATCCACGCGGGATTCTCCGAAGCGAACGACGATCGCCGCACAGTCGCCGCCGAGTTGCTCGAGCGTTTCCGGTCGATGTCGGCCGAGTCGGCTCGGCTGATTCTGAAGGCTCTTGAGAATCGGCAGTCGCCGTGCCCGCGCGTCTTCACACTCCTGCCGGCAAAGCTCGATGGCTGGGAAAAGGTCAACCCGGCCGAGTGGCTGAACAAGGCCACGAAAAAACGCTTCCGCCTGTCGCTGTGGTGTGAGATGCCGGGCGAGGAACACCCGACCTGTGCGATCGGCTCGGCCGGCTCAAAGAGCAGGCCAAAAGACGGCGAGTACGTGTTCAGCCAGGCTCAGGAATGGTTCGGCACGGTCGCGCGGTACACGTCACTGATCGGCAAGGTGCTGGGCGTGGTGGCTCCCGTCGCGAAGAACGTCTCACAACTGTTCGGCGGAAACGACGACGGGCTCGCCGAGGTCCTCAAGCAGATCGACGTGATGAAATCCCTGGGCGACGCGGCGAAGCAGATGCGGGCGGACGGACATTCCGGCTGGGACGACGCCCGGGACGCTCGCCACGAACCGTTCCGCGAGATCGTCGAGGGAGCCGAGCATCGCGTCTTCCACAGACTGCTTCGCGAGCTGGACAAAAATGAGCATTACGGCGGGCTGAAGTGGACTGTGGACAAAGCCAGCGGCGACTGGATGTGGCTGTGTCCGACTCACTTCAAGATCTTCAACCCGGACCTGCCGGTGCTGAAGCCGGCAAAGCCGGTCGTAAAAGCGGATTGAGGCCCGACCGGTGCGCGGTCCCGGTGCGCGGTCACGGGTTCGCGGTCACGGGTTCGGGCGGAGGCGTTGCAACTCGCGTTGCTGCGTTTTTGTGTTTTCTGGTAAAAGCTGCTGTCCGGCGGGGCTGTTTCCGTCGTCAATCGGCCGTTTCCCGCGAAAAGGATGTCGCGTGAGCCTGCTCAAACTTCGGAAATTCTCTGCGCGGTTGCGACCGCTGTTGCCCGCTGTGGTGGCTCTTTCGCCGGTGCTGCTCTGCCTGGCGTTTCAGTCGGCGGGGGCTCGGCCGGCGTTTTCTGAGGCGGCTCCTCCGAAACCGCCGCTGGCGTTTCATCAGCACATGGTGAATCTGGGCGAGGTCGAATCGCGACGCGTCCACGAGGCTCGGTTCTGGATGACCAACGGCGGGGCGGACGCCCTCGAAATCCGTGACGTCACGACAAGCTGCGGTTGCCTGTCGGATCAACTGGAAAAGAAAATTGTTCGGCCGGGCGAGACGACTGACCTCACTTTGTACATCCGGGCCGCGAACCAGTCGCCCGGCTCAAAGCACTACACGGCCCGTGTCACTTACGGTCCGGTGGGGCAATCGAAGACGGAATTTGAGGCCGAGGTCGCTTTCCGCATCGCGCTGCCCGAGCAGACCGTCACTCTGAATCCACGCGTCCTGATCATGCATCAGTACGAGGGGAATCGTGTGTCGCACATGGTCGACGTGAACGATCTGCGGGACCGCCCGCTGACGGTGATCGACGTTTCATGCGATGCCAGCTTCATCGATGTGGAGTTGATTCCGCAAAGCGAAATGAAACCAGGCTCTCGCCGCAACGGGCTGATGGCTCAGATTCGAGTCACCGCCGAGCAGGTTCCCACCGGCCCGCACGAGTGCCTCGTTCGAATCCGCACGACGGATCCGGAGTTCGCAGAGATGACGCTGCCCATGCGGGTTTACGGTCCTCACAACGGAGCCCGCGCCACGCTGCCGTCGGCGGACCGGACTCGGTAACGGCGCAGCGCGATGAGAATTCGCACAGACATAAAACGAAAGATTCGACATGACTGCGATTCGTGTGACCCTGTTCGGTTTGCTGGCGATCGGCCTGTCGAGTGCCGCGATGCGGGGCTCGGTGGCGGACGACGCGGCCGTGAAAGCCGAGCCGGCCTCCAAAGCGGCACCTGAACCCACAGCGGCAGCGGACTCAACCGAAAAGGCCGACGACGATAAGACGACAGCCCCGACGTGGAAGCTGGAGTACCGGTTTCGTCAGGGTGAGTTTCTCCACTTTCATGCGAAGTCGGAATCGACCATGCGCGTGAGTGCCCGCGAGGTGTCGCAGACGCTGCGTGAAAACCGCGAGACCTTCAAGCACTTCCGAGTTGTCGCGGTAGACAAGAACGGATCGGCCGTTCTGGAGCCGGTGATCGACCGCGCGATCATGCAGGCTCGATCGGATAACGATGAGGCGATTCTGTGGGACAGCCGTTCGAAGGCCGCCGTGCCGAAGCGGTTTCAGCCGGTCGCCGAGAGCGTCGGAAATCCCAAAGTTCGAGTCCGGTACAAACCCAACGGTGAAGTTGAAGAGGTTCTGCCGGTCGACGGTGAAAAGGAAGAACTGAATCCCGACAAGTCGGCGTACGGATTCCTCATCAGGCTGCCCGATGAGGCGATTGCTGTTGGCGATTCCTGGAACGACGACTTCGTGGTGCAGGTCTCGCCCGAACCGGACCTGTCGCGAAAACTGCAGCAGGACATCGACATTCGCCGTGTTTACACTTTGAAGTCGGTCGAAAACGGCGTCGCGAAAATCACCTTCAGCACGTCCGTTAAGAAGCCGGTTCGCGAACCGATCATTAAGGCACAGCTGATCTCGCGGTCGCTTCAAGGCACGGTGGAATTCGAACTGAAGCGAGGACTGATCCTGAAATGGACCAGCGCCGGCTCCGGACAGGTGTTTGATCCTTACGGGTCGAGCTCGATGCTGGAGAGCAGCCTGGCCAGTGTCGAGCGGTTCGCCACGAAATCGGAAGCGTTTCGCAAGCCGGTTGCGTCAAATCTGCCGCCGAGCGTCGCGTCAGAACCGGGCCGACCCGGAGCCGATCTGCCGTCCGGTCGAAGGTTCTGATTGTGACGAGTTCGGGCCAGGACGATGGCGTTTTGCAGACGGGCTCCGGAGCAGACAGCTCTCGCCCCGTGCTGATTCTTGGAGCCGGCATCAACGGGTGCGCGGTCGCTCGCGAACTTGCTCTGAATGGCGTTCCTGTCTGGCTGGTCGATTCCGGTGACATCGCCCGCGGCGCCACGTCAAGGTCGTCGCGACTGATCCACGGCGGGTTGAGGTACCTGGAATACCGCGACGTCGCCCTTGTGCGAGAGTCGCTGCGGGAACGCGAGCGGCTGCTGCAGCTGGCTCCGCAGTTTGTGACGCCGCTTCGCCTGGCGATCCCGGTTTCGAGCTGGCTGGGCGGACTCGTCACGGCCGCGTGCCGATTCACCGGTCTGGCCCGTGTCGGCGTCTCGTTCGGAAAGCCGGGGCGACGAGGCCTGATCGCGGTTCGCAGCGGGCTTACGCTTTACGACTGGCTGGCCGGCCGAAGTTCGCTGAGGAAACATCGCGTGTCCGTGCTGAAGTCGGGCGCGGAGGCCGAGTCACAAAGCACGCCGCAGGTCGACCGTCGCACGTTCCGCTGGGTTTGCGAGTACTCGGACGCGCAGATGCTTTATCCCGAACGCTTCGTGCTCGCGCTGCTTGCCGATGCGAAACAGGCCGCGAACGAAGCGGGATCGAGCTTCGAGATCCGCACGTGGAGCCGCGTGTCTCGAAACGGAAATCGATTTCAGATTGCTCGTGATTCTGAAACGGGTGGCGAGAGCGAAGTTCTCTCGGTCGAACCTGCACTCGTCGTGAACGCGACCGGGGCGTGGGGTGACCTGACACTCGAGTCGCTCGACGTCAAAGAGCCGAGACTGTTTGCGGGGACGAAGGGAAGCCATCTTTACTCGCGCCACGCCGGCCTGCGTGAGGCGCTGTGTGGTGCCGGGATTTACGCGGAGGCGGCAGACGGTCGACTGGTTTTCATTCTGCCGTGCGGCGAGGGAACTCTGATCGGTACGACCGATCTGCCCTTTGAGCAGTCACCGGAAGAAGCGGTCGTCGACGAAGAGGAAGTGGCTTATCTGGTCGCGATGGTGAACTCCGTTTTTGAATCGGTCGAGCTGACTGCCGCGGATGTCGAGATGCGGCATGCCGGCGTCCGTCCACTGCCGCGTGTCGATGCTGCGCGTACGGCGGCGATTCCTCGCGGGCACTCGATACACATCTCAATGCAGGACGCCGTCGAGGTGCTGACTCTGATCGGCGGCAAGCTGACGACGTGCCGCACGCTGGCCGAAGAAGTGGCCGACCGGGTCCTTGAGGCAACCGGTCGAACTCGCGTTGCCGGCACGGCCAGTCGCGTGGTTCCCGGTGGCGAGGACTGGCCAGGGTCGGCCGAGTTGATCGATACGCGGATCCGGGATCTCGGTGATCGGTACGG
The DNA here is from genome assembly GCA_027623235.1 of Planctomycetota bacterium. Lineage (GTDB taxonomy): Bacteria > Planctomycetota > Planctomycetia > Planctomycetales > Planctomycetaceae > JAQBVJ01. Next base: position 5,785 of record JAQBVJ010000193.1, read on the forward strand.
CCTGTCAGTGGCCCAAACGAACGCTGTCTGGACGCTCATTGGGAACCGGTTTGAGGATGTGTTTTCTCCGACCGATTCAGAGCCCGATCGGCGATCGTTGAGCGGCACGGAGATTCCGCTCGAATTTGTTCGCTGGTCGATTCGCAACGAAGAGGGGCGGACGCTGGAAGACGTCGTCGAGAGACGATTGATGCTGACGTTTTCAGCGGGCCTCACCCGAAGTACGCTGCGGGAGCTGGCCGAGGAGCTTGTCGATGCCGGGCGGCTGGCGGCGGACGAGGTCGAGTCAGCAATTGATGGAGCCTCGATCCGGATGCGGCATTACTATGGCAAACTCGTCAATTGAAGCCGGGTCAGCCGGCAGGGAATGGAATGGCAATCGTCGACATTAACTGGAAGCCGAATCGAAAAGAGCTGCGCTGGTTTGGCGGGCTTCTGATCGTGTTCTGCGGAGTGATCGCGTGGGTCGTCAGCCGCGGCCGCGACGACTCGACGCTGCCGATCGCGATCGCCGCAACAGGACTCGTCGTTGGTGTGACCGGTCTCCTGCGGCCCGAGCTGATTCGCTACGTCTACGTGGCCTGGATGGTCGCTGTCAGCCCGATCGCGTTTGTCGTGTCGAACCTGATTGTCGCCGTCGTGTTTTACCTGGTCGTCACACCGATCGGACTCGCGATGAAGTTTGCCAGGCGGGACGTCTTGAAACTTGAGCTGCGCCGCGACGCCGATTCGCACTGGGTCAAGAAGAAGATGCCGAAAGACGCCCGTCGATATTTCCGCCAGTATTGAAAACGCGCAGAGCCGGCTGTGGCATGGATATCCTGCCCACACTGTTCGGCACGGCCTCTACGACTCTGTGTCAAACGACTCTGTGTCAAACGACTCTGTGTCAAACGACTCTGTGTCAAACGACTCTGTGTCATGAAACTGCGCATCGCATCGTCAGGCAGGAACCGTGCCGAACACTATTGGCATCCCGCCCTTGCGTGATGCTGCAGGGCGCACGGCCTGAAGAGCCGTGCCACGGCGGAAGTGACAAACCGCGTGGCGTGCTCTACAAACGCGGCTTCCCACAACCCTGCTCCCGCCGGAGACCCGCCATGATTGCTCGCCGAGTTGCTATCGCTGCCGTTCTACTGTCTGTTGTGTCTGTGTCGTTGCGAACTGCCTCTGCCGATTCAAACTGGCCGCGGTGGCGTGGACCTCAGCAGGACGGGCACTCGACGGAAACCGGCTTCCCGAAGAAGTGGGACAAGTCATCGGTCGTGTGGAAGAAGGCTTTGCCTGGCGATGGTCAGTCCGTTCCGATTATCTGGGGCGATCGAATTTTCATGACGACGGCTCTGGACCGCGGTGCCGAGCGAATCGTGCTGTGTGTCGAACGAAAAACCGGCGAGATCGTCTGGCAGAAGAGTGTCTGGAAGGGCACGCCCGAACCGTCTCACACGATGAACGGCTGGGCCTCGTCTTCGTGCGTGACCGATGGCGAGCACGTGTGGGCGTTCTTCGGCAAGGGGGGAGGCCTCTTCTGTTTTACCGTCGATGGCGAGCAGGTCTGGAACAAGCCGCTTGGCGAATTTCCCGGCCCGTGGGGAACGGCGGCGAGCCCGATTCTGGTTGGCGAACTCCTCATTCAGAACTGCGACTCGGACGGCGAAGGCTTTCTGCTGGCTGTCGAGAAGGCGACTGGCAAGACGGTCTGGAAGGTCGACCGCGAGCAACAGCGAGGCTGGAGCAGCCCGATTCTCGTTGACGCTGGCGGCCGAAAAGAACTGGTCATTCAGGGACACACCGGAATTCGAGGTTACGACCCGGCCAGCGGTGAGGAATTCTGGCGACTGTCCGGTACGAACGGCCGTGGCACTCCGACGGTCACACCAGCGGACGGATTGATTTATTTCGTTCCCGGTCGAGGTCCCGCCGCCTACGCCGTGAAGCCAGGCGGGTCGGGCGACATTTCAAAAACGCACGTCGCCTGGACTCAGCCTCGAAAAGGCCGCGACCTGCCTTCGCCGATCATCATCGGAAAATTCGTCCTCATCATGAGCATGAAGGGCGGCATCCTGAGCTGCTACGACTCGAAAACCGGCGAGCTGCACTGGAACGAGCGGATCGGCGGAACATACACCGCCAGCCCGGTGGCCTATGAAGGTGTCGCCGCGTTCGTCAGTGACGAGGGACCCGGTCTCGTCGTCGAACCTGGCACCGAGCCGAAAGTGACTCTGTGCGAGGGCCTTGGCTCCGACCTCGAAGAGATTTTCCGGTCATCGATCACGCCGAGCGGCGGCCAGTTGTTCATCCGCTCGACGAAGGTGCTGTACTGCGTCGGCAAGTGACCGCCAGGCGGGTTGGTCGTGTGGCGAGCCTCCCGCTGAGAACGTCAGGCCGTTCATCGGAAGAGCACGTTCTGGACTTCAGGAAACGACTCAGCCCGAGTACGTCAGGAATCCGCGAATCGCATTTTGAAATGCTTCCGGCTCATCCGCGGCGACCGCATGAGAACTGTTGCGGAAGATTTTCAGGTGCGCCCGCGGAATCCGGGCGGCAATTTCGCGAGAGTGGTTCGGAGCGCAGATCCAGTCGTGGGCTCCTCCGATCACAAGAGTCGGACACGTGATCTGAGCAAGCTGTGAAGTGAAGTCGAACGTGCGTAGAAATCCGCCGAAGCCAATGTTGAGCTGCTCAAAATTGCGGAGACTCCGACCAAGCGACGCTTCGAATTTCTGCGCATTAAACGTCGTCGAATAGAGAGGTCCCATCAGCCGGTAATACTCATGCAGCTGGTCGAGCGACTCGAACGAACCTTCCCACAACCGCTCACAGACCCGCTGCTGATCCGCACTGCCTCGCTCAGCGAGAATCCGCTTCGCATCGTCAAGAAACCGGAAGCTGGAAGCGGTCACGATCAATGCAAGGTTTGCCAGCCGATCCGGATACCGAATGGCGTACCCCTGCGCGACCATACCGCCGTACGAAACGCCGAGGACAGAAATCCGATCCAGTCCGAGATAATCGCGCAGCGCGTCCACATCGTCGATGTTTTGA
>JAQBVJ010000194.1 GCA_027623235.1 Planctomycetota bacterium
GTCGAGGCGCTGGCTGCGGACCTTGCCAGTTACCTTGCGGACCGACCGATCCAGGCGCGACGCGTCCGCTGGCCGGAACTCACCTGGCGGTGGTGCCGCCGAAACCGCTCGCTCGCCTGGACACTTCTAGCCGTCTTTGTGTCACTGCTCAGCGGGCACGTGGTTTCAACGTATTTTGCGATTCAGGCGAGTTCGAACGCCGCGGAATCCCGAAAAAATGAGATTACAGCGAACCGACACGCTGAGCAGTCTCAGAATCGACTTCGCCTGTTGAATGCGGAAATGCAGAATTCGGAATCGTTGAGACTGCAGGCGGAAGCCGACGAAATTCGGTCACGTCGATCGGCGTTCAATTCGCATCTCGGAAACGTCCAGAAGATGCTGGAGTCGGACCCGCAACTGGCTCAACAGTGGCTTGAGGATCCGGAACGATGTCCGCCCGCGTGGCGAGGCTTCAGCTGGCATCTGCTGCGAAATGCGGCGGATCGATCGGCTCAGCAGCTGGCCGGTCATGAGAACGGCACCGTGGCCGTTCAGTTTACACGCGATGGAAAAACGCTGGTGTCCTTTGGCAACGACGGTTCGCTTCAGATCTGGGATGTTCCGTCGGGTGAGCTGCGATCCAGGTGGCCCGCTGCCGGACTCAGTCGCCGGATGGCGGTGTCTCATGACGGGAAGTTTGTGGTTGGGATGACAGACCTCGAACAGGCACGGGTCATCGACACGGCCGACGGTCACATCGTGTCGGAGCGATCTCCGAAGTCGGCAAAAGTGATCTCCGTCGCGTGGAACCATCATGACGACGGTTTTTTTCTCGGGATGCAGAACGGCACGATCGAAGCCTGGCCACTCGAATCGGAAGAGCCATCCAGAATTCTGACGGCAGGGACGACGCGGGTGACCTGGCTGAGGTCGACTGACAGGAGGACGGTTGCCAGCGTGACTGTGTCCGGCGAGTTTCGAATCACGCGGACAACCGACGAAGCTCGTTTGCGGGATGACAAACTATTTGATGCCGTCCGGTTGAAATGGGCAGCGATCGCGCCGGATGAAAGGAGCATTGCCGTCTCAGCTATCTCCGATGTGGTGCAGTGTTTTCAGTTGCCAGCGGCTTTGACCCGGACAGCATTTCCGGTTCGTGAGCGAATCGGCGGTCTCGCGTGTACGTCGTTTCCGACTCGCATTCTCGCTGCCTGCCGCCGGCGGATTCGGATCATCGACCCGATTGCAGGAGAGATCGCGACTCAACGACATGACATTCATGACGTGACCGCGTTCGACTTCCATTCGGAGTCGAATCTCGCAGCGATCAGTGGCGACGCCGGCGGGATCTGGCTCTGCGGAGTGGGTGAAAAACATCCCTACATAACGACATCCGATCACGATTCTCCGGTGACCGCATCGGTGTCTCTGCCGAGTCGGAACCAGTTCGTCACGACAGATCAAAAGGGGCGTGCGATTCTGCATCAAGGTTCTGACGGCAGCGTGCTCGCAGATATTCTACTGCCGCAGGTGGCACCCATTCGCGATGCGGCGGTCAGTTCGGACGGACGGCGACTGGCGCTGGCCGGCACAAACAACGTCGCTCTCATCAATGTCGGGGACGACAGCCTCTCGCTGGATGCATTGCTCCCCACGGAATCCATGATGCTCGATATTCGATTTTCTCCAGACTCGTCGCGAATTGCCGGAGCGGGGAGAGACGGAACGGTTTTTGTCTGGGATGCGGACACTCACCGGGTGGAACAGAAGTTTCTCTCAGACAGTCCGGCGCTGTCGCTGCAGTTTCGGCCGGACGGGCGCGAGCTGATTTCCGGGCATCGCATGGGAACGATCATCGTCTGGGATCTTGAATCGGGCCGCCGAACCGCTGCCTGGGATGCACACGCCGGAAAGGTCATCGACCTCGCGGTGACTCCGGATGGGACGCGACTGTTCTCAGCGGGCGGCGACGAATTGATCTGTATGTGGAATCTCACCGATCACAGTCTTATCCGGACGGTAGAAGGCCATCGAGCTCAGGTGTCGTGCCTGGCCCTTTCGCCGGACGGCAAAACGCTCGCCAGCGGTGGCCATGATCGGCAGCTGCTATTGTGGGATGCGGAATCGGGAGAGCTGCAACTGCAATTTCCCGCCGCACAGGGAGACTGGCTCAGCTCGCTGAATTTTCTTGCGGACGGAGAGTCCCTGCTGAGTACCGGGCTGAACGACATTCACACACGAATCTGGCAAAGTCGCCCTCAACAGGTTCCAAAACGTCCAGCCGACGCGGCTCGCTGAAGAATTTTGAGGATTCTGGATGATTCGCGGTTTTTGATGTCGGGTCCCCGGACCTCTCGTCGCAGTGAAGGTCGGAGGTCTCCAGTACGGAATTGAGACTTCTGCCGGCTACCGATTCAGACGTTCCCGAGGCGTCTGAATCGGGCCGGATTTTGAAACCGACATCGCCGCTCCCTTCGATGGGGTGAAGAGGACAGCCAGTGAACACCTCGAAACTTGAATGTTCGTTCGATGGCGTCGTCGCGATCATTCGCCTGCTCGACGCGGAAATGCTGAGCGGAGCTTTCTGCGCCGACACTCAGGGGCTTCTGCTGGACGCTGCACGAAAACAACCGTCCGCCGACATCGTCGTTGACCTCACCAGCCTTCTGTTTGTCTCGAGTGAAGGACTGGGAGCTTTGCTCACACTGCGGAGCGTGCTGCAGGCGGACAGCCGAAAACTCTGTCTCGCGAAGGTCTCCCCGCTCGTCGCGGAGGTGTTTGAGATGACGCAGCTGGACCGGCTGTTTCCGATCGAGACCGATGTTGAGGCGGCAAAGCAAAGACTCGCCACCGCCGGTTAATTCTGTCCGCGGCCTTCGCTTGACGAGCCCGCGACGAAACGCGAAGAGTCCCACTGTGCCGGAATAATCTGCGTTTCGGCCGGCCGGTCACTCAGAGGTTTTGCAATGACAGCACGCGTTTTCTGGATGTGCGTCGCAGGCAGTTTGAGTCTGTCGACGCCCTCAACAGCCGCGGATCCCGCTCCCCCGGAGAGAACGTCCGGCTGGAAGCTCGTGCGGAGTCTCCCCGCGCCGGAAGCTCACCAGGCGGCCGCGGCGGATGGCGAATTCGTTTACGCGATCACCAGTCAGGCCGTCGCGAAGTACGATCGCGAATCCGGAAAGCGTCTCGCGGTGAGCACGGGTGAGGCCCGGCATCTCAACAGCGGCTTCGTTTACGAAGGCCGATTACTTTGTGCTCACTCCAACTTCCCGCTGGTTCCCGAGCAGAGCGAAATCAAATCGCTCGACCCGAAGTCGATGAAGCTCACGACGTTTCACGACTTCAAGGACTACGGCGGCAGCCTGACCTGGGTGATTCGCAAAGACGGGCAGTGGTGGTGCAATTTCGCAAAGTACGGCGACGAGAACGCCGCGACGTTTCTCGCGAGCTTCGACGACGACTGGAAAGAGACCGGCCGCTGGACGTACCCGCCGGAGGTGATCCGCCAGCTCGGCACGTACAGCCTGTCCGGTGGTTTATGGCGAGGCGAAACGCTCCTCACGACCGACCACGACAACGGACGGCTTTATCGGCTGCGGCTGCCGGAATTGGGAACCGTGCTGGAGTTTCTCGGCACCCAGGCGGTTCCGTTTACCGGGCAGGGATTCGCAGTGGATCGAAAAACCCGTGGTCTCATCGGGATCAACCGGGCGAAAAAACAGATCGTCTTCGCCGAGCCACCAGAGCCCGCAGCGGGCTCGCAGCCGAAAGCCGGAAAGCCGCCGAAAAAATCTCATCCAACGGGAATCGTCTGGGTCAATCCGCCGACGAAAGAACTCCCGACCGGGCTGACGCATCGAACGTTTCACAGTGAGGCTGCCGACAAAGACGTCGGGTACTGCATCTACCTGCCGCCTGGCTACGAGACATCAGACGCTCGCTACCCGGTGATTTACAACCTTCACGGAAACGGCGGCAACGAAGTTCACAGCCTTGAGGATGTCGCACTTCTGCACGAGGGCATCGTCGACGGGCGTTGGCCGCCGATGATCATGGTGCTGCCGAACGGCGGGCACAGCACGATGTACAAGGACTCGCACGATGGCCGGTTTCCCATCGAAACGATTTTCATTCGCGAATTGATTCCGTACGTCGACAAAAACTTCCGCACGATCGCGGCCCGAAACGGACGCTGCATCGAAGGGTTTTCGATGGGCGGTCGCGGCTCGACGCGAATGGCGATGAAGTATCCCGATCTGTTCTGCTCGCTGTTCTGTCAGGCCGGCAACGTCCCGCGCACCTCCGAAAACTTCGACCCGACGATGCCGGACGTATTTCCGAACAGCTATCTCGGACCGGACCGGGAGAATTACCTCAGCAATGACGCCTTCGTTCTGCTCGAGCGAAACCTCGACAGGATCAAAGGCCGACTGCGAATTCAGATCGCGTGCGGGACGCAGGACGGCGGGCACATCGCGACGATTCGCGATTTTCATCAGGCACTGCTGAAGCACGAAGTCGATCACACTTACATCGAGATGGAAGGCCTGGGGCATCGCCGGACCGAGATGATCGAACGTCGCCGGAAGATCTGGTTTGACTACCATGTCGAGTCGATCCGCCGGGCCAGTCAGCTCAAAGAGTGATCTGCAAAACTACTTGAACGTCAGCATTGTCGATGTCCGATCTCTACCCGAAAGTCGCTCAATTCAAATCCGTCGCCGCGTTTCGCGACCGGCTGAGCGAGTTGTCGCTCAGCCTGCCAGTCGATGATGCGGTGCTCACAGCGGCTGACGATTCGCCGATGGCCCGCCGTCTGAACATCGGCGGCGTTGAGGTTGGCAACCGGTGGTGCATTCACCCGATGGAAGGCTGGGACGCGAATCGGGACGGCTCACCGAGCGAGCTGACGCTGCGGCGGTGGCGGAATTTCGGATTGAGCGGAGCCAAACTGATCTGGGGTGGAGAAGCCGCAGCAGTCGTTCCTGAGGGGCGTGCCAATCCTAATCAGACGCTCGCCACACCTGGCAATCGCGACGGGTTGAAAGCGCTGCTCGATGAATTGACGATTGCTCACGCGGAGCGTTTCGGCTCGACGGACGATCTGCTGGTCGGGCTTCAACTGACACATTCCGGCCGGTTCTGCCGACCGAATTCGAAACAGCTTGAGCCTCGGATCGCTTATCACCATCCGCTGCTCGACGAAAAATTCGGCATTGATCCTGAAGACCAGGCCACGGTGCTGACCGATGCGGAGCTTTACAACCTGATCGACGCGTACGTCGTGGGAGCGCAGACGGCTCAGGAGGCCGGATTCCGGTTCGTCGACATCAAGTCGTGCCACGGCTACCTGATGCACGAGTTCCTCAGCGCCCGGCCGCGAGCCGGCGAGTTCGGTGGCGACTTCGAAGCGAGGACGCGTCTACTCACGACGATTATCACGCGCGTTCGCGACGCGTGTCCGGATCTCATGATCTGCGTGAGGCTCAGCGTGTTCGACTCGCTGCCGTACAAAACGAGCCGCGGGATCGGGGAGCCGATGGACGCCTCCGGCCTGCTGCCTTACCAGCTTGGTTTCGGTACGCGCGAGGATGATCCGCTTGAGTATGACCTCACCGAGCCCTTTGAGTTGATCGCGCGACTTCAGCATCTCGGCGTCGCAGCACTCAACGTCTCGTGTGGAAGTCCGTATTACAATCCCCACATTCAGCGGCCGGCGATCTTCCCGCCCAGCGACGGGTATCAGCCGCCGGAAGATCCGCTCGTCGGCGTCGTCCGGCAACTCGACGCGGCGCGAAAGTGCAAGGACGCTTTTCCGGAAATGCCAATGGTCGGCAGCGGCTACTCGTACCTGCAGGACTTCCTGCCGCACGTTGCGCAGGCCGTCGTGCGGGAAGGCTGGATCGACTCGGTCGGCCTCGGGCGAATGGTTCTGTCGTATCCGGAGCTCCCGGCCGACACGCTTGGCGAGGGAACAATGGCTCGCCGAAAAGTCTGCCGAACGTTCAGCGACTGCACGACCGCTCCGCGAAACGGCATCGTGTCCGGCTGCTTCCCGCTCGACCCGTTTTATAAAGAGATGGATGAAGCCGCGACCTTGCGGGAATGGAAACAGTCGTTGAAGGAATATTGATGATCGCCGCCCGAGGCAGGCTCCGTTCGTGTCAACGACCGCTGACCATCGGATCGTCCGCTTCCACCCCGTTCACGAACGGCCCGGCGACCAGCGTAAGTGCTGATACGAGTTGCTTCATTGTTGGAGTTCCATCGGAGGGGGCGAGACTCAGCCACACGATCGTCAAGAAATTCAACTGACAGCTTCGAGGCCGGTGAGCGTTCCTGAGCTGCTTCCGAACCTGTCCACTTCGATGCCCAGTCGCTGGAGCATGCTCACGTAGAGATTACACAGCGGCGGCGGGTTGTGCGGATCGAACGGCAGGTGCAGGCCGTGCTTGAAACCGCCTCCCGCCAGCAGGACCGGCAGGTTCTTGACCGAGTGGCTGCTGCTGTCGGTGCTTCGCCAGTTGCTCGCGGATCGTTGTGGCGCCGCGAATGTCCGGCTCGACGGCCTCAACATCGACGTTCGGCTTCGGGGGCGGCGTTCCCAGGATGCGGTCCAGCACCCACGCTCCGCGAAGGATTGGTGAAGTCGTGGTGCCGTTGGCGGATACTTTGAGGACCGACGCCATCGTTAAGACGCCGCCGCGGTGACTCTCCGGCGGCAGTGACACTCTGCGAAACTCCAGCCCTTCGATGCTTGGAATTCCGTAGTGCTTCGCCAGTCGACCGTTGAGCATCGAGAAGTCAGAGGCGACGAAGCTGGTGAGGCTCAGATCATGCTTCAGGACTTCGTTGAAGAACAGCAGCGTCTCTTTGACCATCGATACCTTGAGGATGTCGTCGTACTCGGGATACAGCATCCGATCGGGTGTCGTGTCGTCGATCGCCCGCAGGCCCAGCCATTGCCCGGCGAAGTTCTCGGTGAACGCCGCCGCCTTCGGATCGCGAAGCATGCGTTCGACCTGCTCACGGAGCGTCTCCGGCTCGTGCAACTTCCGCTGGTGGGCGAGGGCGAGCAGTTCCTCGTCAGGCATGGAACTCCACAGGAAGTAGGAGAGCCGACTGGCGAGGGCGAAATCGTCGAGCGGCGTCGAATCAGACTTCCGAAGTCTCGAAGACCTCGGAAGTCTTTCGTCAGACGGACTCACCCCCGCCTGCTCACGGAGAAACAGGAAATGCGGTGAGACCAGCACGGCCTTCAGCCCCACGCGCAGCGCCTGTTCGAGCGAGTAGCCCTCTGCCAGCTTCGTTTCGACGCGGGTGAGAAACGGCTTGATGTCCTCGTCCGTGACTTCGCGCCGAAATGCTCGCCGCGTGAAGTTGCGGAGAATCCGCTCGGCGTCGACCAGCGGTTGTTGCGACACGACTTCCTGACGATTGCGGTCATCGGGATCGCGGCTCTGCGGAAGGTCTCCGAAGATTCGACGATGACTCTCTGGCGGCCACGAATCCAGCAATGGCCCTTCGATTTCGACCCACTGCACGACCGGTCCCGGCCCCGTGTACTTGTCCGCGCCGACCTTTTCGACCTGGGGAGGGATTGCTCCGAGTCCGTCGGTGACGATTCGAATCGTGTGGTTTGCTTTCATCTGCTCGACGAACTCGACGACGGTCGGCTTGCTGGCCGGGACTTCGAAGTAGTCGATCAGATACTGCTGGGCCGCGGCGTTCATCGGGCCGGCCTTCACATGAAAAGTGACCAGCTTGTCGGTCTGAAACCCGTAGCCCGAAATTCGAAATCGATACCTGCCCGGCTGGCGTGTCTGAAACCGCCACAGCGTGACCTGGATATTGGCCGACACCCAGGAACTGAAAATCGCGACGCCGTCGTCCAGATGGCGATAAACGCTGCCCGTGGGTTTGACGGTCGTTTCGTCCTTGATGTCGTGGCGTTGCTTAATGGTGCGAGGCCGCGGACGGTTGGCGATGGCCGCGTCGAGGACTCTGTCAGCGGCTGCCAGGTAGTTCTCCATCAGGTACGACGACACGTGGAGCGATTCGGCACTGTTGTCGAAGCCGCTTGTCGACGTATTAAGAGGCAGAAGATCTTTCAGTTCGACGTCGACTGCCAGCAGGTCGCGCACGGTATTCACATATTCGTTTCGATTGAGGCGGCGCAGAACGACTCGCCCTTGAGTCGCCCTCTGCTCAGCCTCGCCCTTCGCCACCTGTTCGCTGATCCAGCCAGTCAGGGCCTTGACGTCCTGCGCAGGCGGTCGCGGTCGTTTGGCTGGCGGCATGTTGCCCGCCTCGACCTGCTCAAGCACGGCCAGCCAGCGCACCCGGTTGACCTTGTCGGAGAAATCCCGTGAGAGGTTCTTCAGCTGGAAGTCGCCCTTCGGCTTTGGTCCGTCGTGACATGCCTGACAATGCTTCGCGAAGAACAGCGCGGGAAGATCGTTCGGCTGATTTGCCTTCGACGATTCTGCATCCTGGCCGAACACCTGCATCGACGCCCCGATTACTCCGACCATGACTCCCGCAACAAGCACGCTTCTGGCACTCGATCGCCGGCAGCGGCGCCATCGTTCCGAAGACTTGCAGCGCATCCAGATCGGCGGCACTTGATTCACGGACATCTTCCTTGTCCCCGTCGGCTGTTCATCAGACAAACTGGTATGCTCACCTCACGCAAACGCCTGACGATAACATTTCAGCGACGAATGGCACTGCCGGGGATTTTTGCAGAGATCAGCGCAGCAGCGAACCTCGCAGGCATGGC
>JAQBVJ010000195.1 GCA_027623235.1 Planctomycetota bacterium
CGGCAGGAGCCTCGCCCTCCCGTTCAGATTTCATTTCAAAAACCGCCTGTTTAATCAACAAACAGAAACTCGTTTCGAGTCAACACGGTCCTCACGAGACCGCTCCACACCGCCTGCTCGCGTTCGTTCTCCGGCATGCCGGTTTCGGCGAGTGCCTGTGAATAGGAATCCAGAAAGCTCGACGAATCGACAATCTCGCTGCTGTGAGGTGGCCGGCCCAGCGTCCGTTCGAAGAGCGACCGCAGCCGCGCGGCCTGCTCGGTGTCTGCCGCGAGAATCTGTTTCGCGACGCTCGCCGCCCGCTCGTGAACAAAGTCGCTGTTCATCAGGTACAGGGCCTGCGTCGGAACGGTCGTCAGCTCGCGCCGCGAAGTGCTGACGTTGACGTCAGCTCCGTCGAACAGGCTCAGGAACGGATGCCGTTTCAGTCGCTGCTGCATCAGGTAGACGCTGCGACGATTTGTCGGGTACACGCCGTAGTACGGAGCGTGCTGTGAGAAGCCCCAACTCTCGACGGCCGGGAACGGATGCTCGCCGCCCGGTGACCGGTCGAGCTCGCCACTGACCAGCAGCATCGCGTCGCGAATTTCTTCCGCACTGAGGCGACGTCGATTGAACCGCCAGAGGAGCCGCGCGTCCGGATCGGCTTCGGCGGCCGTCGCGTCGAACTCGCTGGACTGCTGATAAGCCGCGCTGTTCAGGATGAGCCGGTGCAGCGACTTGACCGACCAGCCGCTCTCGACAAAGCGACTCGCCAGCCAGTCCAGCAGTTCCGGGTGCGAAGGTTCTTCGCCGCGCGTGCCGAAATCGTTGGCGGTCTCGACCAGACCTCGCCCGAAGTGCTGCTGCCAGACTCGGTTCGCCATGACTCGCGGAGTGAGCGTGTTGTTTTTTTCGGTGAGCCACGTGGCCAGTTCGGCTCGCCCGCTGGAGGCAGCATTGGCGAGACGGTTGCCGCCGAGAATTTCCAGATTCTTTCGCGGTACCACCTCACCGAAGTTGACCCGGTCGCCTCGGATTCGAATCTGAGCGTCCTTCGGCGCGGCCAGCTCGATGGCTCCGTAGAGGACTTCGTACGGACCGGACTTTTTCAGCGCGTCCCGCTCCACTGCGAGCGGTGCTGACTCTTTTGACAAGCGATCAATCGTGGCTCGAAGTTCTGCGATCTCGACGTCAGTCAGACCGGCGGAACGGGTGCCGCCCTGTGACTTGCCGCGATCCTCAGCCACCTGGAAGAAGTACCAGACGGCGGCGTTTTTGTACTGGTCGTCGTTCGGGTTGCCTTTCAGAAAATCGTTCAGCACGTCCGCGACGACGTCCCACCTGCGTTCTTTTTCGCCCACTTCGGTGATGGTGAGGTCGACCTGAGTCAGGTCGCAGCCGTGATTCGATTTCGGCATGATCGCCAGTTGAAGAAAATCACCCGGCCGCACTTCCACCTCGATCGACTTTTCCTTTGAACCGATTTCCTGCGACGAGTTCGTGCCGATCGCCCCCTCAGCGATGTTGCGAAAGCCCTCACCCGTCACATGGTCAACGTGCCAGGCGACGCTGTCTCCGCAGTTGTGAGCGTCCTGGACATTTCCGGTGATCCGAACCCGGCCGGCAATCGGACTTCGCCAGGCGATCGCGACTCCCTCTTTCGGGTTGGGATGCACGACAAGCTTCTTCGGTGGGACAGTGCCAGGAACTTTCAGAACAACGTCCGACGTGTTGACGGCGACCAGCGGAAGCTCGCCGGCGTGCCACACCTGCAGCCCCGTGTTGCCGTTCTGGTTTCGCGACGACAGCTTCAGGAGACGCCCTTCGACATAGGCCATCCAGCCGCCAGCCGACTTCAGCCGCTCCGTTTTCGCCGTCGTCTCCGCCGCGAGCCGCGCGATCTCCGCGTCGAGCTTCGTGATCCGCGCGTCGTGATCCGCCTTCCTTTGAGCCGCGATCGACGGCGGCAGAGCCGGGAACAGATCGTACGGACGTCTCTTTTCCTCGGAACCGGGGAACGAATAACGGGTGCTCTCGAAGATGCCGTACCACGCGTAATAGTCGTCCGTGTTGACCGGGTCGTATTTGTGGTCGTGGCAGCGGGCACAGCCAAGCGTCAGCCCGAGCACGGCCTGGCCCAGGGTGTCGATCGTGTCCTGAATTGTGAGGTGATGGTAGTTCTCGACGTCGAACCCGAACCGCCGCGAGATCGCGATGAAGCCCGTCGCGATGAGCATTTCTTCATAACGTCGCAAGGCTTCCTCGCGGGTGGCTGGGGTCGAACGAAGTGAGCCCCCCGTGTCTAAATTCACAGAGCCACCCGCTGGGGGCTCGCGTTGCTCGACCCCAGCCACCCCGAGCGATTCCAGCATCTGCTCGGCCAGGATGTCGCCGGCGATCTGCTCGCGGATGAATTCGTCGTACGGCTTGTCCTGATTAAACGCGTCGATCACCCAGTTGCGATACTTGTACGAATGCGGCGTCGGGTAGTCGGCCGTGTCGCCCGCCGTGTCCGCGTACCGAACGACGTCGAGCCAGTGCCGTCCCCACCGCTCGCCGTACGCCTTCGACGCGAGCAGTCGGTCGACGAGTTTCGAGAATGCTTCTGGCGAGTCGTCGCGCAGAAACGCCTCGACCTCGGCTGGTGTCGGCGGCAGGCCCGTCAGGTCGAACGTCGCGCGACGAATGAGGACTCGCCTGGTCGCCGGCGAGCGTGACTTCAGGCCGGCATCGGCGAGCCGGATCTGCACAAAACGGTCGATGTCGTTCCGCACGCTCGGTGAGGGATCCGCCGCCGGCGGAGTCGGATCGAGGATCTTCTGGTAGGACCAGTGAGCCCGCTCTGCCTTCGTGATCGGCCCGCCACGAAGTTTCGGGCCGCCACCCGCCAGTGTCATTCCGTCGGGCCAGGCAGCTCCGTTTTCAATCCACGTGACAAGAGACGCGATCTCCTGTTTGGAAAGCTGCTTGCCGGGCGGCATCTCAAAGCCGTCTTCATGCCGGACGGCCGTGATGAGGAGACTCTCTGCGATCTTACCAGGCACGATCACCGGACCACTCTCGCCACCCTTCAGGGCAGCCTGCTTCGAGTCCAGCCGCAGCCCCGATTCGGACTTCTTCGGCCCGTGACACTTCACGCAATTTTCGACAAGGAGCGGCCGAATGCTGTTCTCGAAGAACGCGAGCGATCCGGCATCGTCGGCCGCAGCGCGGCGAAAGACGCCTGCCAGAATTGCACCAGCCAGAAAGATTCTCACCATGAAATTCAAAACGCTGCCTCGTCTCGGAGTGAATTGACGGTTACTTCAGGACACGCTGTTTGTGACTTTCAATGTGGCTCCGCAGTTCCGATGTCGCCCGCTCGACATTCTGGTCACGCAGGTCATCGATGATTCGCTGGTGGCTCGCCATGCCGGCTTTCCATTCAGCCATTTTGACGCTGTCGCGAAATCGCCGAAAGAAAACCTGAAGGAGATCGCCAAACGCGACAAGCGGCGCGAGCCCGCTGGTCTCGATCAGTGCCCGGTGAAATTCGATGTCCAGGTCGATCCAGGTCTGCAGTTTCCGAGCCGTCCCGAACCGGTCGACGATTTTCTGGAGCAATGGATAAAGCGATTCGTCCTCGCCCATCCGCCGCGCGACGTGCGGCAGAACACCAGTCTCGATGATGATTCGCGAGTCGATCAACTGCAGCGGTTCCGCTCGATGCAGCGCCGGATGAAAGCCCAGGTGATCCGTCATCCGGTCCAGATCGATCTGGCCGACCGTCAGCCCGACGCCCGTCCGCGACTCGACAATGCCGAGAAACTCCAGCGACTTCGTGGCCTCGCGCAAACTGAGCCGGCTGACACCGAACGATGCCGCGAGCTCAGTCTCCGTTGGCAGTCGGTCGCCCGTTTCCAGTCCCTCGGACACGATAAACGACTTCAGCCGCTCCGCGACGACGTCACGAATCTTGCGGCGCGGCAGAACTTTCAGTGTGGTTGCCACTTCAAAACTCTTTCCGGCAGACTTGCCATTAGCAGGAGAGGTTTTAGATTATCTGACAATCGGACGCCGTCAACAGCGGACGGCCAGACTCGGTCGATGCGTGAAGGGAGAAGGCGATGCAGACTCGCGAGACGAACTGGACGATCCGGGCGATGTCCGCAGGACTGGTTCTTTCTTTGTCCGCCTGGTTCGTAAGCCGTCCCGCGGACGCGGACGAGCCACGCTTCATCGACTGCTCGCTGCTCATCGCCCCCGAATATCCCGCGACCTGGCCGTCGGCTCCATTTCCGCGGTTCCAGCTGACTCACCAGCGAACGATCGGCCCGGACAGTGCGTACAACATCGACGTGCTGCTCATCGACGGAAACACGGGCACGCAGCTCGACGTGCCGCCGCATTCGGTCGCTCGGCCAGAATTGAAGCGTCCGAAGTCCGGCCCGCTGGGGCTCGCTTACACGGACAGGATCGAGGCCTGGCAGTTTGGTGGTGAGGCCTGCGTCATCGACGTCCGCGACCTGCTCGACCAGGCCCCCAAAGGCACGAGCCCGCTCGTCCGAGCCGCTCATGTCGAGCGGTTTGAGAAGCAGCACCGCCAGCTTCGATTCGGCGATGTGGTCCTTTTCCGCAGCGATTACTCCGACAAGTATTACCAGCCGTTTCCAGAGGGCACGCGGTACATCGCCGACGCTCTCGACCGGAAAACGCCCGGCTATCCCGACCCCGATCCGGCGTGCATGGAGTTCCTGGCGACCCGCAAAGTCATGACGCTCGGCACGGACAGCGCCAGCATGGGTCCACTGCCGAACCTTGCCGAACCGACTCACTATGCCGGCCTGAAATACGGCATGATCTGGACGGAAGGCGCGACGAATCTTGGTGAGCTGCCATCGACAGGAGCGTTCTACACGCTGCTCGGGCCGAAGCACAAAGACGGCCCCTACAGCGAAGGCCGTGCCTTCGCGATCGCGGGCGGCGACCTGCCGCAGCGACTCATCGCGGCTTCGAAGGCAAAACGGGCGATTGATCTCTCGCCGACTCTTGAGCAGGGAACGGCCGTGACCTCGCCTGGAATCGGCTCCGGCAATCACAGACAGGTCTACCTGAAGATTGATTTTCTCTACAGCGACTACCTCGACATGCACCATCACACCCACCTGATGGACAGTATGGCCGGCACGCATCTCGTCCCGCCGAGCTACGCGCTGCCGCCGGAAGGCACTCAGGTGACGTACGCGCCGGAAGTCCGCGGATGGCTGGCCGACTTCGAAAAGAAATACGGCCGGCGCGGATTCAGCTCGATGACCACTGAGAAAATCCCGCTCGACTGGACCTGCGGCGAGGCTCGCGTGATCGATGTGACCTCGCTGATTGGTACGACGGAAAAAGACACATGGCCCGCCTCGCCGGAGATCACGCCGGCACACATCCAGGCGTTCGAGAAGAAAACCGCAGAATTACAAAAGGGCGACGTCGTCATCTTTCACTCCGGGCACGTTGAAAAGCATCTTAAACCGTCCCCCAACGATGCCGGTCTGTGGGCTGAACCGCTTGCCGGAGAGTCAGAAGGCTGGCCTGCTCCCGGTCCCGACGCGATTGTCTATCTCAAATCCAAAGGCATTCGCTGCGTCGCGACAGACGCCCCGGATCTGGGTGGAGTCGACCCGCGACGGGCACTCATGACGTACTGGGCTCTCGGCTCCAACGAGATGGTTGGCGTCGAGTTTTTGACGAATGTCGCTGCGGTACCTGCGAAGTCGTACTTTCTGTTTGCGGCCATCAAAGTTCGAGGCTGTCACGGCGGCCCGGGGAGAGCGGTGGTGCTGCATGACTGACAGCCAGAAGCCCGCCCTGCCGGAAACGTGCCTTCCGACCTGGGAAGTCGATGAGCTTCCGGAACCGAAGCCGCTCGGCTTGAAGAACCTCGCCGGATTCATCGGCCCCGGCATCGTGATGTGCGGAATCCAGATCGGCGGGGGCGAGTGGCTTTTTGGCCCGGCCATTACCGCAAAATACGGTGGCGGTCTGATGTGGATTGCCACGGTCGCCATCATTTGTCAGTGCTTTTACAACATCGAATGCGGCCGGTACGCGCTTTATACTGGCGAGCCTGTCTTCACCGGATTCATGCGCACAAAACCCGGTCCTGCGTTCTGGGTATCAGTAGCAATGCTGATCAGCATCGGCGCCTTGATTCCCGGTCTTTCTACCAACGCTGCGGTATTACTTGTCTCAATGCACTTTGACCGACCACCGGCGGCCGCCGAGGTTGCAGCTGGCGACTCGATCCGGGTGGTAGAAACGGACTCCGCCGGAATCCGCACGACGACTGAGTTAAAGATTGAAACCGGCGCGGCGGCAGATGTGCGGATCGAGAAGAATGAAACCGGGTTCGTATTATCAGGTACCGGAACACCCGGGGCGACAATTCAGCTGATCCGCCCGCACTCCGACAAACCCGACACGGACGGGAATCCTCTCTACAACGAGCGGCACGAAACAGTCTCTGCAACGGTTGCGGACGATGGCACCTGGTCCGTCGACCGGCCGGACGACGGGTTTCTGGTCAACATGGTCGCCTACCTGTGTCTGGCGGCGGTCGTCCTGCCAGTCCTCGTTGGTGGCAAAATCTACAACGTGCTGCAGGTTGTCATGACAGCCAAGGTTGTCATCGTTCTGAGCTTTTGTCTCATCATCGGGCTGTTTTATGTGAGCGCTCAAGGCTGGCTCGATGTCTTCAGCGGGTTCCTCAAATTCGGCAATCTCCCCGTCGAAGACGAGAACGGCAAAGAAACCGTCGTCAATGTTTTCGGGCATTTGCTCGAAAACGGTGCCTGGCCGCTGATCGCAATGGGCAATATCGCCCTTTTGGGAGCGTTCGCGGGCTACGCTGGCGGTGGCGGGCTCAGCAATTCGACGTACAGCAACTTTGTCCGTGACAAAGGCTGGGGCATGGGCAGCAAAGTCGGTGCGATCGCCAGTGCTGTCGGCGGACGGGATGTGAAGCTCAGTCACCTGGGCAAAGTCTTTGAGATCACGGAAGAATCCCTGCGTCGCTGGAAGGCCTGGTGGAAGTACATCATCACCGATCAGGTCTTCATCTGGGCGCCAGGCTGCTTCATGGGGATGGCGCTGCCGGCGCTCCTGTCGATCGAGTATGCCCGTGAGTCGTCCATGTTTGATAAGCCCGGACTTTCCTACTCGCAGCCGTTAATCGCTGCTCACGGAATCCGATCCGGCGAGGGGTCGGACGTGCTGTGGCTCGCGACACTCTTCGTCGGGCTGATGATCTTTCTACCAAGCCAGATGGCAATCGTTGAAGATTTTGCACGGCGCTGGTCGGACATTATCTGGTCCGGCAATCAACGTGTTCGAGACAAAATGTCGTCGGACAAAGTGAAGTATATTTACTATGGGATTCTTGGTTCCTACGTGCTGTGGTCATTCATTGCCGCGACGATCTTTCTGAACTTCGGAAACGCGCCGACGGTCATGGTGACAGTGATTGCCAATTTGAATAATGTTGCTCTCGGCCTGACAGCGTTTCACATATTGTGGATCAACCGGAACTTCCTGCCGGTTGAGCTTCGGCCGAAGTGGTACAGCCAGCTCGGTATTACGCTGTGTGGCGTCTTTTACTTTGGACTGGCAGTGCTCGTCTTTGTGTCCAAAGTGGTACCAATGATGAGTACAACCGGCTGGTTAATCTTCGGCGTTGTCGTCGCAGCGCTGTCCGGGCTGCTGTTCTACCTCGGCAGGATTCTGCCCGAAAAACAGACGCGCCCCATTCGGAAATAGACACTCCCGTTTGACGGACTCATTCCATGACTCTTTCGATGTTTGATCTATCCGGCAAAGTCGCCGTCGTAACGGGTGCCGCCCAGGGGATGGGACAGGCGACCGCGATCGCCGTTGCGGAAGCGGGTGCAAATGTCGTGCTGGTCGATCGAAATCTCGCCGGAGCCGAACTCACCGCTGAGCAGGTTCGCGCGGCTGGCCGAAAGGCGCTCGTAACGAGCACCGACGTGTCCTGCCCGGATGCGATCGCGGAACTGTTTCGACAGGTCGATGCGGAATTCGGGCAAGTGGACTTTCTCGGCAACATCGCCGGAGATGGTCACCTGGCGAAGCCGGAAGAGTTGCTGATCGAGGACCTGCATCGGGTCCTGCAGAATCTTGTTGTGGGCCGGTTCTCAATGTGTCAGGAAGCGGGGCGGCGGATGCTCGCTCAGGGTCGAGGTTCGATCATGAATATCGGCTCACTCGCCAGCATGACGGCGCTCGGCCGAGGGCACGTCGCGTACAGCATGGCGATGGGAGCGGTCGTTCAGATGACTCGCGAGCTGAGCACGGAATGGAGCTCGCGCGGGGTCCGAGTGAACTGCGTCACACCAGCTCAAGTGACGAATCCGAGCCTGATCGCCCGCATGGAAAAGGACCCGACTCTGGAAGGTCGATTCGTCAACGGAATTCCCGCCGGGCGAATGGGTGTTCCGAGCGACATCAAAGGCCTCGCGGTACTGCTGGCGTCGGACGCGTCGGAGTGGATTACTGGAGCCATCATCCCGATGGACGGCGGAAACATGGCCATGAACGCGGGCGGAACTCCAGGGCACCAGGCTGTCGTTTATACATAAGTCACTTAATCGCCTGGCCCGAAGGTCATCCATGCGGTGGCAAGGTCGGTCATGCGGCGGATTCCGCTCCAG
>JAQBVJ010000054.1 GCA_027623235.1 Planctomycetota bacterium
GTATCACCTTGAGGATATGGTGAGCTAGGGATTTCATTATCAGTGAAGCCGGCCGATTGAAGAAATGCCGTACTTGACGCATGGCAGTTGTTGATGACGGTTCCGTAAGTAAGCGCAAGTGTGTCAATTTGATTTACGGCCTGGGTCAGTAATGGAAGCATGTTGTCCGAAATCTCACCCACGACTCGGTATTTGGTGATCTTACGGAACGGTTCTACGGTGTCCGTGTTCAGTCCATAAATCCCAGTTGCAGCATCGAGCGTTCCATCGGTATCGCCAGCCCGAAAATAAAACAACTGGTCGTTAGTCGTCTGAGCAATCACAAAGGAGTGTATGCCTCGTGTTGCGACGATCAGTCGTATGTTGTTGACCGCAGGTTGTGTCGTCGCAAATCCGTTTCCAATCGTTTTCCAATCTGGCATCGGGTCGCCAGTGCCGCTGCCACCAGAGCTTATGACGTCTGACCCTCCAGGCTCGATGAGCGGATCAGCCACTGGCTCCACCGGCGCATCGGGTTCTTCCACTGGCGGAGTGTCAGCAATTGGATCGACCGGAGTGTCAAGAATCGGATCCACCGGGGTGTCAGGAATTGGATCCACCGGGGTGTCAACTTCCGGTTCGCCATTGATGATGTCGTCTCCCCCGCCACCGTCGACGACGTCGCTGCCTCCGCCGGACTGAATGACGTCCACCATGCCGGAGCCGGTAATCACGTCGTCACCGCTGCCGGTTGTGATCGAGGTGGAGATCAGGAGCGAGTTGAAAGCACCTGGCTGCAGGCTGGAGAGGTCGATCGTGTGACCACCGTCTCCGCCGGTGACAGTGATCGAGGAGACTTCCGCAGTGGACGGTGTGTCGCCGGTTGGCGTGCCGTTGATCGCGACCTCGACCATACCATTCGCAACGGTCGCCGATGCCGAGTCGCTGCCATCCAGATTGACCGAGAGTGCGCCGGAGCCGTCATCAAATGTGACCGACGAGAGCATTGCACGTGTCTGAAGCAATTCCGCCTGCCTGGCAACAGGCCACAAAATGCGCCGCTTACGCCGCTTCGCCTCCCCCCCGTTTATTGTTCAAATTGCCTCTTACCAAACCCAGCCAAGGAATCAGTCGCATGAGGTGGCTCCACTTTGATTTGAATTCTGATCGGGGAAATCTCCGCCCAAATTGGCAATGCAGAGTACGGGTGAATTCAGAACAGGCAAGAGTAATATTCGGATTCCCATCGATATACAGAAAATATCAGTTGGCTCTTGAGTCTGCCGGAACGGAATACAGACGACGGGTTTCTGCAATGGCTCGCATTGGCGTCCGGAAGTGTGCGTGTTCCGCGAATTGGCGGTTTCGCGTAAAAAGCGGCGGCCGGCGAAATGGTTGTTTGTCGGTCAGGACTTCTCTAAATAAAAATAAGGCTTCCACATGACGGCGTATTTTGCATCACTTCCTCCGGAACTCGCCGGAAATCCACTGCTGGAAATTGGCGGGCTGCCGAAGTTTGACCAGATTGAAGCCGCTCATGTTGAGCCGGCGATGACGTTTCTTCTGGATGAGTCAGAGAAAGCCCTCAGCAAACTTGAAGGGGAGATCGAAGCGACCTGGCTGGGCTGCTTTAAGAAGCTTGAGGAGATCGACCGGCCATTTGAGTATGGCTGGGGTCCGGTTTCGCATCTGCTTTCCGTGAAGAATTCTGATGAGCTGCGTGAGGCTTACGAATCGGTTCTCGACGCGGCCACCCGATTCGGTCTGCGGATGTCGCAGAGCAAGCCGATTTACGAAGCGGCCATCGCCATTCGGGACGGTGACGAGTGGGGTCGGCTTGACGCGGCTCAGCAGCGTATCGTCGAGAAGTCGATTCAGTCCGCAGAGCGGTCCGGCATCGCGCTGGAAGGCGAGGCTCGCGAGCGGTTTAACGAGATTGCTCAGGAGTTGTCGCAGCTCTCGACAAAGTTTTCGAACAACGTGCTCGACTCGACAAAGGCATGGGAGCTGTTCGTCACGGAAGCTGCGGATGTTGAGGGGCTGCCGAACTCGGCGCTCGCAATGGCCGCTCAGTCGTACAACTCGGCAAAAGCGGAAGACGCGGCTGAGGCGACGACGGAAGCCGGGCCGTGGCGATTCACGCTCGACGGGCCGAGCTTTCTTCCGTTCATGCAGCACTGCCGGAACCGCGAACTGCGCGAGCAGGTTTACCGCGCGTTCGTCAGTCGCGCGTCGGACCAGCTTCAGGACGGCAAGTTCGACAACTCGCAGCTCATCGACCAGTTTCTCACCCTGCGCGACGAGAAGGCGAAACTGCTTGGCTTCGGGAGTTTTGCCGAGCTCAGCCTCGATGCAAAAATGGCTCCGGGTGTCGAGGCCGTTGAGGAGGTGCTTGAGACTCTGCGCGAAGCTTCGATCGACGCCGGAAAGAAGGACCTCGACGAGCTCCGCGAACTGGCCGCCGCCGAAGGATTTTCCGGCGAGCTCATGCACTGGGACCTGGCATTCTGGGCCGAGCGATTACGCGGGAAGAAATTCGACTACACCGACGAAGACCTCCGTCCGTATCTGCCGCTGGAACGAGTTCTCGACGGGATGTTTGCTCTCACGCAGAAGTTGTTCGGAATCCAGGTGCGGCAGAAGGTCGGTATTCCCGTCTGGCACGACGACGTCCGTTTCTTCGAGGTGCTCGACGAAAACGAAAACACGATCGCCCAGTTCTACCTCGACCCGTTTTCACGGCCGGCAGACAAACGCGGCGGAGCCTGGATGAACACGTGCCTGTCGCGCCGCCAGGTCGACGGGGCCGTTCAGATTCCGGTGGCTCACCTGATTTGTAACAGCACTCCGCCCGTCGGCGATCAGCCCTCGCTCATGACGTTTCGCGAAGTCGAGACACTCTTCCACGAATTCGGGCACGGCCTGCAGCACATGCTGACGGTCATCGACCATGTCGACGCGGCCGGTATTAACGGGATCGAGTGGGACGCTGTCGAGCTGCCCAGTCAGTTCATGGAAAACTGGTGCTACCACCGCGCGACGATGGAGCAATTCTCCGGCCACGTTGAGACCGGCGAGCCGATTCCGACGGAGCTGTTCGAAAAGCTCACGGCCGCGCGCACGTTCCGCGCAGGAACGCAGATGCTGAGGCAGCTCAACTTCGGCATGACGGACCTCGCCCTGCACGGCGGATTTCTTCCGGGAGCCGGCGGTGAAACGGCGTTCGACGTTCAACGGCGGATTGCTGAGAAAACCAGCGTGATGCCGCCTTTGCCAGAGGACCGTTTTCTGTGCGGGTTCTCTCACATTTTTGCCGGCGGCTACGCGGCCGGATACTACAGCTACAAATGGGCCGAGATCCTCAGTGCGGACGCGTTCAGCGCGTTTGAGGAAGTCGGGCTCGACAACGACAGCGCGGTGACTGAGAAGGGCCGGAAGTTCCGCGAGACCGTCCTCGCCCTCGGCGGCAGCCGACATCCGCTCGACGTGTTTAAAGATTTCCGTGGCCGTGAGCCGGATCCGAATGCCCTGCTGCGTCACAGCGGACTCGCCTGATTGCCGTTTCACACGGCTTTCGACTTGCGAAACAGATGACCTATTCGACGGCGATGCAGTAAAGCTGCGCGTCGGATCGAATGAACAAGTGCCCGTCGCTGACAGCCGGGCTGGCACTGAAGTCGCTTTCGTCCGTCAACTTGTTGTGAGCCACCTGAGTCAGCTCGGGAGTTGCTTCGAGGATGTATGTCCCTTCGAAACGGCTTACCGCGTACAGCCGCTTCCCGATCAACATGATTGA
Source organism: Planctomycetota bacterium (assembly GCA_027623235.1). Lineage (GTDB taxonomy): Bacteria > Planctomycetota > Planctomycetia > Planctomycetales > Planctomycetaceae > JAQBVJ01. Next base: position 3,776 of record JAQBVJ010000054.1, read on the forward strand.
AGCGTAAAACTGTCCGCCAAGCCGCTGTCGCCCGACTTCCTCGCCCGTCTTAATATCAACGCAGTTGACGACTCCGCGATCGGTGACCCAGTAAAGATGGCCGTTGTGCAGCACCGGCGAGGGCACATAGGCACCGCCGGTTTTTGACCAGACAACGTGCGAATCGGTGACGTCATCTTTACCGCCGAGCTTGACCGCCGTTCGACCGCCGGATCGACCACCGATTGCAAACACAACTCCGTCGCCGGCGACGAGGACCGGGCAGGCGCCCGTGTCGACTCGCGTGCCCGCGTACCACTTCAGTTTGCCAGACTCAGGATTGAGGCTCCAGATTTCCTGCGGAACAGACAGCAGGATCTCGTCTGCACCCTCGGGGTTCTTCACGATGACGGGTGTGGAGTAGCTGCCCGAAAGGCTGCCCGCGTCGGTTTTCCAGGCTTCCTCGCCGGTCGCCTTGTTCAGCGCGCGGATCGACTCGCTTTCACTCCCGGCTTGAACAATGACGTTGTCTTTGTAGAGGACCGGGCTTGAGGCCGACCCGAACATCGCGGCACTTTCGCTCCCGACATCCTTCTTCCAGATCTGCTTGCCGGCCAGATCAAACGCGAACATGCCCGAGTTTCCAAACAGCACGTAAATCCGCTCGCCATCGCTGACCGGAGTGTTGGACGCGTAGCCAGGCGTGCCGGCAAAACGGGGGATCGCTCGCTCCCGGCTCGTTGCCGGAATCACCTTCGACCAGACCTCGTCACCCGACTTGCGATCAATGCAGGTCAGATGCCGCTTCAGGCCGGAAAGGTCTCCCTCGTCACCCGAGTAGCACGTCACGAAGACGCGATCTCCAACGACGATCGGGCTGGAATAGCCCTTGCCTGGAAGCTTCGCCTTCCACATCAGATTCTTCGAATCGTTCCACTCAGTGGGAACCTTCGTATCCTCGCTGATCCCTCGCGATCCGGGTCCCCGGAATCCCGCCCAGTCAGCAGCGTTTGTCGGCAAGACGAAAAAGCCAACGGCCAGGCAGCTGAAAAGGAGGGACATACGCCCGTTTGATTTCGTGAGGATCATGCTGCAGGACCTCTTTTTTGAGTACTGAGTGAATGCTGAAAACCGGATGGCTTGAAGTCGGATCCGCATTCGCAGGAAAAACTCCACAGCAAGACCTGTTTGAAGGCCTGGCGGTGCTGTGGCGAGTTCGGCGGCATGTCGAAACGTCCAGAAATCATGCTCAACTTCAAGACTCTCGTTTCCGGCTGGTTGACTTTCAAGACGGAGAATCTGCTTCGTCCCGACGCGACACTTCGCAACAATCCTGTACGATGACGCCGCTCAAAATAACCCTTTTGGCCCGTTTTGCAGGTCGTTGACTGTGTCAATTCCGCTTCCGTTTTCCTCCGACGAAGACGTCATGCGCCGGGCCATCGCGCTGGCCCGGCAGGGCCTCGGATTTGTCGAACCCAATCCCGCCGTCGGAGCGGTCCTTGTGGATGCCCGCAGAAATCTGCTGGGCGAGGGCTGGCATGAACGGTTTGGCGGGCCGCATGCCGAAGTCAACGCGCTCGCCGATTTCAAGAATCGAAACTCCGATGCGAAAGCCCGCTCCGAGCTTGCCGCGACGGCCACGCTCTTTGTGACTCTCGAACCGTGCTGCCACACCGGCAAGACGCCGCCCTGTACCGACGCGGTCCTTGCAAGCGGAGTTCGGCGAGTTGTCGTCGCTCTGGGCGATCCGTCGCTGCACGTCTCTGGCGGCGGAATCGCTCAGCTGAAAAGAGCGGGCATCGACGTCTCAGTCGGGTTGCTCGAAGCGGAAGTGCGACAACTCAACGCGCCGTTTCTGAAGCTCGCGCAGACGGGTCTGCCGTACGTCCACGTGAAGTGGGCGATGACGCTCGACGGAAACATCGCAACACGAACCGGCTCATCTCAGTGGATCTCCAACGAGAAATCGCGAGCGGTCGTGCACGAACTGCGAGGCCGGATGGACGCCATCATCGTCGGCGCTGGCACCGCCCGGGCCGACGATCCGAGCCTCACCGCGAGATCGCCCGGACCGCGCACCGCGACGCGGGTTGTCGTCGATTCCCAGGCCGCTTTGTCCGTCGAGTCGCAACTTGTCAAAACCGTCGCCGACGCACCAGTGCTCGTCGCGACGCTGGAGTCTGCTCCCGAAGATCGTATCGCCATTTTGCAGACGGTCGGAGTCGACGTCGTTCGGCTTCCGGCGCTCGCGAGTGGCAACCGGCTGCCAGAATCCGCTCGCCCTGATCTGCGAGCGCTGCTGATTGAACTCGGGCGGCGAGGAATGACCAACGTGCTCGTCGAAGGAGGCAGCGATCTGCTCGGCTCGCTGTTCGACCTCGATCTGAAAGAGGGCCAGCAACTCGTCGATGAGGCTCACATTTTTGTCGCGCCGAAGTTTGCTGGCGGCGCGAAAGCAGTCAGTCCGGTTGGAGGAATCGGCCTCGAACATATTCCTCAGCTCAGCCAGATTGATCCGCTGCAGATCGAGGTCCTCGACGGGGACGTCTACATTCACGGGCCGGTCGTCAACCGCGATCCGGCGGGTTTGTGATGCGAGTGGGACTTCTGTTTGAGTACCCGACGGTGAACGGCGGCGAGAACTCGATGCTCGCCGTGGCGGAGTTTCTTCAGGGCCTCTCGGATCACGACGTTCAACTTCGGGCGATCGCGCCGCGCGAAGGCGACCTCGCCAGACGGCTCGATGAGGCCGCGATCGCGCGGACTTCGTTTGAAATCTTTCGAGACGGATCACGGCGCGACCGCAATGAGCTGGCCGCGGAACTTGCGACGCTGGCCGAGCAACTGAAGCTGGACCTGCTTCACGCAAACAGCCTCTCAATGGGACGGCTGCTGGGCGCAGTGGCCGATCAGCTTCCGTGCCCGACGTCGGCACACCTGCGGGACATTTTGAAGCTCAGCGGCGCGGCAGTCCGCGATCTCAACCGCAACGCGCGGCTGATTGCCGTTTCGGAAGCAACACAACAGTTTCACATTGAGCAGGGGCTCGATGCGGAACGAGCCGTCACGATTCACAACGGAATCGACGCGGATTGTTTTGTTAGAAGCGCGTTGCCCGGCGGCGAGACGGACTCGCCAGCGGTTCGAGATTCCGTGCGGCAGTCTGTTCGCGCCGAGTTCGACATTCCGGCAGACGCATTCGTTTTTCTTTCCGTCGGGCAGATCGGTCTGCGAAAAGGACTCGACACGCTGGCCGAAACGGCGGTGTTGCTCGCTGAAAAATCAGGCGACTCAGTGCCGGTGCATGTGCTGCTGGTCGGGGCGAGATTCTCCGGCAAGGCCGAGAGTGTTGAGTTCGAACAGCGGGTTCAGCAGAGATTCCTCGCCGCCGCACCCGGCATCGCCCTCCACACAACTGGTTATCGCGAAGACGTCTCGCGACTGATGCTGAGTGCAGACGCGCTCGTGCACGCCGCGCGACAGGAACCGCTGGGACGAGTGCTGCTCGAAGCGGGAGCAATGCGGCTGCCGGTCATCGCGACGGACGTTGGCGGAACGCGAGAGATTTTTGAGGACGGCCAATCCGCAATGCTCGTCCCGGCGGGCAATCCTGAGTCGCTGTGCCAGGCAATGAGGCGGGCGATCCGGGAGCCGGAGTTACGGTCGTTGCTGGGATCGCAGGGCGAAGCGACCGTCCGCTCGCGATTTGGAACAGCTCGCGCCGGGAACGCTCTCGCCGCAGCATGGCGGGAGGCCTGCAGTGCTCACTAAAACGCAGCGCAGAAAAAACGTCGACTGGAAGGTAGGCGCTCGTCCGAAAACAGTCCAACAGGGACTCCATCCGGCTACACTTCCAGTCGACACTTCCTCTGAACGAGCAATGACCGTGCCGGAGAGATCCGCTCGACACCTAACCCTCTTCGCAGGCAGATGTTAAGAATTTTCCGCCCACCCCTCGATGAGGAATCTGCCCGGTGTCGAGGCAGAGTCTGACGAAAATCCGGGCATCGCAGGAATCCCGTGTGACTGAGCCGAAACCCGTTCAAGAGCCCTCGCCGCCAAGCCTCGTCACGAGGTGCTGTCGGTCGCTGCGCTCGATCAGCGTCGTGTTGGCCACGGGCTTCTGGCTGGTCGGGACCGTTTTGTGGCTGACGGTTCGCGACCGGTTTCCGGTGCTCGCCCCGGTGTCGTACGGTCTGCCGTTGCCGGTTCAGGTGGCGTTCGGTTTCTGGGCGATCGTGTTTGTTCAATTCGAACGACGAAAACTGCGGATTGCCTGGCTGGTTGTCGTCCTGCTTCAGACGGGCTGCTGGCTGAGCAGTGCTGTTGTGTTTCGGGCCGAGGAGACTCCGCAGGAAGCAGCGACACTTCTGTTCTGGAATGTCTGCCGGGGTTATGGCGATTTCGAAAAAATCGGAGCGGAAATCCTCGCCCTGGACGCCGATGTCGTCGCCCTGGTCGAAGCGACCAACGCCGGCCAGAACGAAGCGCTGTGGCGGAAGGCGTGCCCGGGGTACGAGATCACCCGGCTCGGATCGGGAATGGTGCTGATGCTGCGTGGCGAGCGACTCAACTGGGAATTCGGAGCAGTCCCGGGCGAGTGCCGCTATCAAATCCTCGACCTGAAAGTCAAAGGCCAGCGAGTCACACTGATCATTCTCGACGTGAAGTCCGATCCGCGTTTCTCCAGGAAGCCGGCATTCGACGGGCTCGAAGAAGTCGTCACTCGTTTTTCGGATCGGCCCTTGATCATCGCTGGAGATTTCAACACGCCGCTCGATTCGATCTACGTCGCTCGACTGAGGCAGCGCATGCAGAACGCGTTCGAGGCTCGCGGTTCGGGTCTGCTTGACACGTGGCCGGTCGTGCTGCCCGTGCTGAGCCTGGATCAGGTCTGGGGAAACGATCACGTGCGGTGGCACCGCTGCGAGCACGGCTGGTCGCTGCGGTCCGATCACCGACCAGTCCTCGCGACGTTCTCGACGTCGCCGTAGGCCCGCAGCGGACCACGGTGTTTTTCGTGTCGAATACTCATAACGCGACTCACACTTGCCTCGGAACCCGTCCAGCAAGTCTCAACGCTTGCGGAATCCCGAATGACGAACGATCGTTGAGAGCCCCAAACGGCTGCTTTCGTGCCGTTTTCAAGAGCACGCTCCACGTTTCTTTTTCACAGCGAGTCCTCGGCCATGGAACTGGCAGCAGAAATTATCGACCTCCACAAGTACTACTTTCTGGGCGACAACGTCGTAAAAGCCCTGAACGGTGTCTCGCTGGAGATTCCGAAGGGCGACTTCGTGGCCATCATGGGCTCGTCCGGCAGCGGGAAAAGTACCCTGCTGAACCTGCTGGGAGCGCTCGACCGCCCGACAAGCGGGAAGTACATCCTGGGCGGCCACGACGTGTCGCAGCTCGACGATGACGAGCTCAGCGCGATTCGGAATCAGATGATCGGGTTCATTTTTCAGTCGTACAACCTGATTGCCCAGTACACCGTGCTGGAGAATATCGAAGTACCGCTCTATTACGGTGTCAGACCGATGAACGCGGCCGACCGGATGAAGTGCCGTGACCTGGCCAACGAAGTTGGACTCGGCGACCGACTTGATCATCGTCCCTTTCAGCTGTCAGGCGGACAGCAGCAGCGAGTCGCCATCGCGCGGGCTCTGGCAAACGATCCGGAGATTATCCTCGCCGACGAGCCGACCGGTAACCTGGACTCGACGACCGAAGCGGAAATCATGGACACGCTGCGAAAGCTGAATGAGGAAGGCCGGACGATCATCATGGTGACTCACGAAAATGAAATCGCGCGACAGGCGAAGCGACAGATCTTCATGAAAGACGGAGTCATCGCCGGCACGGGAATCTTTCCGGGGCCCTCGGCCGTCGCGCCGGTCGGTGGTGGCGTGTCCAACGACGATAGTGAGTCCGACGAAGCCGATGAGTGGGTTGACCTCAGCTGAGGCCATCGTCCGCGTCCGACAGAGTTCTTCGAGAACGGGAGCTCAAACGAAAACCAGCTCAGCGAGAACCGCATGCCCACCTCGAATGACAGTGCCGGAATTCGATTTCCGCTCTATCAGGTTTCCGGTTCACCGCGGGAAATGGGGCGACAGCACGGCGAACAAGCTCGCCTGAAAATCATGGGCTACCTCGGCTACCTCTGCGAGACGCTTCGGATGGACGAGCGAAAGCTGGCACAACGAGCGGCGAGGTTTCGCGTTGAGTTCACACAGCACTGTCCTCAGCTTCTTGAGGAAGTCGACGGACTGGCCCAGGGAGCCGGCATCAGCAAAGACCTGGCACTGGCAAGTCAGTTGCGGGGCGAGCTGGGCGGCCTGGCCGACGGCGGATGCACCACCTTCGCGATCGGACCGCGCGGCACGGCCAACGGTGAGGTGCTGATTGGCCAGACAAGCGACATGCCCGCAGAAATCCGCAGCTTCGCATACGTTCTGCAGGTCCGTCCGGACGACCGGCCGCAAGCGATCATGTGGAGCTTCGGCGGGATGATCGGCTACCACGGCGTCAACGAGCACGGCGTCGCTCACTTTGCCAACGCGTTGGGCGGCGGCCCCGCCTGGAAATTCGCGCTGTCGCACTACCCGCTGAAACGTCTGATACTTGAGCAGTCCTCGCTGGACGAAGTCCTCGCGAAAATGCGTGCGTTTCCCGTCTGCTCGAACGGCAATTACATGCTGTGCGACGGAGAAAAAAACATCCTCGATGTCGAACTGACTTCAGACGGCCCGTTTCTGATCGAGGATTCCGACGAAGGATTCCTCGTTCACACAAATCACTATCTCTGCGCGGAGCACAGTTGCCAGGCGAACTTCGATCAGAGTCTGCCAGACTCGTTTCCCAGGCTCGAACGGATGCGAACTATGATCCGCGAAAAGTTCGGCACGATCACCGTCGAGGACGTAAAGCGGTTTCTGGCTGACCACGATGGATTGCCGGTCGGCATCTGCCGGCATCCGCACGACGGATACGGAGATGCGATCCTGCCCGCCTCTGGCCTCACGGCCGCCGCGATGATCGCCGAACCCGCCAGCGGAAAGTTCCACGTGGCCTGCGGAAACCCCTGCGAAAACCCGTTCCTGCCGTTCGAGCTGTGACGATCACTGCGCGGCAGCGCCGTCGTTATTCAGTGACCGCAAAGAATGTGTAGTACGGCGAGCCGTCAGACGCGGCCCGCTGCAGGTACAGTCCCAGTTCCAGCAGGTGGTAGTCGCCCCACAGACAGGACTCACCGTGTGGAATCTTCGACCCGGCCGGCACGTGGTCCCAGCCGCGCGGGCGATGATAAATCGTGTGCAGCAGCAGTCCCTGGTGATTCGGATCCGTGCTGAGGTACGGTTCGCCGAGCAGCGTCTTCGCCGTGGTGAGCCCGGCCTGCCAGTAGCGTGAGGCCGCTGCCTCGTCTTTGCCTCGCAGGTACCGACCGAGCCGCAGCAGCCCCTGGGCAGAGATCGCGGCCGCCGAACTGTCGACCGGTTCGTAATCGTTGATCGGCTCGGAAGGCCGGTCGAGGTAGTCGCCCATCGCGGCCAGACCGGGAGCTCCAGTGTCCCAGTACGGCACGCCGTCTGTCGGCGTGTTCTCAATGAAAAAGTCGCACGAGGCCCGCGCAGCTTTCAACATGAACGATTCGATTTCTTCCCGGCCCCGGTCATCCAGGCCGAGCGGTTTGAGTTCTGCATCGGAAACCGTGTCGAGAAATTCCAACTGCTCCGGGAAGCCGGAGACGACCCAGGACAGGCCGCGCGTCCAGGTCGAAAACGGCGAGTAGCCCTGCTGCGTGTTCGGGCAGCGGTATCGACCGTCGTTCTGGTTGAACATGCTTTCGTGGGCAACCCGGCCTCGCACGTCGTAAGTGTCGCGGCCCTCACCGTAGTAAACGCTGTACTTCGCCGTCGAGCGGGCATGCTGGATCATCCGGTCGAGCAGACAGATCGCGTCATCGTTCTCACCCATGAGCCGATGCCCGAGCCGATGAGCAAGCGACAATGACCGCAGCGACCGCAGCGTGTCGCAGAACATCGAGTGCGGCCCGTTGAACGAGTAAATGTAGCCGTGCCCGTCGTGCGTGGTGGACCACCGCGAGGCTTGAACCGCGCCGGACGTTTTGAGGGCGAGCTCGTAAAAATCCAGCTCGCTCTTGTTGAATGGGATCCGGCCTTCGAGCATCAAACGGCGGAGGTTGCCGTACGTGCTGACATTGTTGAAGCCGTGATCGTGGACTCCGACGTGCGAAACGTGAGGAGCCATCCGCTCGACCGTGTTGCGGCGGCCGAGTTCCAGAAACTGCTCGTCCCCCGTCGCATCGAATTGCAGAATCGCCGCACCGAATTGAAAACCCTGAGTCCACTCGGTCCAGCCCTGGGGCTGGTATTTTCCTTCGACGGTAAAGACCGGAGTCTGTCCGGACTGAGTGCAGGACTCTTCGATCGACAGGATCTTCTGGCCTGCCGCCTGCCACATTCGGTCGATTGCCGGAAGCAGATCGGCCGCGGAGAGTGAGCTGTCGATGCAGATTGCCATTTAAATTGTGTCTCGCAAGCAGTGTGAGAGGGCAAGGCTTCTGCCGAGCCGCAATCGCAATGATAGCTGCTCGGTTTCCTGGTGCGCGTGCGGCTCGGCGGGAGCCTCGCCCTCCCTACGACGTGTCACTTTGCGACCGGCACGATGATCCGCGAGGCGTGCACTTTGCTGTGGTGAATCGTGTTCGTCGCCGATTGCGCATCTTTGGGGAACTCGATCGTTGACGGTTTTCCGTTCTGCGGGTTCGGTTCGTAAAGCGGCGAGCCGGTGCTGGCGACGGTGACCCGGACACGATGGCCCTTGTTGAACACCTGGCTCAGCCAGCCGATGTCCCACTTCATCGTGTAGACCTCGCCCGGCTTCATGAAGACTTCCTTTTCAAAGCCGTCGCGGTAACGAGCTCGCAGCGGGTAGTCGACGATCAGAATCGATCGGCCGTCCGGGTAGACATCGCTGATTCGAACCAGCAGGTCGGTGTCCGGTGCGGTCGAGGAGATCTTGAGTTCGACCTTCGCCCGCCCGGTCCACTCGACGGGCGATTCAAGTGGCTGGGTCGTAAACGTGCGGACTTCGGCCTGCTCTTCAAACGGGCGAGCGTCCTGGGCTCCCGGAAATCCGCGGCCGGGGATCAACATCGGGTTGAGCGGATCGCTGAGGTAGCTCGTAGAGCTTTTCTCTGCGGTTGGCTTCTTCCCCGAAAGCCCGCCGCCTTCGTGCAGGAAGAACGACGTTTCTTTTGCGGCGGGAGGAAAATCGTCAGCCTCGCGCCAGACGTTGCCGGGAGCGCCGTCCTCGCCGACCGCTCCCATGACGTAGTAGCGGACGGTTGGCTCGTTGGTGACTCCGTTGTTTTTGCCTTTGAGGTAGTGATCAAACCACTTGACCATGTGGACGTGGACATCCCAGGTCGCGTTCTCCGGATAAACCAGCTCGCCGACTTTGTTGCCCTTGTTCGTGCGACCGTGCAGCCACGGTCCGATGGCGAGCTTCTGAACTCCGCGCGAATTCTTTCCGCCTTTGTGCTGTCGCCCGACGTAGCTGGCGATCGACCCCTGATTCATGAAGTCGTACCAGCTTCCGATCGTGAAACACGGCACGTTCATCTTGTCGAAGTGGAGCGTGCAGTCTTCGTCGCGCCAGTAGTCGTCGTAAGTCGGATGACGGAACCATTCGGCCAGGAGAGCCGCGTTGTCTTTCGGGTCGCGACAGATCGCGTCCATCCCTTTAAACCGCTCGGGTCGAGTCGTGCCCCCAATGCGGTATCCCTCCTGAAAGAGGCTCAGTCCCGTGTCGACCATGTACTGAGCCGTCAGGTGCGGCGGCTGAGTCACCGCGAGATAATTCTGAGCGTATCCGCCCTGAGAACTTCCGAACGTGCCGACCTTGCGAGTACACCAGTCCCGCGTCGCCAGCCACTCGCAGGTGTCGTAGCCGTCGGACAGTTCGCCCCACTGCAGAGCTCGATAGCCGACCCACTTGCCTTCCGACTTGTGAGTGCCTCGATAATTGACGAGGGCCACGACGTAGCCAGCTCGCGCGACTTCCGCGGCCGCAAGCCGTGTCGAGTTCGCTCGCAGGCTGGCATAACGCTGCTCAAAGATGACCGGCCAGGGCCCTTTGCCTGACGGATAGTAAAGGTACGACGAAAGGTGCTTTCCGTCCCGCATCGGGATCATCGTGTGTTTCTCTGTGACGTCGCCAAAGTCGATGTCGTCCTGAGAGAAGGCCGGCGAGCCGAGAAGACACGTTGCGAAAAGCAGAGCGAGCGTGCGGTTCAGCATGGGTGAGTCTCGTGAGGTCAAACTGGCTGGGACAGCAACGCGGGAAGAATAATCAATCACACGAATCCGTGCCCGCTCATCCAGTCGAGATACGCGCGGGCGTAGCGGTCGAGGTTCTCCATCGAGCCGCCGCCGCGGACGGGTGAGCACATTTCGTAAGTGGCGAGCCCGTCGAAGCCGCCTTCTTTCAGACCGGAGAAAAACGCTTCGTAATCGATGAAGCCCTCGCCGAACGGGACAGCGCGAACGAGGTCGGGTCCGGCGGACTCGTACGAGATCAGCTCCGGCCGGTAGCGGAATCTCGGCAGCCGCAGGTAGTCGGCGTTCGTCGTGATGACCGAGTAAGGTGCCATCGTCCGCGCCGCTTCGTGAAGTTCTTCGCCCCTCAGTGCGAGCGACCACGCGTCAAATCCGAGGCCGCAGTTTTTTCGGTCGACGTCGAACAGCAGTTCCACGAGAGCTTCCGACTGGACCGCGATATCGTGGTGATTCTGCACGGCGATCGTGATGCCGAAGTCGGCCGCCCGATCGCAGATTTCCCGGAGGCAGGTCACTGTCTGTTTCCACGTGGCGTGCGGGCTGACGCCGTTGACTTCGTAAGACGTGAAGACTCGACAGACTCTCGCCCCCAACTGCCGGCCGATCCGGCACAGCGACTCGATGTACGAAATCTGCATTTCCAGATACGGCACCTCGGCCGCGACCGTCCCGCCGAAATCCGTGTAGGCCGCCAGGATGCTGCACTCAACTCCGGTTCGATCGAGCGTCGCGCGCAGCACGGCAACCGCTTCCTCGTTCATGTCGAGCGGCGAGGCGTGCGGCCTCTTTCCCGCAATCATGACGGAGCCGTAACCCAGCTCGGCGGCGTGCTCGACGAAGCCGTTTGTGTCGAGCGACTCCTGTCCCCAGAAGCCGGCATAGCTGACCGAAAACAGACACGGCTTCATAAGCACCTCCGTAGGTTGGCCTTCAGGCCGTCCCTCGCGCATCCAACGGCGCTGGAAAGGCCATCTTACAGACTGCGAGATCCAGTCAGGCATTTTGAACAGAAGGAACGACCGCGCACCGTTCGTTCTCAGCCGACGAGTTCTCGAATCGGCTCACCTGTCGTCAGGATCGGGATCGGACGGTTCTGACGGTCCGGCACGGTCAGCTGATGGTCGATGCCGAGCGTGTGGTAAATCGTCGCGAGCAGGTCTTCCGGCTTGAGCGGCCGGTCGAGTGGTTCTCCCCCATCCGACGTTGTCGAGCCAACGATCTGGCCCGAGCGAAGGCCGCCTCCACTGAGGACCGCGTGCATCGCCTTCGGCCAGTGACCTCGCCCGGCGTTCGCGTCGATCCGCGGGCCGCGGCCGAATTCTCCGAAGGCCGCCACAAGAACGTTGTCGGTCTGACCGCGATCGGCCAGATCCTCAATCAGCGCGGCGAGTGCCTGATCGTAGACCGGCAGCCGCTTCCGCAGGTTCTTCTCGATGGAGTAATGGTCGTCCCACCAGTCGACGTCTTTCTCATAAAGATTGATCGTGACGAATGAGACACCGGCCTCAACCAGCCGCCGCGCGAGCAGGGCCGACTGCCCGTACGCATGCCGGCCGTAGCGGTCACGCAGCGAGTCGGATTCCTGTGAGAGGTCGAACGCCTGGCGGGCCTGCGTTCCACAAACCAGTTCGAAGGCCTGTTGCTGGACATCGTCGAGGTCCACGAACTGCCTCTCTGAGGTCACTTTCCGGTGAAGCTGGTCGAGGCCCGCGAAGAGGTCTCGCCGACTGTCCATTCGAGACACGCCCACGTCCTTCGGCAGCGAAAAATCCGGAGCTCGATAATTGCCGACGCTGGGATCGCCTCCCGAGTTGAGCGCGTTGTGCCGGGAGCTCAGAAACGCCGCGGACTCATAAAAACCCATGTGCCGCCGGTAATCCTCAGGAATGCAGACATACGGCGGAATCTGCTGTCGACCGTCGTCGCGGCAGAACGACACCACGGAACCCTGGCTGGGATTCTGCTGCCCCTGCTGCCTCGCGTTCAGCAGCGGGTAGCCCGTCTGCAGCCAGTGCGTCGCGTCGTCGTGAACTCCAAGGTTGTGCGTGATCGACCTCACAACAGACAGCTTGTCCGCGATGCCCGCGTGACGCGGCATCAAGTCACACACCTCAAGACCAGACAGATTCGTCGAGATGCCGCCGAACGGACCTCGCACTTCTGCGACCTGATCCGGTTTTCGATCGTACATATCGATGTGCGATGGTCCGCCAGCCATAAAAAAGAGAATGGCCGAGGTCTGCTGCTTCGAGGGCTCGGCCTTCGCCTGCCGAGTGGCCATCACCTGCGCGAGGCTCACTCCCAGCGGCGCGAGACCGCCGACGGTGAGAAATCCTCGCCGGCTGATCGGTGTCGAGCCGCCAAAGATGTTGCCTTTGAGTTGAAGCATGGACTGCCTCTGTGTCTGGATCGGACCCGGGCGACTACAGGATCGCGTCGATGACGTGGCCGCGGCTGATCGGCAATGGCTGGCCGGACTGGTTGTACATTGGCGTTTCCGGTGAGTAGCCCAGCGAGTGAAAAATCGTCGCGGCGATGTCGCGCGGGGCGACTCGTCCAGAGATCGGGTACGCCGCGTGTTTGTCGGACTCGCCGTGAACGACACCGCCTTTGATCCCTGCTCCGGCGAGAGCGCACGAGAAGACGCTGCCCCAGTGATCCCGGCCGCCGTTGCCGTTGATTTTCGGAGTGTGCCCGAACTCGCCAATCCAGGCGACGAGTGTGTCTTCGAGCAGACCTCGATCTTCCAGGTCCTCGATCAGAGCCGAATAGGCCTGGTCCATCATCGGCATCAGAAAGTCGCGGCAGCACGGCGCGTACGATTTGTGGATGTCCCACGAGCCGTTGTTTTCTTTGTCCTTGATCTGCTGCCAGTTGACCTGGACGAGCGACACGCCGGCCTCCACCAACCGTCGCGACAGCAGCACCGACTGCCCGAACTTCGTACGGCCGTAGCGGTCGCGCGTCGCGTCCGATTCTTCGTCGAGCTTGAAGGCCTTTCGGGCCTGGCTTCCTGACAGAAGGTCGAGTGCCTGCGTGCTGTGCTGGTCAAACTGCTGAACCCGCCGTGCCGCCTGCAGATGTTGAGCGGACTCGGCAAGCTCCCTCAGGAGGCCTCGTCGAGCATCGAAGCGACCCTGCGACGTGTCTGTTGGCAGAGCGAGATCCGGGATCTCAAACTTCGGGTCGTTCGGATCGCAGATCAGCAGCCACGGGTCGAACTGTCGCCCGAGGATGCCGCCGTCCTGACCGGGCCAGTGAATCTCGCCGACGTTTGCGATGTACTTTGGCAGAGTGATCGCCGACGGCAGGCCGCCGCGGTCTTCACGCAGCGTTCGCAGGATCGCCCCGAGAGACGGCCACAGATTCGGCGCTTTCGAGATCGCGTTTTCCTGGCTGAGCGGAACGTGCGGCACGCCGGTCAGCATCTGATAGCCGCTCGACGAATGCGAATTGTCGCCGGACACGACGGCTCGCAGAACCGCGATCTTATCCGTCAGCTGAGCCGCCTTCGGCATCAGCTCGCCAATGTGAAGCCCCGGAGTCTTCGTCGAAATTGCACCGAACTCACCACGAATCTCCGCGGGAGCTTTGGGTTTTGGATCCCACGTCTCATGCTGAGGTGGCCCGCCACTCAACCAGAACAGGATTACCGACTTCGCTTTTCCAAAGGCGAGACCCGCTCCGCCCGCTTGACTCGTTTCCGCGGCGCCTGCCGATCGCGACGCCAGCAGTTGAGGCAGCGTCAATCCAAGAGCACCCAGGCCGCCCGCATGGATGGCGTCCCGGCGGGAAACGCCCGACGACTGAGAACTGGATGGTGAATTCTTCTTCATGGGTAAGCCGTCGACTTTTTCGGACGGGTGACTGGAGCCCAGCATCGTATTCAGAAGTCGCCTCAGATCGAAGTGTTTTGAGTCTCAGTCTGCAGCGCAAAGACGCAAAGGCGCAGAGAATTCGCAAAGGAAATTCCAGTTCAGTTTTTCCAAGGGGCTCTTTGCGATCCTTTGCCACTTTGCGTCTCTGCGCTGAGTGTCTCCCTGTCAGACAGGCATTGCCGGAAGTTGCCTCGTCGGTTGAGCCGCAGCCCGCCCGGCTGGATACTCCCCTTCCGAAGCAACTCGAAAAACCCTCAGGGAGAACGCGGCATGACGGAAACATCGGCGACACTTTATCAGCGGCTGGGCGGGTATGATGCCGTTGCGGCCGTCGCGGGAAACCTCATCGGGCGGCTGATGGCGGACGGACAGCTCGGGCGGTTCTGGGCTCATCGCGGACAGGACGGGCTCGACCGGGAAAAGCAGTTGCTGATCGATTTTCTTTGCGCGAGTGCCGGCGGCCCGTTGCTCTACACGGGACGCGACATGACGACGACTCACCGCGGCATGCGGATCAGCAAGAGCGACTGGACGATCTTCATCGGTCACGTCAAAGCGACGCTGGCCGAGTTCGACGTTCCCGAAAAAGAAACCGCCGACGTCGTTGGCTTTGTCGAGAGTACGAAGTCTGAAATCGTCGAGTGCTGACGTAACTCCACCCACGACGACTTCCCTGCAAAGGATTCCTCATGAACCGCCTCATTTCAGCCTTGCTTCTGTTCGTGATTCTTGCCGGCAGCAGCCTCGCCGAAGACAAGCTGGCCACCACGATTCCGCCGGGCGTGATTCATTCGCCCAACAAGATTCTCTTCATGGGCGATTCCATCACCCACGCCGGGCACTACGTCGCGTGGATTGAGGCTCAGCTGAGGACGAATCAGAAACAGGGGCCGTACTCCGAGCTGATCAATCTTGGCCTGCCGAGCGAAACGTGCAGCGGTCTGTCCGAACCCGATCACCCGTTTCCGCGACCCGACGTTCATGAGCGGCTCGAACGGGCTCTCGAAAAAATCCAACCGGATGTCGTCTTCGCCTGCTACGGCATGAACGACGGCATTTATTACCCGTTCAGCGAGGAACGGTTTGAGGCGTACAAGAAGGGCATCGCCGAGATTATTCGCAAGGTCGACAAGTCCGGCGCGACGCTCATCCTGATGACGCCACCGGCGTTCGACCCGCTGCCGTTGAAGAAGGCCGGCAAGCTGCGACCGCTCGGCGCAGAGAAGTACGCCTGGTTCGCCATTTACGAGGGCTATGACGACGTCCTCAAAAAGTACTCGGACTGGCTGCTGACTCAGCGCGACAAGGCCTTCGTCATCGACCTTCACACGCCGGTGACGAAGTACGTTGAGGCGAAGCGAAAAAAGGATCCGGACTTCACGATGTCACCCGACGGAGTCCACGTGAACAACGAAGGCCAGGTGGTCCTCGCCAAAGCGATTCTGGCGGCAGTGAAGTTCGAGATTCACGGCGACCCGGATCCGGAGCTGTTGAAACTGGTCGAGCAGAGGGAAGTCCTGCTCCACAACGCCTGGCTGAGCCACATCGGCCACAAACGCCCCGGAGTGAAAGCCGGCCTGCCCATCGAGGAAGCAAAGAAAAAAGCCGCCGAACTGGAAGCGAAGATTCAGGCTGCCACTTCTGAGTGAGTCTCAGACGCGGATGGGAGGGCGAGGCTCCTGCCGAGCCGCATTCTGGTTAGTCAGTTGTAGACCCAGGCTCAGCAGGAGCTTCGCCCTCCCCGATGATTCCGAACTCAGCTCAGCTGGTCGAAGTCTGCTGAGCTGGCTTCCAGCGCGTTCATGATCGCCATGAATTCTCCGCCGTGGTTGATCAACTGGGCTCCCAGGCCCTGGAGCTTCTGCATCTGCTCCAGCGTGCCGGCGGGGGTTCCCCAGGCTTTGCCGTGTTTCTTTGCGGCTGCAGAAACGGCTTCGAAGGCAGAGTCGATCGTCATGTCTCCGTCGTAGTGTTTCAGGCGGAGGCCCAGATCTCCCGGGCCGACGAACATGCCGTCGACTCCTGGCGTCGCGGCGATGGTGTCGACATTTTCGACGGCTTCGGGAGTCTCAATCTGCACGACGAGAAACGTCTGCTCGTTGACGTGCTCGACGTAGCTGTCAGCCCCGTGCTCTTTTGTGTGCAGATAAAAATCGCTGTCCAGGCCGGCAGCGTCGATGCCTCGATTGCCGATCGGCGGGAACTTGACGTCGTCCGCCAGCTGCGCGGCTTTCTCGGGGGTCGACACGTGCGGGATCATCAGGCCGGTCGCTCCGTCTTCCAGGTAGCGGTACAGCCGGGTCTTCTCGGTCGTCGGCGCGCGGAGCATGCAGTCGATGTCGTATTTGTGAAAGTAGGCGAGAACCGTCTGCAGCTCACGGTCCGTCCAGGTGCGGTGCTCACAGTCCAGCCAGATGCAGTCAAAACCGAAGTGAGCCGCCTGCGCGATGAACGACGGAATAAAGTGGCCCAGGCAGCACATCCGCACGACCTCACCATTGCGGATTTTTGCGAGCGTCTTGCTGTTTCTCATGAGTGGTCTTTCGGCAGGTTGGTTGCGGAGGCGGGTTGAGCACGGGAGCATCCCGACAGAGCGGCGTGTGTTCAAGCCTGCGCCGAACGGGCACGATCAAAGCTGCGCTGCCGGGCAGCGCAAAGAACGGAAGACTGATCCATGTCACAGATTCGAATTGGCGTCACGGGGTCCGGCTTTATGGGACGGACTCATGTCGATGCCGCGGCCAAGCTGGACTCGACGGTTCCAGTCGCGGTGACGGGTGGCAGCCGGGCCGGGAAGCTCGCTGAGGATTACGGCATCGCGACCGAACCGGACCTCGCCAGCCTGCTCGCGCGAGGCGACGTCGATGCGGTGATTATCTCGACCCCGCACTGGCTGCACTGTGAGGAAGCTCTGGCGTGTGCCGAGGCCGGCGTGCACGTGCTCGTCGAAAAACCGATGGCGACCAGCCTTGAGGACTGCGACCGGATGACTGCCGCGTTCGCGGAAAAAGGGCTCGTCCTGTCGCTGGGTTATCACCAGCGGTTTCGCGAGTCGAACAAGACGGCTCAGCGGCTGGTCAAAGAGGGAGCGATCGGCAAGGTTCGCTGCATTCAGACGTCGGCTCTGTTTGACATCGCGGCGATGCGGTCCGACCCCGGTTTCGGCGGGGCGTGGAGCTGGTGGACCGACCCGCGAGCCATCGCGCATTTGATCAACAGTGCTCCCCACACGATCGATCTGTGCCGCTGGTGCCTGGGCGCGGACCTCGTTTCGGCAGCCGCTCAGAGCGGGACATTTCGCGAGGAGAACCCCAACGAAAACACGACGATGTCTCTGTTGTCGTTTTCGGACGGGACGATGGCCTCGTTCTGGTCGTCGAGCGTGTGCCCCTCGCCGGTCTTTTCGGGTGAGGAGTTTCGATTTCGGTTCATGGGCGACGAGGGGATCATCGATCACGACCCGTACAGCCGCGTGCAGCTCGGCAAGGCAGGCAAGTGGGAAACCGTCTACGAGCAGCCGCCGGTCGGCCATACCGACGCGAACTCGGCCTTCAGCATGAACCGGATGCAGGCCTACTGCGACCAGGTTCAGGCGTTTGTGAATTCGATCGGCGGAAAGCCAGGTGGCGAGGGCACTCCTGCGGACGGTCGAGCCGGCGTCGCCGCCGTGCTGGCCATGCTGGCCGCGGCGGAAACCGGACAGACTCAGCGGCTTTGAGCACCGGTCTCGCGTGAGCAACGATCAGGAGCTGCGTCGATTCCGGGTTCAGAGAAACTTGATAAAACAACCCGTAACTACTTTACAGACATAATCACGGACTTATAACACACCCCCCACCCGCCAGACCCCTGCCAAACCGATCAATCCACGATGCCGAGCTCAGCCACGAAATCTGCCTCAAAATCTCAATCGCTTCGCCTGTATCTGGGTCTCGGACTCATCGCCTGGGTGGCGACGTTTCTGATGGTCCACGGGCCAGATGTGATCCTGAGCTACCTCGCGATTCAGATCGTCACCTCCGGCATCTTCGCGTTCTTCATGTGGAAGACCGAGAAGAAGATCGGTGCAACTGGCATCAGCGACTCAGGTGATAACCAGACGCCTTGAGGGGCGTTGGCCTGAGTCGTCTAAGCGTCTGCCACCACTGCCTCCGATAATGGAACAACGCCATGGCCTCTGGCTGCCGTTCGCTGGTCGATTTTCTGACCGCGCTGGTGATCGGCGGAGTCTGTTTCGTGGCCTCAGCTCTCACTCTGACGCCGGATGTCAAGCCGGGTCGGAATGAGGTTCGACTGGCCCAGGCCTGGATCGACGTTCGCTGCATCCGTGACGCGACGATTGCCGAAGGTCGGCTGAGCTTCGGAGACCGCTCGCCGGAAGACCCGTGGGGCCTGGTTGCTGCTATTGGGTCTGTATTTTCGAACCCGCCGCCGCCCGGACGAGCCGGACTACGTGTACTCGCATGACCGTTAGCAGCCGGTTGAAAAGTAGCGGCACGGCACAAGCCGTCCGGTCCGAGCGCACTCTTACCCATGCAAAACCGGGCGGCTCGCGCCGCTCCGCTGGATCTGGTGGCTGACCCTCCGACGACGCCTACTGAGTGTAGGACCGGTACTTATAGAACGAGGCCCGGAACGTAAACAGGACGGCCGCGGCCGCCATCAGTCCGGCGAACAGCCAGAAGAAACCCGTCAGGCTCATGTCGCCGAATCCGGTCAGCATGGCCGTCAGTTTGTTGCCGAGCGAAACGGAAAGCAGCCAGAAGCCCATGATGGTGGACTTCATTTTTGTCGGGGCCTGGGTGTATGCAAATTCGAGGCCCGTGATGGACACCATGACTTCGGCCTGCGTCATGAGCAGGTACGGAACGATCTGCCACAGGACATTCACTGTCCCCTCGCCCGAGGTGGTAATCGCAACCTGAACCAGCGCCACGGCCACAAACGCCAGGCTGGCGACAAACATTCCGATCGACATCCTCTTCAGCGGGCTCATTTCGTACCCGCGTTTTTCCAGGAAGGGATACAGGAAGAAATTGTTGAACGGAATCAGCGCCATCACCATCAGCGGGTTGAGGGCGGAAATCTGACTCGGCAGAAGTTCCAGGCTCCCCACGAACAGGTTCATCTGTTTTGCCTGGCGAACCCAGCTGGAGCCGTGCTGGTCGAACAGAGCCCAGAAAACGCTCACAAGGAAGAAGATGCTGATAATCCTGAGGACGGCTCGCGGGCCTTCGGCGGCATCCTCACCGTATTTCTCCGTGGCGGCCGAGAAGAATCCGCCTTTGTTTTTCCCCTGGATTGCGGCTTCTATCGAGTACAGCATCACGGTCAGGAATCCGTCGTCCTCACTGATGGCCTGCCTCTCGTAGAAAATCCACAGACCGGTTGCGACACAGAACACAGTCAGAATGATGCACATTGAAGTGGGAAGTACTCCCCAGAAAAACAGAGGCAGGCCGATCGCACCGATAAACAGCAGCAGCCCGCTCAAGGTGTCGAGCAGGCCGGTCTGGCCACCAGGACTCGGTGGGACATGGACAAAGTCCTTTCGGCCCATCCAGAAGAAGACGGTCGCAACGAACATCAGAATGCCAGGGATGCCGAAGGCGATGCTCGGCCCGAACCTGGCCAGCGTCCAGGGAATCGCGAGGGTCGCAAAGAATGACCCGAAGTTGATGATGAAGTAAAATCCCTGAAACACTTTCTCGACGAGGTTCCAGTTGCCTTTGCCGAACTGGTCTCCGACGTGAGCCGACACGCACGGCTTGATTCCGCCCGAACCGATCGCGATCAGAGCCAGCCCAAGCCACATGCCGCCGATCGAGTTCTCGCCCACAGCGAGCACCGCATGGCCGAGGCAGTAGACCATCGAGAGCCACAGAATCGTGTTGTACTTTCCGAGCAGCCGGTCCGAGATAATCGCCCCGACCATCGGCAGAGCGTAGGTCGCCGCGACAAACAGGTGGTACATGTGCTGGGCACTGTCTCCCGCCGCGTTTTCCAGCATTCCCGTTGCCGCGAACAGGACCGTCAGGTGGACCTGCAGGATCGCCTTCATGCCATAAAAGCTGAACCGCTCGCAACCCTCGTTACCGATGATGTATTTCACCCCGCGCGGCCAGCCGGTCTGCTTTGGATCCGGAGCGGTCAGGTATTTGCTTTCGGCCATGAGTGTCTCGTCTCGGCGGTGGTTGCCAGGTGGATCAGCGTTTCAGAAGTAACCCGACGCGTGAGCGAGGGACGAAGGTCGTTCAGCATGCGCCCTCGCTGACGCTTCGGGGTTGTGAGTTTTTCGAAAAATTGAAAGTAGCAGACACACTCCGTGTGCCGTATGCCCCGAAAATACGGGGTTGAGGGCAGGTTCGGGCGGACGGCACACGGAGTGTGCCTGCCACATTGAAAAACTCACAGCCTCCTCGGGTTAGTTAAGGACACTCGTGTCGTCCTCAAATCGAGCGGGAAGGATAGCCGGTCTGCGAAGAACGGCACAACGCGGCACCTCAGTGGAGAGGATGCTTGTCGAGGTCAGCCGGTCGGCTCACAATCGCATCCGGATATGACTCGCCTCTGCTGAAAGAAACCGCCATGAGATTTCTTCTACTCGCTCTTCTTTTCGCTGCGGCTCTTCCTGGCTCAGCCCGCGCGGCCGAAAAGCCGAACGTCGTATTCTTCATCGCCGATGACGTCAGTTGGAACGACTATGGCTGTTACGGGAACGAGGCGGCGAGGACTCCTCACGTTGACGCTCTGGCCGCGAACGGACTTCGGTTTAACCACGCGTATCTGACGGCGAGCAGCTGCAGTCCGAGTCGCTCGAGCATCATCACCGGCCGCTACCCGCACAACAACGGGAAGGCCGCCGAGCTGCATCTGCCGATTGCCGGGAACCTGCCGTGGTTTCCGGAACTGCTCCGCGAGGCGGGTTATTACACAGCCCTCAGCGGCAAGCATCACATGACCTCGACCAAAGGGCCGGAGGGAGAAACTCGACCGAAACCGTTTGACCATGTCGACGGCGGGCGGGCGAAAGGAAACAGCGGCGGCCACGCGAACTGGGTCACCGTGACGAAAGACCGACCGAAGGACAAACCGTTTTTCTTCTGGTTCGCTGCGTACGATGCTCACCGCGACTGGGACGGCGACAAACAGTGGGACGACGACCGCTACGGGCCGATGCACAAACCGGCCGATGTCATCGTGCCGCCCTTTCTGGTCGACGATGAGGAAACCCGGCAGGACCTCGCCTCGTACTACAACGAGGTGACTCGGTTCGACCACTACATCGGTGAGGTCGTGGCTGAGCTGAAATCTCAGGGCGAGCTGGACAACACGCTGATCTTCGTCCTGGCCGACAACGGTCGCCCGTTCCCGCGAGCCAAGACGCGGATTCACGACTCCGGAATGAAGACGGCTCTTGTGGCGCACTGGCCGGCCGGGATCAAAACATCCGGCCGGGCGAGCGACAGCCTGGTGAGTGTCATCGACCTGGCCCCGACAGTGCTCGATGTCGCCGGCCTCAAGCCGGCCGAGACGATGCAGGGTGTCAGCCTGCAGCCGCTGCTGGCTCGGACGGCGACACAAGTCCGCAAGTTCGCTTTCTCTGAACACAACTGGCACGACTACGAAGCTCACGGGCGCGGTGTTCGCGGCGACGGCTTCCTGCTCATCAAAAACTTCCGTCCGTACCAGGCGTGGCAGGGCCCGGCCGATTCGGTGCGGTCGCCGTCACACGCCAGCCTCGAGGCGAAACGCGATGCGAAAAAACTGACGCCGGCCCAATCAGACGTCTTTCTCGCACCGCGCCCGGCCGTTGAGCTGTACGACCTCCGAGGCGACCCGCACCAGCTGACGAATCTTGTCGGCCGGCCGGACTACAACATCCAGCGGGCGTTACTGTCGCAGACCCTCGACCGCTGGATGGAGGAAACTCACGACAGCGTGCCGGAAGAGATCTCACACGACTCGTTCGACCGTGAGACCGGCAAGGCCCTCGGCGTGAAGGATTATCGCAAGACGACGCCGGGGGAGGACAAGGGTGCGACGAAGGTCAACCGCCCGGGACCTCGTTGAGGCTTGAAAACGTCGGGAGGGCGAGGCTCCTGCCGAGCCGCGTTGCACGGACCGGCTCAGCAGGAGCTTCGCCCTCCCATTCTGTTTCAACTGAGGAAGCAGGAACCGCTGGCCTTACTCGGCCGAGACGCAGTACAGCGTCTTGCTTGATCGGATGAAGAGTTGCCCGTCGCTCACCGCGGGGGCGGCGTTGAAGTCTCCGGCGGAGGACTCGAAGCGGTTTGAGGCGAGCTGTTCGAATTCGTCGCCGAGTTTCACGACGAAGACGTCTCCGCCTCGGCGGGCGTAGAACAGCTTTCCGTCGGCAATCACGGCGGATGAGTAATCCTGTCCGCCGCCGTAGCCGCCTCGCCCGCCGCGCGTCCGCCCGCCGCCCTGGCCGCCGAAGCTGGGACGTCCTTCCTCTTCACTGGGGCGCGCCTCGCCATCGTTTCCGCCGCTGGCCGCTGCCGGTGTGCCGCCGCTCAGTCGACCCTGGTAGACGCGTTTGCCGGTCTTCGCGTCCAGGCAGCCGACGACTCCACCGTTGACGAAGTACATTTTTTCGCCGTGGATCAGCGGCGTGCCGACTCGCGAACTGTCCGAGCCTCGCCAAACGACGTGAGTTTTTGAGACGTCGCCTTTACCGCCGGCCTTCACCGCGATCGCTCCGCCGCCACCCGGTCCGGATTCGATGCCGTAAACGATTCCGTCGTGAGCGACCAAGCTGGAGCACATCGAGTTCGTGCCGAGCGCCTCGCAGTACCACAACAGTTTTCCCGTGTCCGGATTGAGTGCCCAGAATTCGTACGGCACTCCGATGACCAGTTCCGTGCCGCCCTCCACATCGACCAGGACCGGAGTTCCCCAGGTGCTGCCAAAGCCCTCGGCCTCCTGTTTCCAGACTTCCTTACCGGTCTTTTTGTCGAGGCCGACGACCGCGTGGTTTTCGACCGAAGCCGTCACGATGACGAGGTTTTTGTAGAGCACCGGGCTGGAAGCTGAACCCCAGCCACGGCGGTCGAGTTCCGTGCCGACATTCGCGTTCCACAACTCTTTGCCGTCCATGTCGTAAGCGTGGACGCCGGATTTTCCGAAGAACGCGACGACGACTTCTCCGTCAGAAACGGGCGTGTGAGTCGCGTAGCCGTTTTCAGCGAACATTCCACGGTAGGTGTCCTCGGGCAGTTTCGCGGTGACGGATTTTTTCCAAAGCTCCTTGCCGGTCTTCCGGTCGAGGCAGATCAGGTGCCGCTCGAGTTCCTCCATCGAACCCTCGCCGTTGCCGTCCGCGTAGCCCGTCCAGCTGGTGACGAAGACTTTTTCGCCAACGACGATCGGGCACGACGAGCCGGGACCTGGCAGCTCCACTTTCCACTTCAGGTTTTTCGTTTCGCTCCACTCGGTAGGGAGCGGAGCGTCATCGGTGCTGACTCCGGACCCGTTCGGGCCGCGGAAGCGGGACCAATCGGCCGCGTCAAGGACGCTCGAACCGGTAACCATCGTGACGAGTAAAACTGTGAGAGAAAGGCGGATCTTCATCGAGTCAACTCCGGCTGAATGGGCAGTTATGGCCTGCTATGCGTCCCAGAATGCGACAACACTTTGAATTTGTGGGGGCTCCGTCGATGTTCGGCGTTTTCTGAGGTCCGCCGCTTCTGGTAGAGTCGTGAGCTGAAATCGGTGGTTGGGGCACCGTCTCCTACGGAATAAACGGAATAATACGGGATCCGTGCGGCGCTCGAACGGACCACCGCGAAACTGCCCCAGAGACCGCTCATGTCGGAAGAAGTTGCCAGACTTGAAGAAGGCGGAGTAGATGCCGCGTCCGTCCTCTTCGCAATCTATCGCCGCCGGCTGGTCGCGATCATCGATTTCCGGATGGATCGCCGACTGATCGGACGGGTCGACACCGAAGACGTTCTGCAGGAAGCGTGGATCGAAATCGCCCGCCGACTGGATCAGTACCTGGCAAAACCCAACGTTTCGTTTTTCGTCTGGGTAAGACAGATCACCTGGCAAACTCTGCTCGGTTTCCACCGGCGACATCTCAGTCTGAAGCGCGATGCCAATCGCGATGTCCGGCTGCGGGGTGAGCCAGGCAACTTCACGACGGGCGGCTCGATCGCCCGTGCTCTGTGTGCACAGCTAACCTCACCCAGCCAGGCGATGATGCGGGGCGAGGAAATCGAGCAACTGCGCGAGGCCCTCGACACGATCAACGACGTGGATCGGGAAGTGCTCGCCCTGCGTCACTTCGAGCTGCTCACGAATAAAGAGGTCGCCGAGGTCCTGCAGATTGGCAGCACAGCGGCAAGCAATCGATACATCCGCGCTTTGCGGCGTTTGCGGGATGTCCTCGTGCAGTTTCCCGCCTTCCATGACAGAATGGGAATCGACGCACCGCCGGAGTCTCATCCATGATCGCCGAACACGAAGACCTCGAGGACGACGACGAACTGAATCCGGTCGACGTTCTCGCCGATGAGTTTTCTGAACGGCTGCGCGAAGGCGAAAACCCGTCGATCACCGAATATGTCATTCGCCACCCCGATCTCGAAGCCGACATCCGCGAGCTGTTTCCGACGATCGCGATGATGGAGCAGTTTCGGAAGAAGCAGCAGGATGATACGCAGCTCAGCCAGGTCTCAGCGCGACTCGATGCCAAGCGGCTGAAACAGCTCGGCGATTTCCGCGTCATTCGCGAAGTCGGCCGCGGCGGAATGGGAGTCGTCTACGCCGCAGAGCAACAGTCGCTTAAACGGTTTGTCGCTCTGAAAGTCCTCGCCCCCAGCATCTCCGGTTCAGAAAACGAACTGCGGCGTTTCAAACGCGAGGCCGAAGCCGCGGCGAGGCTGCATCACACAAACATTGTTCCCGTCTTCGGAACGGGCGAAAGCGACGGCCTCCACTTTATCGTGATGCAGCTTGTCGATGGCGTGCCGCTGAACGAGGCGATTGACTCGGTCCGGGCTGGTGTCAATTCCACGGTCCGAGCTGGTCGCACAGAGGTCGCCCATTCGGACGAATCGTCCGACGAAGGATCGTCAACGAGCGACTCATTCACACCGGACATGGCAGCGAGTGCTCTGCTGACAGGGTCGACTCAAAGGCCGACCGCCGCCTCGGTCGCGGCGACGCTGAAGTTGAGCCCGACCACTCGCGCGCCCCGAACAAAGAACTTGCTCGCCGCTCCCTCGACCGCGGCTTACCGCCGACCAACGGACAGTAGTGACGTTCTCTCCGGGACGATCCTGTCGGGCTCGCTGCAGACACCTCCGGCCGAGCCTCATCGCAAGGTCACGCGCAAACTCGGCCGCCGTTACTGGGACAGCGTCGCGGGAATCGCGGCCGAGATCGCCGACGCGCTCGCCTACGCGCACGATCAAGGCGTCGTCCATCGCGACGTGAAGCCGTCGAATCTGCTGTTCGATCGGGCCGGCGGAGTGTGGATTACCGACTTCGGCCTCGCCCGACACGAAGATCAGGAAGCGGTCACTCGAACCGGCGACATCATCGGCACGCTGCGCTACATGGCTCCCGAACAGTGCATCGGAGCGGGCGACTCCCGGAGCGACATCTACAGCCTCGGTCTGACGCTGTACGAGCTGCTCACTTTGCAGCCAGCGTTTCCCGAGTCACGACACGCGATCTTGATTCGACAGAAACACGATGGCACGTTTCCAAAGCCGCGTTCGCTTGACCGCAACATCCCGCGCGACCTTGAAACGGTCACACTGAAAGCCTGCTCGACCGATCCGGCCCACCGCTACCAGACCGCGGCTGAGCTCGCTGCTGACCTGCGCAGTTTTATCGAGGATCGCCCCGTGCGAGCTCGCCAGATCACTCCGGTGGAGCGTCTCTGGCGATGGTCCCGCCGTAACCCG
This sequence comes from Planctomycetota bacterium, assembly GCA_027623235.1. Taxonomy (GTDB): domain Bacteria; phylum Planctomycetota; class Planctomycetia; order Planctomycetales; family Planctomycetaceae; genus JAQBVJ01. Next base: position 29,942 of record JAQBVJ010000054.1, read on the forward strand.
ACCATGGCCGCGCTGAGCAGCTTGAGTCTCGGCCTGCTTGTGGCGGTGGCGGTGGTCTTCGCAATCGGTAACTACCAGACCGGACTCGCCCTGAACGATGCGGAACGGGAACGGAAGACCGCCGACTCCGAGCGGATCACCGCGGAGATCGAGCGAAATCGGGCCCTCGCCGCCGCGGAAAAGGCCAGACAGGAAGAGGAACACGCCCGGTCCGAAGGCGAGCGTGCCGAAGCCAACCTGCAGATTGCTGTGCGGGCTTTTGAGGAAATCATTTCGAACATTGCTTCGCGCGGGATCCCGCAATCGATGACGTTCGCCAGTGCCGAGGACACTGGCGAGGACGGTGCTCCTGCCGACCCGCCGGCGAGTTCAAGCGACGCCGTCGTCACGCAGGCCGATGCGGAACTGCTCGAATCGCTGCTCCGATTCTTTGACAAATTCGCCAGTCGAAACAGCGCGGACCTGCAGGTTCAAAGTGCCGCCGCACGGCGAATCATCGGCGACATTCACCAGCGACTCGGCCGACTCGACGATGCCGCCGCCTCATACCGCGAGGCATTGGCCATCGTCGAAACTCTCGTGAAGGCCGACCCGGAAAACACATCACTGATCCTGGAGCAGGCCCGAATTATTAATGATCTGGGAGTGACGCTCAGCCGGCGCGGCGAGTTTCGCGAACCGTTTGAGCTCCACTTGAAAGCGCGGCAGTTGATCATCGAATCCGAAGAACTGATGTCAACGACCGAAGGCCGCTTCGCCCTCGCGGAAGCTCATAATCTGCTCGGCTCGATTGGCTCACGGACGGGGGTCAACAGTCTTTACGCCGCGCTGTCCGACGAAGGAACTTTTCGCCCACCCGGTCGCCGCCGCCCTGAAACCCCCCGGGGAGAAAACACCACGAACCCGGATCGGAGTCCGCCCGGATCGAATCCGCGACCGCCTGGCAACAGCGAAACGACACGTCCCGGTCCGGCAACGACGGTACAGATTCCGTCCACATCGGGCGCCGCTCAGCAGGCGGAAGGCGGGGCTCCTCGCACCGAAAACAGGTCTCGCCCCCCTTCCCGTTTCCGTGCCCCTCGTTCTCAGGTCTCCCTAATTCTCGAGTCCTATGACCAGGCGATCTCGCTGCTGACCGGTTTGATCGATCAGGAACCGTCGAGTGGTCGCTTCCGACTGGCACTCGCCCAGTGCTTCCGAAATCGGATGACATTTTCGCGAATGGTCGGCCATCGCCAACTGGAGAGAAAGTCGCTCGAAGAGGCCATCCTCTATCTCGACGCGTTGACAACGGACTTTCCCAACGTCCCCGTTTACCAGTTCGAACTGGCCGACACGCTCTGCCTGAACGTGACGCGTCCCGAGGGTGAGCGGGATGCCGAGTACGAATTCCGCGTCCGCCGTGCTGTCACAATTTGTCGTAATCTGATTGCCGCCTACCCGACCTATGCCGAGTACCGGGCTCTGATGTCGACTTCGCTGTCCCGCCTTGCGGCGATTCATCGTGCGGGAGGAGATATCGATGCGGCGAGGGCAACCTGGAAGGAAGCCCTTGAACTTCAGCGAGTCCTCGCAAGCGAGCACGAATCAGTCAGCTCGTACCAGACGGTCTACGCGTCGACGCTGCTCGCGCTGGCCGGGTTGGAAGACACCGACGGCACACGTGAGGCAGCCACCGAAGTTCGCCGGTTGCTGGCCACCCATCTCTCGCGGCAGTTGGAGGCCGGGGAGAATGGTCTCTATCGGCGAATGCTGATCGGAGTTCAGCAGCGGATCGAGTCCGACACAGACACCGAGTCGTGACTCGCAGTCTGCGTCGTGACTCGCAGTCTGCTGACGCGTATTACCAGAACTTCCACCAGCTCTTACCGGCACTTCCATCCGCCTCGACCGTCTGCGGGTCCGGGTTGCTGCCGGAGTTCACCACAAGTCGCTCGGGCAGCAGCACGCAGCTCAACTCGCCGCCGTTGCCTCCCGTTGTGTCGCACAGAATTCGCTTCGGCTCGATCTTCACCGACGGAACTTGAACGTGACCGCTCACGACCGTCACCGGGCAGTCCCTGGGACTGGGCGAACTGACGAACGTCTTTGAGCACAGCCAGGGTGGCCGATTGAGCGTGAAATCCCGCTCACGCAGAATTCGAATCTGCATCTCAAACGGCGTGTTCGGATCGAGCCCCGCGTGGACGAATAAATTCTGAGGGTGCTCAACACACCACGGCAGATCGGAAAGCAGCTCAATGTGCCGCTCGTTGAGGCTCGCTTTGAGCCCCGCCAGATCGCCGTGCTCAACGCCAAACGACGTGAAGGTCGTTTCCGACAGATAGTCCCGCACCCAGCGTTCCTCCCAGTTCGCATACTCGGGAGTCGGCAGCAACCCCAGCGCTCCGGCCATCGCCAGCTCGTGGTTTCCGCAGATCACCGTCGTCTTCGGATGCCGCAGAAAGAGGTCACAGACGACATCCAGCGCACCCTTGGAATCGGGGCCGCGATCGACGAGGTCTCCGATAAAGACGATCCAGCGATTTTCAAAACCCGGTAGCCGCTCAAGCCGGTCAAGCACGACCAGAAGCTGATCGACCTGCCCATGGACATCACCGATGACGGCAACGGGGCCGTCGATTCGAGTTGTAAGCTGACTCACTGAGCATCCTCCTGATGCATTTTCGGCGGGACCGAAATCTTCCCTGGACCCCGGATGGTATTTCCGTTCGGCAAAACGCGACAAGATCGACTCCCGACGCCGAGGCAATCAATTCTCACACGAAGTCACCAAGGCAAGCAGGACAGGCTCTGCGTGCCTTCGTGTGAGAAAAAGTCCGCCGCATTCCGTGGTTTCCGCGTCTTCCGTGGTTCTCCTCCGTCCGCCCGGCGTAAAATCCACATCCCCGCTTGGCCCCTCCACAGTCCTCGCCACCGACCGTCCACCTCGTTGAGGCTACTCATGCGTTTCTCCCTCGCGCTGATTCTTCTGCTTTTCGTCCCGCCTGCGAAGGCTGCTCCGCCGGATGTGAAGTCGCTCTTTCCGATGGGAGCCGGGCCAGGCACGACCGAGATCACTGCCGGCGGCAAGCTGAATCAGCCAGGCACGACCGTGTGGTGCAGCGAAGGGTCACTCAAATTCGAAATTCCTGAGAAAGGTGACAGCTTCAAAGTCACCGTCCCCGACGAGGCTGCGCCGGGGCTTCACTGGGTGAGATTCTCCAACGCCGAAGGCGCGACCAGTCTGGTCCCCTTCGTCGTGGGAACTCTGCCGGAACTCAACGAGACGGAACCGAACGACGAGATCGCCAAAGCGCAGAAAATCGACAAGCCCAGCGTCGCGAACGGCAAACTTGCCGCTGCGGGAGACGTCGACGTCTTCTCCGTGCCCGTGAAAAAAGGTCAGACACTGGTCGCATCGATCGATTCCAACTGGAGACTGGCTGCCCCCGTCGACATGGTCATGCAGGTTCTGAGCCCGAATGGAAACGTTTTTGAGCAGAACGACGATGACCACGGATTCGATCCGCTCATCGCGGTGACGCCTCCCGAGGACGGCACATGGTTTGTTCGCGTGTTTGGTTTTCCGGCGACGCCCAACAGCTCAATCCGCTTTGCGGGCGGAGCCGACTATCGCTACCGGCTGACGCTGACGACCGGCCCGTACGCCAATCACGCCGTCCCGTCAGCGATCACTGAGGACGGAGCTGCGGTCGGACTCGCCGGCTGGAACCTGCCAGAGCCGTTGACGAAATCCGTCGCGGTCACCTCGCTCATCGGCGACGCATTCGGACTCCGCGAAATCGCCAACACCGTCCCCGTTTCGAAACTCACCGGCCCGGTCCTGGTGGAAGCCGAACCTTGCGACCGGGCGAAGCCGGGCGAGATCACCGCCGGCTCGGTCGTCTGCGGCGTCATCGGCGAGCCGCGTGACGAAGACGCGTTTCACTTCACCGCGAAGAAGGGCGAGCGACTTGACTTTCGAGTCGAGTCGCGATCGCTTGGCCATCCGCTCGACCCGGTCGTGACCGTCATCGATGCCGAAGGTAACGTGGTCATCGAGTCTGATGATTCGGCGCGAAACGTGTTTGACTCGCTGGTGAAGTTCGTCGCGAAGGCCGACGGCGAGCATCGCGTCTGTATCCGCGACCTGTATGACAATGGCGGCTGGCGGTTCGCGTACCGACTGCACTGCGAAGTCCCCGCCCCGTCCGTCGCCCTCGCCGTCAAAGCCGACTTCTTCATCGTCAAGCAGGGCGAGTCACTTGAGATTCCCGTCACGGTGACTCGAAACGAAAAGTTCGCTGAAGAAGTTTCAGTCACGGTCGAAGGACTTCCGGAAGGAGTCACTGTCGAGGCCGTTAAGTCAGAAGCAAAAGGCGATTCGTCAAAAGCGGTCAAGCTGACTCTGAAAGCGGATTCTAAAACAGGCTTCAACGGACCAATCCGAATCGTCGGCTCGTACGGCGAGAAGCAACAGGTCGAAGCCACCGCACCGCTGGCCACGTTCACAACCGACACGACCTCGCTCTGGCTGACGATCGTCCCGAAAACTGAGGAACCAAAGAAAGAAGAGCCAAAGAAGTAGGGCGGGCCGAGTGTCGTCGTGCCCGATTTGGCGAACACTGGCAAAGCCACTGGCACGTTTTTCAACCGGCTGTCAGCCAAGGATCCCTTCGACGATCTTTCCAGGCTGGCCGTCGAGCAACGTCTCTTCCCGGGTTCCGCGCTTGAAGCCGAGTTTGTCCGGCGAGATTCCAAACTGATCCAGCAGCGTCGCGTGATAGTCGAAATGGTTGACAACATTCTCGACAGCGTGATGCCCGAATTCGTCGGTGGCTCCGTACGTGCCGCCACGCCGGAACCCGCCACCGGCCAGCCACATGGAAAATCCATACGTGTTGTGATCGCGTCCGACTTTGTCCGGTCCCGTGTCGTTCTGAATGACCGGCAAACGACCCATCTCGCCGCCCCAGTGAACCACGGTGGAGTCCAGCAGGCCGCGCTGCTTGAGGTCCGTGACGAGTGCCGCAGCCGGGCGGTCCGTCTTCTGACACGAGTACGCCAGCCGCGACCGGATCGCGCCGTGATGATCCCAGCCCTGATTTCGAGTAAAGATCTGCACGAAGCGAACGCCGCGTTCCACAAGCCGCCGCGCGATCAGGCATCGCGTGCCGTAGTCCTGCGTCTCTTTCTGATCGATGCCGTAAAGTTGATGGATCGACTTTGACTCCTGGCTGATGTCGAGTGCTTCTTTTGCCGCGCTCTGCATTCGCGCGGCGAGCTGGTAATTCGCGATCCGTGCGGCCAGGTCGGAATTCTCCGGGTACTGCTTCAGGTGCTCCTCATTCAACTTCTTGAGGTATCGCAGAAACTCATCCTGAACCGGACCGGATCGTTTGTCGGGTGGGGTGAGGTCGAGAATCCGCGGCTCGCGCGGCCGCACAACGGTGCCTTGAAACAGCGACGGCAACCATCCGTTCGACCAGTTGAGAACGCCCTCGACCGGAATCCCGGCCGGATCAGTCAACGCGACGAACGCGGGCAGGTTGTCCGTCTGGGCCCCGAGCCCGTACGTCAGCCAGCTGCCCAGCGACGGCCGACCGCGCTGAGTCCGGCCGGAGTTCATCGCGTGAATCGACTGCCCGTGATTATTGACGCCCGTGTGCATCGACCTCACGACGACGATGTCGTCCACCACGCCGGCGGTGTGCGGCAGAAGCTCCGAGACGTCGGTCCCGCACTCACCGTACTTCGCAAACTTCCACGGACTGCCCAGCGTTTTGGAGCTTGCCTGCGCCGCGTTGTCGTACTTGATCTTCCCCGGAAACTTCTGCCCGTTCAGCCGATTCAGTACCGGCTTCGGATCCAGCAGGTCCACCTGACTCGGACCACCCTGCATGAACAGCGAAATCATCGCCGTCGCTTTGGGCTCGTGATCCGGCTGCCGAGCCTTCAACGTAAATTCCTGCCGATGAATGTTCGGCTTCATCGGCGCGGCAGACGCCTGCTCTTTCTGAAGCAGCCAGGCAAGCGCGACCGGCGCGAGACCGAACCCGGCGGCTTCGACAAACTGACGGCGGGAAAACTGACTGGCTTCGTTCATCGTGACGCACTTTACTGCTGGCGAAATTCGGCGAGGCGATCGAGCGGCGAAAGGTCTTCATTCATCTCACACAGCATCTGCAGATTCTCGACCGTGTAGTCCCAGTCCAGCCGCTGATTTTGCCGTGTGACGATCCCTCGAACGTCCAGCCAGTCCTTGTCGCGACCAGAAAACGACTTCAGGACGATGATATCTTCCGCCGAAGCGGTTCGAATGGCTGCGTCGTTCGAAAAGCGGAAATCACTCGCCCGACGAATGAGCTGCTCTTCGAACGGAAACGCCGCCAATGCAATGTCGATGGGAACTTTGTTCGCCGCATTGACCAGTAAGACGCGAGATTCGACCGCAAATCCGGCAACTCCCGCTTCGCGCGGGTGGAACTGACTGAGCAGTTGATCGATCACTGTCCGTTCATTTCCGAGACCCGTCAAAAGGCTGACATCGACATCAAGTGTGGCTCGTGGTTCTCCCCATCGAGCCACAGCCAGACCGCCGATGATGCAGAACTCCCATTCCTGATTCCGGCAGAACGACTGAATTTCCAGGGCGGCTTCGAACAGCGGACTCATTGGTAAACCCGCATGAAGAATTTCTGCAGCTCGACAAGGCCGGATGTCGTTCGAGGCGTGCCATGCTGAATTGCCAGGTCAAACAAGGCTTCCAGGTGTGCCGGGTCGTACGACTGAGTCTCGGCCAGTTCCTTCTCACGCTGCCTGGCAAGCAGCGGTCCGGCTTTCTTCCAGTGTTCAACAAAGTCACGGTTGGTGGGATCGAGCATCGGTGTTCTCGGTGACGAATCAGTCGATGTACAGGAACCGGTTGGAACTCAGCAGTGCCTGGCAGAACACGGCGAGGGCTTCCCGGCGAGCCTCTTCCGATTTGCGTTTCGGGTTCTGTTCGACGAACAGTTTCTGCTGCTGATCGACGAACTGCTCCGCAGCGGAAATGTCCTCGACGGAGGGCGAGTCGGAAAACGCCAGTGTCCAGGCGAGCGTGATTCGGTCGCGGATTCCTTCGCCGGCTTCCGCGATGACTCGCGCCGCAAACTTGTCGGAGTACTCCAGAGAAAAATCACTGTTCATCAGCATGAGCGACTGCGGAGTCACCGTCGACAGGCTCCGTTTGTCACAGTTGGGACTCATCACGGGCGCGTCGAACGCCTCAAAGACCGACAACGTTCTCGATCGGCGGACCTGGATGTAGAGGCTGCGGCGAAACTGCTCGCCCAGAAGATCGATCGCGCTGGTCGGCTTGCGTTCGCCGTCGAGGTTTTCCTGACCAATGACAATTCGGCCGACTTCGTCTTCCATCACCGGCACCGGTTCGCCGTAGAGCTTCGTGTTGAGCTGACCGCTCGCGGCGAGCACCGCATCGCGCAGTGTTTCCGATTCGATTCGGCGAACCGGGTAGCGGGAGTAGAAGTGGTTTTCGGGATCGCCCGGAACCGTCTGTCGCGAAGACTGGCGGTAGACCGTTGAGGTCATGATCAGCCGTTGCAGATGCTTGACGCTCCAACCGGAATCGACCAAGTCCGCGGCGAGCCAGTCGAGCAGCGCGGGATGCGTCGGCCGGTCCCCAAGCACACCGAAATCGCCCGGTGTGTCGACGAGACCTCGCCCAAAGTGGTGGAGCCAGACACGATTCGCGATGACTCGCGCGACGAGCGGGTGCTGGCCACTCGTCAGACCTTTCGCCCAGGTGAGTCGTCGACCAGTGGTCGCGAGACCGAGGTTGACCGGCGGAATCTCCTCGGCACCCGGCAGGATCGAGAGGCCCGCGGGAGTGACTTTCTCCTTTGGCTGCTCGTGGTCGCCACGGAGAAAAACAAACGTCTCCGGCACGACTCCAGTGACTTCTGTGGCGCTCCGCAGGAAACCTTCGACCGGTTTGGTCGCTCGGATTTCAGCAGCTCGATCGGCGAACGCTTTAAGGTCGACGGCCGCTTTGCTTGCGCGAAGTTCCGCTGCTGTCGCGATGTCGCGTTCAATTTCCGCGGTGGCGTCCGGGTTGAACTGCTTCAGTGTGGCGAGCGTGACCAGGACGCCCGGATGTTTTCCGAGAAGCGATTTCTGGTCGGGTGACCGCTTATCGGCGGTGGCGGAAATCGCAGCCTCCACAAGACTTCGCGTCTCAGCCGGGATCTTCGCGAGTTCCGCCTGGCGAGTTGCCTCAACGAAAGACGTTTCTTTTTGCTTCCTCGCTGCGTCGATCTTTCCGGCTCGCTCGTCGCGGCGACGGTCGTAGAGGTACAGCGAGCCGACGCTGATCTTGTCGACGCTGGGATACTCGGCGAGCAGATCTTTCTGCTCTGGGGTGCGGTCGTTCGCGACGGCTCGGTAGGCCTTGCGCAGCGGCTCGCGGATCTCCTCTGGGACAAGTTCCAGTTCTTCGTTGAGCGTTCTCGTAATGTACTCATCGGCCTTCGTGGTTCGGTCGGCCTCGACCTGTTTCGCTTCTTCTTCGATCTTTGCGGCCAGCTCTCGATCGGCATCCGTATAAAGCGTGATCTGGCGGGCTGGCGGAGCTCGCCAGTTTTTCGGGTCGAGGGCCGGTTCGAAGATCGCCCGCAATCGATAGTAGTCGCGAGTCGGAATCGGGTCGTACCGATGGTCGTGGCACTGAGCACAGTTCACGGTGAGGCCCAGCAGCGACGTGCCGACAATCTGCAACGTGTCCGCGACGACCTGGTTTGTTGCGACGGCCTGATCGATTCCGCCAGACGCCGTCCCGTCCGGAGCCATCCGCAGAAAGCCCGTCGCGGTGAGTTTCTCCTGAGCGTCGGCCGAGAGATTCTTGTACGGCTGCCCGACAAGCTCGTCGCCGGCCAGCTGCTCGACAATGAACTCACTGAACGGTTTGTCGTCGTTGAACGATCGCGTGACGTAATCGCGGTACCGCCAGGCGTGAGGCCGGACGCGATCCTCGTCGGTGTAGCCCTCCGAATCGGCGTACCCGGCGACGTCGAGCCAGTGTCGACCCCAGCGCTCGCCGTAGTGCGGCGACGCGAGCAGTCGATCGATGAGCTTCTCCCAGGCATCATGCGATCGCTCACTGGCGAGGTCGAATTGCGCGACCTGATCCGGTGTCGGTGCGAGGCCGAGCAGATCGAAGTACGCGCGACGCAGGAGGCGGTTGCGTTCGGCGTCCGGCGCGAAAGCGACACTGGCCGAGCCACTCTCTTTTGCCTGGGCTTCGCTCCGCGCGAGAATGAAAAAGTCGATCGGCGTTCGGATCCGCGAGTCGTCTTCGACCGACGGGACCGGCGGTCGCACGACGGGCTGGAAGGCCCAGTAGTTGCGTTCCTCTTCAGTGAAGATCGGGCCGTCACCGACGGACTCCGGTTCGTCGCGTTTCGTTGGGGCTCCGTCGGCAATCCATTTTTCGAGGATCGAAATGTGCTGTGAGGAAAGCTGTTTGTCCTCACCCGGCGGCATCTCACCCGAACGAACACGTTGCAGCAGGAGGCTCTCGCCCCGTTTTCCGGTGTCGATCGCGGCTCCGGATTCTCCTCCGGTCACGATCAGTCGTCGCAACCGCAGATCGAGTCCGCCTTTTTTCTCACCGGCCTCACCGTGACACTGGAAGCAGTGGGCTTTGAAGATCGGGCGAATGTCCGCCTCAAACGTGAGCCCGTCCCCAGCGACCGCAGATCGAGCGCAAAGAATCAAAACTGCGAACAGAGCGGTTCGACGAGGCATGGCTCAGGCGGGTGAGGGTGATGAGGCGGGAAGAAACATTCTCACCCGAAGCCCCGCGTGAAGCAACGTGAGGTGACGCCTGACGGGTCGTTTGGCCTTTGGCCAAATGCGATGCCGACAATATCTCTGCGATCTTCCTGAGGCGGAATGATCATGGACGAAAGTCCTCGGCAAACGCCTTCGCATTCAGCTTTTCGCCCGTCGCGAACTCGGTGAGGTCGTTCCAGTTTTTTGTGCGGCCGGGGGCGAAGACTTTTTCTTTGAGGAACGCTCCCACTTTCGGGCTGTTGATGTAGGTGACCTCGCGCGGATCGGCTCCGCCGGCGACGTCGCGGGCGATGGCGTGGTGCAGTTGCGAAGCGAACAGCTCGCCCATCATGTAGTTGTGGTAGTAAACCGGGGCGACCACGATGTGAATCTTGCTGGCGTAGTCCGGGGCGTTGCGGCCGTCGGGGCGGTGGACCATCTGGTATTTCTCGACAAGGTCCCACCACAGCTTGTTGAGGTCCTGCTCCGGCTTTTCGTAGAGACCCTGTTCGAACCGCAGCATCACCTGGCACCAGCGGGAGAAAATCAGCAGTTGGTTCCGCAGGACTCGCGCGGCGTCGATGCTGACTTTCGCGTGCTCGGCGGTATCTTTTGAGGCGACTCCCATCGCGCTTTGCCAGCGGCCGTTTTTGCTGAGCCGACCGAACATCATCGCGATGCCCTCGGTTGTCAGGATGTGCGAGGCATCGCGCAGCAGATACGGCACCGTGTCGGGAATGTTCTTGCTCGAGTAAACCGCGTGGCCCAGCTCGTGGAGCATCGTCTCCATCCAGCGTTCGCTCGGCACGACGTTGGCGAGTACCCGGACGTCGCCGTCTCGATCGATGTCCGTGCAGAAGGCATGAGGACTCTTGCCCGGTTGCTCAAACAGGCTGCTGCGGTCGAGCACGTCGTCGGCCGGCAACCCGACGCCACGATAGAAGACTCGGCACAGTTTGATGACGTCCTGCGTTTTGTAGATCGCGTCCAGGTCGGCTCCGAATACGGCCGGCGAGTCCTGAAAGAACGGGTCGTGGTAGTGCCACGGCCGCAGGTCCTCGACCTTGACCCCGCAGTGAGCTGCCAGCTTCTCATCGATCTCCGCCTTGGCCAGCCGAAACGGTTCGCGGGTGAGTTCGTCAAGTTCGTCAAACAGCTTGAGCAATTCCTTCGGATCATGCTCCGAAACGAACAGCTTCATGTGATGGTAGTTGGCAAACCCGAGCTGCCGCGCGGACTCGTTCCGCAACTTCACGAGCTTGAGCAAATCCTTCTCGACCGCCGCCCCGACTCCCTTGCTGGCCTCCCAGACGGCCTGCCGCCGCTCGGAACTGTCCGACTTGAGCAGCACATTCCGCACGGCGTTACTGCTGAGTTCCTCATCACCGACCTTCGGCCGGTAAACGTTGAACGCCTTCTCAATCGAATTGGAAAGAGCATTCATCTCGCGCAGCAGCAGCGGATCGACCTGCTTCTCGAGCATCTGCAGATAGAGCACATCCATCTGCCGCCGCAGAATCGGATCGCTAATCCGAGCCCGCTCCCGCAGATTTTTCAACTGCTGAAACACGGCCGGATCCGCCAGCAGCGCATCGATCCGGTTCTGCGACTCCGTCTTCTTCTGAAACGCCTCGTCCTCGCCGGTCGTGCTGGCAACCCACCAGGCGAGGTTACCTTCCTTCTCGAGTGGCTTCAGCTTCTTGACGAAGTCCTCAACAAGTTCCTTCGGTCCCTGGGCGAGAGCATTGCCGGCAAACGTGAGGGCAAGAACAATAACGGTCAGAACTCGAGACGCGCTGGCCATGAGGAATCCTTCATTGAGTTGAGCTTGCCGGTCTGACGCGAAGATTCGCAAAGAGTCAATTCTTGAATCGGACAGTATTGCGTCAGCCCATTGAAAAAGTAGCGGCGCGGCGCAAGCCGTCCGGTCCAGGCGCGTTGACCATGCAAAACCGGGCGGCTTGCGCCGCTCCGCTACCTGAGTTCGACTTTTCAGGCGGCCTGCCAATGCTGGTCAAAGCCCCGCCACTTCGAAGCCGTCACGAGGTGCCTTTCGGATCAGCGCGTTGGCTTCGTCGAGGTTCGTCACCTTCAGATTCTTCGGGTCCCATTCCAGTCGCTGGCCGGGGAATCGGTTGGCGACGACTCCCAGCAGCAGGGCCTCGGTCAGCGGACTGCCGTAGCTGAATGGCGAGGTCGTCTTGCCTTTGCCCATGCAGGCGTCGACCCATTCGTGGTAGTGGTTTCTCGGTTCGAGGTCGAACTTGCGCGGAGAGCGGACTCCTTCGCGGAAGATTTGCGGATCGCCCACGTGAGGCAGCAGCAGGTTGCCGGCCTCGCCAAGAAACATCGAACCCTGCTTCGGCAGGATGAGGTCGGGTGGCAGGTTGACGGACTCGATCAGCGGCACGGCGCTTTTGCCGTCGTACCAGGTCCACTTGAGCGTGTCGGACGTGTACATCGTGCCGGGGAATTCGTATTCGACCTTGTTCGATTCCGGATGGCCCGTTCCCGTCGGTTTGCGGCAGGTCGTCTGAGCCCAGGTCGGAGCCGTTAATTCCAGCGCGCGGTACGGCGTGTCGAAAATGTGGACGCCCATGTCGCCCAGCGTGCCCGTGCCGAAGTCGATCAGCTTTCGCCACTGACCGGGGTGGTAGATTTTCTCAACGTATGGTCGCGCGGCGGCGGTGCCGAGCCACAGATTCCAGTCGAGCGACTCCGGAACTTCGTGCTCGACATCAAACGCCGGTCCGTCGTATCCCCAGTTCTTGTGCGACCATGCGACGACCGAATGCACTTTGCCGATCTCGCCAACCCGAATCAGCTCAACGGCCTTTCGGTACTGCAGCGTGGCACTCGCCTGAATGCCCATCTGAGTCACAAGGCCCTTCTTTTCGGAAACGAGCCGCAGCTGACGCGCCTCGAACACCTCATGGGTGAGCGGCTTCTGGCAGTAGACCGGCTTGCCATGATTGAACGCTGTCATCGCGGCCGGGGCGTGCGTGTGATCCGGCGTCGAGACCACGACCGCGTCGATCGAGTCTCCCAGGGACGAGATCATCTCGCGGTAGTCGCGAAACAGTTTGGCTTTCGGGTGGAGTTCGCTTTGCTGAGCGAGCGTCTTCGAATCGACATCGCACAGCGCGGCCACTTCGACACCAGCGTGAGACGCCATCTCAGACAGATCCGATCGACCTTTTCCGCCGACTCCCACGTGGACCGTCCGCAGTTTTTCGTTTGGCGAGAAAGCTCGCACGGACGAATGCAGGATGCTGAATCCGGCAACGGCGGCGCCGGCCTTGAGGAACTCGCGACGGGGAAGACGATGGCTCATGAGTGGCTCCTTCGCGGCCTGATGACTGGGGAAGCGAAGCCTCAGGATAGACAACGCGACTTTCAGCGGCGAGGACCGGTGCCCGGTTCGTGCGCAGCGATTCGGACGGGTATGATTCTCTTCGGGTTTCGACTCGAGGTGGCTTTGGTTTCAGACATCCTCAACAGGAGATGCGACATGACACGCGAAACGACTCGGCGGCAGTTTCTGACGGACTCCTCGAAAGTGGCATCCGTGACGGCGGCGGTCACGGCTCTGGGAGGGGTGCATTCGTTTGCGGCAGGTGCATCGGAAAAAGTTCGGCTGGGAATCATCGGCTGCGGCGGGATCATGACGCACCACGTCAAAGGTCTGGTCGAGCGGAAGGAAGAGGTCGAGATCACCTGGCTGTGCGATGTGGACCAGGCTCAGATTTCCCGGATGGCTGGCTTCGTTTCGAACAGTTTTCAGAAGAGCGCACCAAAGCGAACTCAGAAGTTCGAAGAAGTCCTCGCCGATAAAAACGTCGATGCGGTCATCATCGCGACGCCTCACCACTGGCACGCTCCGATCGCTCTGGAAGCGATGGCCGAGGGCAAAGACGTCTACATCGAGAAGCCGATCTCGCACGTCTACAACGAAGGCCACGCGATTATTGAGGCCTCGAAGAAGCACAGCCGGGTCGTTCAGCAGGGCAGCCAGATGCGGAACAGTGCCGTCACAAAGAAAGCCGAGAAGCTGCTGAAAGACGGGCTCATCGGTGAGGTGAAAGTCGCCAAAGCCTGGACGGCCGAGACACGCAGCGTGGTCAAGTCGGTGCCGGACAGCGTTGCTCCGAGCGGCGTGGACTACGACCGCTGGCTGGGTCCCGCGGCAAAGCGGCCGTTCAACAAACACCGTTTTCACAGCACCTGGCGGATGTTTACCGACTATGGAAACGGCGAGATCGGCGATGACGGGATCCACGATCTCGACATGGCGTGCTGGGGCCTCGGCGTCGACACCGTGCCGAAAGAGATCACGGCTCGCGGCGGAAGGATGATGCTCGACGGCCACGCCAGCGACTATCCCGACAACATGGTCGTCTCGTACGAATACCCTGACGGCCGGTTGCTGGTTTACGAAAACTACCCGTTCACGGCGTACGGCATTCACGGATTCGACAATGGCAACGTCTTCTACGGAACCGACGGCTACATGATCTTCTCGCGGCGAGGTGCCTTCAGCACGTTCCTCGGGCCGAAGGGGAAACCCGGTCCGACCGAAGGCAAAGACATTCGAGGTCAGCGTGGCTATGCCGAGCACATGGCCGAGTTCCTGAACGCGGTACGGACTCGCGATCTCAAGACGAAAGCGCGAGCGGAAGTCGCTCACAAATCCTGCTCGCTGGTCCACTTCGGCGAGATCGCCTTTCGCACGAAAGGCCGTCTGACGTTCGACGCGAAGACCGAGCAGTTTGTTGACTGCGACGAGGCGAATGAACTCCTCTCGAAGAAGTACCGCGAGCCCTACGTGCTGCCGTCAGTTTGAAGTGGCATAGGCATCCTGCCCAATGAAGACTCTGTTATCACGGCGGCGGCTGACTACGACCGGGCTCGCTCAACGAGCAGGTCAGACTGGTGCTCATTGACCTGAGTCGTCTAAGGCCGCCACCGTTGCCGCATTCGGTGGCAGCCGACAAACTTCGCGACTCACGTTTCAACTCGATGCCAACCAGAGGTCCCGCCATGAGAATTGTTCCCTCACTGCTTGCCGGAATTTCCCTGCTGCTTCCCGCGATCGCTTCGGCTGAAGTCAAGCTGCCGACCGTTATCGACAGTCACATGGTTCTGCAACGGGATGTACCGCTGCCGATCTGGGGCTGGGGGGACGAAGGTGAAGAAATCACCGTGACAATTGGTGAGAACTCTGCGAAAGCGACAGCCGGAGCCGACGGGAAGTGGAGCGTCACACTGCCCGCGATGAAGGCAGACGGCAAAGCTCACTCACTGACCGTCGCTGGAAGCAACACAATCGAACTCGAAGATATTCTGATCGGCGAGGTCTGGGTTGGCTCAGGACAGTCGAACATGGAGTGGCAGTTGAAATCAACACATGGCTCCGCAGAGGCGATCAATGCGGCCGACTTCAAAAACATCCGTCTGTTCCACGTGCCGAAAGTGCAGAAGCCTGCGCCGGCGGATGACGTGACTGCTGACTGGAAAGTCTGCACTCCGGAAAACATCCCGGCCTTCTCTGCTGTGCTGTACTACTACGGAAAGAAACTGCACGAGGAGCTCGACGTTCCGGTCGGGCTGATCAACAGTTCGTGGGGCGGATCTCCGATCGAACCGTGGACGATCGCTGACGGCAAATCCGGCGGAATGTACAACGGCATGATCGCTCCACTTCAGCCGTTCGCCGTTCGGGGAGCGATCTGGTACCAGGGCGAAACCAACTGCCTGCAGAAAAACGGGCTCGCCTATTTTGACCGCATGAAGGCACTCATTGATGGCTGGCGGGCATCGTGGCCGCAGAAGGATCTGCCATTTTATTTCGTGCAGATTGCTCCGTGGAGTGGCCGGTACGAGCCCGGTGAGCTGCCGGCTTTGTGGGAAGCTCAGACGAAGAGCCTGAAGATTGCCGACACCGGTATGGCCGTCATCACGGACCTGGTCGACAACATCGGCGACATCCACCCACGAAACAAACTCGACGTCGGAAATCGCCTGGCTCTGTGGGCACTCGCGAAGACGTACGGCCAGAAGGACATCGTCTACTCCGGCCCGCTTTATCAATCGTTGAAAGTCGACGGCGACAAAGTGCATCTCAGCTTTGCACATGCCAGGGGTTTGAAATCTCGGGACGACAAACCGCTGAGCGAATTTCAGATTGCCGGAGCCGACGGCAAATTTGTTGCCGCCACCGCCAGGATTGACGGCGACACCGTCGTCGTGAGTGCCGCCGGAGTTTCTGAGCCGAAACACGTCCGCTTCGGCTGGCACAAAGTCGCGAATCCCAACCTGGTGAACGGAGCTGGTCTCCCAGCGTCTCCGTTCCAGACGGACAACTGGAGCGGCGGCACAGGCGAATAGCTTGCCTTACGAAGCATAAGGTGCGGCGGCTGTCGTTTATACATAAGTCACTTAATCGCCTGGCCCGAAGGTCATCCATGCGGTGGCAAGGTCGGTCATGCGGCGG
>JAQBVJ010000196.1 GCA_027623235.1 Planctomycetota bacterium
GCTCCAGGCCGAACTCGAAGCCGCCGCATGACGTAACCCCTTACTACCAAAACGGCAGTGCCATTCGTGTCTGACTCAATTCTCCGAAGCAAACCCGAAGAAGCCGTGAGCAGGCCGGATCAAGCGCAGCGCCGCTCCGGTAGTTCCACTGTCACGAACGGTTCAAATTGCTGGAACTGCTTGCTGGAACTGCGCTTCGCCTGGTCCGACCTGCCGGTCTCGAGTTGACTCTCCGGCATCCTGGATTTTACGCGGCAATCTTTCGCACTCGCCAGTCGGCGAGATCGAACGTGGCCAGTGAGTTCGTTATCGTTTGCGGAGGGCGATGTCTCAGTGGCGGTTCCATCAACAAGAGAATTCGGGCGGACAATCGGTCATGGCGGTCGTGGTTGTCGAAGTTCCCTCAGAATTCAAACGCTACGCGGGCGGAGAAGACACGTTTGACCTGCAAGGGACGACTGTGGGCGAAGTGCTCGACCGGCTTTTAAGTCGCTGTCCCGATTTGCGGATCCGCGTGATGAACGACCGCGACGAGCTGTATTCTTATCTGCCGATTTTTCTGAATCAGGAGAAACTGCCAGATCGGGGTTATCGTTCGACGATGGTCAGTGACGGAGACCGCCTGGAGGTCATTGCGATTGCTTCTGGCGGGTAGCGTCAATCCCGACGCACCTGACGTTTGTGACACGATGTTTTTGCAGGGCAAGTTCCCACAGGCATGGGTCGGTATAATTTGCGTCGTGGATGCGAGGTTTCCATAATGGCGAGCCCTTCCAACTGCGGGCGCTCAGTCATCGTTTTTCCGGCCGCACGAGGCGGTCAGCTTTCGCGTGGACACTCTGAGGCAATCTTGAACGATGTCCGATAGCAGCGAAAAACCTGCCGGCGACGGAGCGGAGCCGGCTTCGAAAAAGAAGAAAGTCGTCCAGTTGGGCGATTTCCGTCTCGTACGGAAACTCGGTCAGGGCGGTATGGGCGAGGTCTACCTTGCGAATCAGGTCAGCCTTGACCGGAAAGTCGCATTGAAGGTCCTTTCCAAAGAAATGGCAAAGAAGCCTGGCTTCACGGAACGATTTGTTCGCGAAGCCCGCGCGATGGCGAGAATCGATCATCCCGCGGCCGTGAAGATTTTTGCGGCTGAGTCCGACAAAGGGCTCCACTACGTCGCCATCGAATACGTCAAAGGCACGAAGCTGGAGAAAGACGGCAAGCCGGTCATCCGCGACGGCAAGCAGCCCCTCATGAACAGCATGCAGGACTGGATGGATGAAAACGGCAAGTTGTCCGTTGGCGATGCCGTTCATGTCGTGATTGAATGTGCCGACGCGCTGCAGCACGCTCACGAGTTGAGCATCGTCCATCGAGACATCAAGCCGGACAACATCCTCGTCACCTGCACCGGTAAGGTGAAAGTTGCGGACTTCGGTCTCGCCAAGGCGCTCGACGAAGACATGTCGATGACTCAGAGCGGGACCGGGCTCGGCACGCCGCTCTACATGCCTCCGGAACAGGCTCGCGATGCCAAGAACGTCGACCTGCGAACGGACATTTACGCACTCGGCGTCACCTTTTACTACTTCCTGACCGGCAAGCTTCCGTTCCAGGGCGACACCCTCCTGAAGCTCATCGTTTCGAAAGAGAAGGGCCAGTTTGAGTCGATCCGGAAACTGAATCCTGAAGTCCCTGAGCGGCTCGATTTGATCGTCGACAAGATGATCCAGAAGGAGGCCAAACACCGCTACTCGAACTGCGGTGAGATCATCGCCGCTCTGGAAGAACTGGGAGTCGAAAACGAAACACTCAGTTTCATTGGTGAGGGAGCAACCGGTGCGGGAGCGGGCCGAGGCGGTCGGCAGCGGTCTCGCGTTGGTGCCTCGTCAACGCCTGGCGTCGCGACGTCCGGCGTGAGCCTGCCGAACTTCCGCACCTCGCAGGAAGACGTGCTCTCTCAACAGACCGCAGCGGCCGACGTTCCCTGGTACGTCCAGTTCAGCAATGCCAAAGGCGAGGCTCAGGTCAAAGAGATGACGACCCGCCAGGTGCAGCAGGGCATCCGGGCGTCCATCTTCGATGTGAAGGCGAAGGCACAGAAGAAAGACGGCGGCAGAGGCTTTCTTCCCCTTGCGGCGTTTCCCGAATTTCAGGACCTCGTCAAAAAGAGGCTGGTGACCGAGGATACTTCGGTTCGCAAGGAAAGCATGAAGGACATGTATGCGAACATCGAAAAGGAAGACCGACGCAGAAAACGCTGGCGCTGGTTTAAGGGCCTGACCGAAAACGTGCTCGGTGGTTTCGGTCTGATTATCTACCTCGTCATTGTCGCTGTCGTTCTGTTTGGGGCGTACTGGGGAATCCGGTATTACCTCTACCCGATGGTCACCGAACAGCTGGACGAAGCGAATCGACCAGATCCGGTTGAGGCCGTCGAAGAGCTGGAAAACTGAGCTGTTTCGAATCCGCGAAACGACGCAGGAGAACTGAGCCATGTCAGCTAACGATGCTGTCGGCCGTCCGATGGAGATTCTGCTTGTTGAGGACAGTCCGGTTTCTGCGCGTTTGACGATGGGCGCTTTGCGGAAGGGAAACGTCCAGCACCGAATGACCTGGTTGACCGACGGCCAGGAAGCGCTGGATTTTGTTCATCAGGCAGGGCGATTCGCGAAAGCTCCGCGTCCCGATCTGATCCTGCTGGACCTTGGACTGCCCGGCCGCGACGGGCGGGAAGTGCTCGCCGAACTCAAAGCGGACGAAGAATATCAGCGGATTCCCGTCGTCGTGCTCACTGCATCGATGGCTGCGGAAGATGTGGAATCCGCCGAGAAGCTCAGTATCGAGGGCTACATGACCAAGCCGGTCGACATGGAACAGTTTCTCAATCTGATCCGCAAGCTGAAAAATTTCTGGCACTCGGAAGTCATCCTGCCGACCGCTGAGTAGGTTCTGCTGAGGAAGTTCTGTGAGCAATCCGCGGCGAATGCCGTCCGTAAGACGGATGCCCTCATCGGTCACGTCACGATGCACAGGTCATCGAGCCACGAAATCAGGTCGGCGATAAACTGGTCCCGGGACGGTTCGAACTCCAGCGTGTGCCCGGAGTTTTCGTACTCGTGCACACGACGTTCCTGCGTTGCGAGATTCTCGAACCACTCGCGTGTGACGGGATTGTCGATAATTCGATCCTGACCAGCGAGCATCAGAACGGCCGGGCATCGGATCGTCCGCTTCGCCTCGCCCAATGCCGCATCGAAGTCCCGGTTCGCGTACAGAAACGCCACCGTCACGTCACGCAGCGCGAGCGGATCCGACTGAATGAAGTTCTGCTTCTCAACATTGGTTGTGAACAGCGACGGCTGGTCGAGCGGAATTGGAATACGTTTTTCTTCAAGCTCGACGGCTTCCGCAGCACCCAGTTTGAAACGTTGCCAGCGTGTCGGATGAACCTGCGCTCGAATCCCCGGGTAAAGCAGGGCGAGGCCGTCAATCAGCTCACCATGCTGAGCCGCCGTCACCGCCGCCAGCTTGCCGCCCCAGCTCAGGCCCAGCAGCACGACGGGCGCAGCCGGAGCTTCCTCGTTCCGCCTGTTGCGGACCTCGGTGAGGATCTGCACGACATCATTGATGAGGCGGTCCTTGTGTCGCGTGTGACCGCGTTCTTTCTCGTTGAGTCCTGACCCACGGCGATCGACGAAAATCACCTCGTGACCCGCCTCGCAAAGCTTTCCGCTGGAGTGCTCGTACCATCCCGAGTGACTTTGGATTCCGTGCAGCGCGACGACGTACGCCTTCGGTCGCGAAGTGGCTGGCCGCCAGTGGCGGTAATTGTGGCGATAGCCGTCCGACGTGACGAACTGCTTGATGGTCAGTCTTGCGGAAGTGGATTCAGTCACGGTTAGCTCACTGCAGTCAGCCCGAGGCGAAAAGGGAGAGAGAATCTGCGGAACAATCTATTCGGTCATCCTATTCGGTCATCGACTCCAGAACTCGCGCGAACGCACCATAGGCACCCTCGCCAAACAGAACAAAGCGAACCAGTTCCGGCGTCTGATGATCAATAAGAAATCGTCGAACGATTTTCAGAGACGAGCTCGCCGCCAGATCGATCGGGTAACCGTAAACGCCGGTGCTGACTGCGGGAAAGGCAACCGACTGACAGGAATGCTCGCGGGCGAGCTCCAGGCAGGTCTGATAACACGAGGCCAGCTGGTCGGGTTCGCCACTGGTCCCGCCCTTCCAGACGGGCCCGACCGTATGAAAAACGTATTTCGCGTTGAGCCGCCCCGCCGTCGTCGCGACGGCACTGCCGGTCGGACATCCTTCGGGGTAGAGAGCCCGCGTCTCATTCATGAGAGTCGGCCCGGCCGCTCGATGGAGTGCTCCGTCGACTCCGCCTCCGCCAGCCAGCGCTGAATTCGCCGCGTTGACGATCGCGTCGACTTTCTGCTGAGTGATGTCACCCTGTACGATCTCAAGCCGGCACTTTCCGAACTGAACAACCATGGTCGGTCCAGATCCACAGGGCCGGTTCCCACCGGCCGCAAGAACTTCAAAGCCGCAAAAACTTCAACGCCGCAAAACTCTAAAACTGTGTCGTATCAAACGACTCGGGGCCTGCGGGCGGTGGCGGTGGCGGCGGCTGATTGAGCTTCTTCTGGTACTGCTCCCAGGAATGTTTCAGAGACTCCAGCAGCCGCGGCGCGTTGGGAGCCGACAGAAATACTCGGCTCGACACGACCGACTTCGGGAAAAATGTCGTGATAAAGTCGAACGAGAACTCCGTCGGCGAGTGCCCGATCATGACCGCGTTGGCATAGTGGCCGGACATGTCGCTGTCTTTGAATTTGAGCTGCTCGTACAGCTCCTCGGCATTCACCTGCGGCTGTGGTTGCCCCGGTTTCGGCTGAGCGGCGTCGGGGAGTTTCGGCTCACCGAAGCGACTTTTGTAATTCTCAATGTTTTCGGACAGAGCCTGAATCATCCGCGGCACGACCGCGATCGGCAGCACGACTCGCGCGGCGACCTGGTGAGGCCGCGTCATCCGCAACAGAAAGTCGAGGATAAACTCGTGCTGCCCGTTCAGCACGACAGCTCCGGTGCTGAAAATCCCTCTCGCAACGCTTTCCGGGACAAGGGCCCCAACCTGGCTGTGCTGGATTTCCTGGCTCTGAACGTCGCTCGGATTCTCGCCGTCAGACGGAGCGTCGTCCGGAGCTGGTTCGTCCTGAAAGGGTTCCTGATAATCGTCGTCGCTCATCGTAATCTCATGCGATGTGGAATCGGCAGTTGAATCGATCAAGGCGGCACCGCCGGACGATGCCCCTTAACTCGGTTTGTAATCGAGTGGCCGTGCCTGGCAAAGGTACGTCGCCGCTTCGGCACGGCGGACCTGAGATCGACGACAACGATCAACAGAATCTTCCGCGTGAAGCAGAATTTTAAACGCCACAAGCAAAACCGGGCCTGTTCACTGGAAACACTTCGTAGAACGCACCGCGGGGGTCGGGGGCAGGAAATTATCTGCCGCTCGCCCTGAAACTGCCGTCCGTCGCTGCTACGAGCCGGCCAGTTTGCGAACGGCGGCCTGAATACCTGCAGAGTCCAGGCCCTGGTGGCCCATCTGCTGCCACAGTCCGCCAGAGCCTTCCACGTTGGTGCCAATGTTGTTGTAGGCGCCGCGGAAGCCCCGCTTAAGCAGCTCGCTGCCGAAGCGTGAACCAAGCCCGGTATTAACATTGAAGGACTCGGCAACCAGGACAAACGGAGCGGCCGCCAGCCTCGCCATCGAATCTTCGTCGTAAACGTTGAGGGTGGATTTACTGATCAGGCCGACGTCGATGCCGGACTCTTTGAGAGCGATCGTCGCGTCGAGAGCGCGGTAGAGCGTTTCGCCAAAGGAAACGATGTAGCCGGCCGTTCCCTCACGAATGACGTCGTCTTTGCCGGAAACGAATTCGTAGCCGTTTCCGTAAAACGGCTGGTCGTTCTCATCGAGAATGTCCGGCACGGCGGATCGGGTTGAGAAAATGAATCTCAGACCAGCGTCGTTGAAAATACTCTGCAAGCACGCCTTGAACTGATGTTGATCGACGGGGAAGTACAGCCGTGTCGTGTCTTTGCCGCCGTCGGGCAGACCGTTCGCGGCGAACATGTTGTTCAGGCCGAAGTGGCACGTGTTGTCGGCCATGTCGTCGCAACCGGCGTGCGAGAAATGGGCGAGCACATTGGAGCTGTTCAGTCGTGCCATCGTGATTTCGGAGACGACCATTTCGAGGAACGCGGAAAACGTTCCGAAAATGCCTTGTTTGCCTGCTTCGAATCCGAAGCCCGCCGCGGCAGAGAAATTCCCGCGTTCCATGATGCCGCCCCGGACGAAGACTTCCGGATGTGCTTTGCGAATGTGGTCCAGGCCACAGGAGCCTTCCAGATCGCAATCGAAGACGCGGACGCTGGCGATGCGATCTTCTTCGGACATGCCGTCGAGGATTCCGTTGACGATCTTGCCGAAGTCGGAGCGGTTCTTTCCCGCTCCCGTTGAGCCGCGGTACGACGGTCCTCCCGGACCTTTCTCGACCGACTTCAGATAATCAGCGGCCGCGTTCTGCCCGCGAGCTTCCAGGTACTCGATGGCCGTGGCAGTTTTGATGACATCGTGCCCGTGGTTTGAACCTTCCAGTCCTTCGACTCCCGGACACATCTTTCTCTTATTAATGAGGGCGACGGGTCCCTCACAGGTCACCGCCTGGCACATTCTCGCGTAAAGTGCGTCGAGGTCCTCACCGTCGCCGATGTCGCAGGAGATGCCGTGACCTTCCAGAGTTTTCGCAACATCGAAGCCGGGCAGGTAGTCGGAGGGGTAACCGGCGATCGTCACGTCGTTGTCGTCGATCAGCAGCTTGATATTCAGGTTCTGCGCAACTGCCAGGCGAGCGGCTTCGGCATCATTGCCCTCCATCTGAGAGCCGTCCGACCCCAGCATCAGCGTAACTTTGTCCGGGTTAGCAATCGCAACGCCATTAACAAATGGCCACATGTGGCCAAGCCGGCCGGACGAAAATTTGACGCCTGGTGTGTAGTTCCGCTCCGGATGACCTGGCAGATGGGCGAGAAATTCGCGGTAGTGCAGGAGCCGCTCTTCGTCGAGGTTTCCTTCGATCACAGCCATCAGATACTGCGTTGCGACCCGGTGTCCGGCTTCGTCGAAGAAAACCGGAACGATATCCGGCAAGCCACCGGCCTGAGCATTCAGCATAAAGCTGTACGCAATCATGACTTCCGGCACGGTGTCATACGGGCCTCCGGTATGGCCACCGAGGCCTTTTGCGTCCGCGACCGCCGTAAAGAAAATGATCGCGTCGCGGCACAGCTGAATATTAGCGCGCAGCGCCTCTCGCTGTTCGTCCGTCAGCGTCGGCTGATTCGGGTCCAGCGGAAGGGATTGAAACTGCGAAAGATCAATGGGAAACGCGGAAGTTGCAGTGCTCATGAGTCGTCCGAACTATCTGTACTTTTGATTTCAAAAAGCGCATACGAAGCCGCAGTTTGTAACGAATCAGGCAGTCTGCCGAAAGCAAACCAGGACGCATCAAAGGCCATCGATTACTCGCCCCGGTAACCGTTCACGGTCCGGTGCAATTACCTACGCTGCTGCGGCAGTGATCGCCGGAGATGGCGGTAGCAGGGAGGGAGCTGGGTGACCGGCGAATTGGGCTTGCATGGCTTCGATCAGGTATTGATACGCGTTGCGGTTTTGCAGGCGACACGTTTCCGAGACGGTCAGCAGACGCTCCAGGAAGCGGCTACCCGACGCACTTTGAGTTCCGAAGCTCAGCTTGCGGTAGATCACCGCCGGACGAAGAGCCCGCTCGGCCGTATTATTGGTCGGTTCAATGCCTTCCACACGGGTGAACGTCCACAAGTGCTCGCGGCCATGATACAACTCGTTGCAAAAGCCGATCAGCTTCGCATTGCCGCTGTAGATACCGCGCAGCAGAAGGTGCCCAACCTGTTCGCGGATCGGTGCGACCTTGCTTTGAAACGTGCTCCATTTGATTTTGCCCGCTTTGTACTCTCGCCAATACTCAAACAGCTGGCGGTGCTGCCGCATCAGATCGTGACCCATTCGCTTTTCCTGGCCGTTGGGCGAATCGATCAGCTTTTGAAAGTCGCGTTTCAAATGAGCCCAACACCACTGCAGCCGCTTCCCATCGAGGTACATCCTGGCCCGGTCGCAGTTCAGGATGATCCCCTGGTAGTTGCCGACCAGAGCGACCAGCGACTCGCGACTGCGATTGGCGAAGATGCCAAACACCGCGAACGCCTGGGCCACGGCTACCCATAGCCAGGCTTTCTGCCTGTTCTCTTTGGTGGGCGATTCATCGACAAACAGTTGCTTCTGCTTCGTGAGTTCGCCGCGAAGTTGTTCGTAGGGAGCCGCCACCGCCGCACTCACGAGGTTTTGAATCTTGACGGTCCAGGCGGGGCTGCAAGGAATGTTCAGCAGATCGCCCAGGAACGCCGCCGTCCGCCGCTTGCTTTGGCGATAGTGGCCCATCAACAGTCCTGTGAAAGCCGCCAGTCGCGGGCCGCATTGCCCGCTCGGCACACCCTCGGGGAGTTCCGCTTGCGTGGTAATGCCGCAGCACGA
>JAQBVJ010000055.1 GCA_027623235.1 Planctomycetota bacterium
CCGACACCAGCTTCACGACGAAGACGTTCACGATCTCGATCGGCGACGTCGACGAGTTCGATGTCTCGGCTCCGATCGACACAGACGGCACGGCCAACGCGGTCGATGAGAACGCGGCCAACGGGACGGCGGTCGGGGTGACGGGCTTTGCGACGGATGACGACGCGACGACGAACGGTGTGACGTACTCGCTGTTCGACGACGCTGGCGGGCGGTTTGCCATCAACAGTTCGACAGGTGTTGTGACGGTGGCTGATGGCACGCAGCTCGATCGGGAATCCAACGCGTCGCACGACATCACAGTTCGAGCGACGAGCGCGGACGGGTCGACGAACGACTCGGTCTTCACGATCGCGGTCAACGACGTCGACGAGTTCGACGTCGGCGTGGTCACGGATGTTGATGGGACGGCGAACTCGGTGGCTGAGAATGCGACGGTCGGGACGGCGGTCGGAATCACGGCTTCGGCTTCCGACGACGACGCAACAACGAACGCGATCACGTACACGCTCGATAATGATGCGGGCGGACTGTTCGCGATCAACGGATCGACGGGCGTCGTGACGGTGAACGCGGCTCTGGATTACGAAACAGCGACGGGCCACTCGATCACGGTGCGGGCGACGAGTGCCGACGGCAGCTTCTCGACGCAGGCGTTCTCGATCAGCGTCACCGACGTGAATGAGAACGGCGTGACGGCGATTTCCGACACCGACGGCGCGGCGGATCTGGTGGCGGAGAATTCGGTCAACGGCACATCAGTTGGCGTAACGGCGTTCGCGGACGACGCGGACGGAACGGATTCGATCAGCTACTCGCTGGACGACGACGCGGCTGGCCGCTTCGCGATCAACGCGACGACGGGCGAAGTCACGGTCGCGGGCGCGATCGATCGCGAAGCCGCCGGTTCGTACGACATCACCGTTCGAGCGACCTCGACCGACACCAGCTTCACGACGAAGACGTTCACGATCTCGATCGGCGACGTCGACGAGTTCGATGTCTCGGCCCCGATCGACAGCGACGCGACGACGAACGCGGTCGATGAGAACGCGGCCAACGGCACGGCGGTCGGAGTGACGGGCTTTGCGACGGATGACGACGCGACGACGAACGCCGTGACGTACTCGCTGTTTGACGATGCGAGCGGACGTTTTGAGATCGACGGTTCGACTGGTGTCGTGACTGTGGCGGACGGCTCGCTGCTGGATCGAGAAACAGCCGCGTCTCACAACATCACCATTCGCGCCACGAGTGCTGATGGTTCGATGAATGACTCGACGTTCACGATCGCCGTCAACGATCTCGACGAGTTCGACGTGACGACTCCGGTCGACACCGACGCGACGACGAACGCGGTCGATGAGAACGCTGCCAACGGAACGGCGGTCGGCATCACCGGATTCTCGACCGACGACGACGCGACGACGAACGGTGTGACGTACTCGCTGTTTGACGACGCGGGCGGGCGGTTTGCGATCAACAGTGCAACCGGTGTTGTGACGGTTGCGGACGGCTCGCTGCTCGATCGCGAAGCTGCGGCTTCGCACGACATCACGATCAGGGCGACGAGCGCGGACGGGTCGACGGCCGATTCGACATTCACAGTTTCTGTCAACGATCTGGACGAGTTCGACGTGACGGCTCCCGTCGACACCGACGCGACACTCGACGCGGTTGATGAGAACGCGGCGAACGGGACGGCGGTCGGAGTGACGGGCTTCGCGACGGATGACGATGCGACGACGAACGGAGTGACGTACTCGCTGTTCGACGACGCGGGCGGGCGGTTTGCCATCAACAGTTCCACGGGCGTCGTGACGGTTGCGGATGGCACGCAGCTCGATCGGGAATCCAACGCGTCGCACAACATCACGATTCGCGCGACGAGTGCGGACGGTTCAACCGCCGATTCGGTGTTTGTGATCGCGATCAACGATCTGAACGAGTTCGATGTCTCGGCTCCGATCGACACAGACGGCACGGCCAACGCGGTCGATGAGAACGCGGCGAACGGCACGACGGTCGGCATCACCGGCTTCGCGACGGATGACGACGCGACGACGAACGGTGTGACGTACTCGCTGTTTGACGACGCTGGCGGGCGGTTTGCGATCAACAGTGCAACCGGTGTTGTGACGGTTGCGGATGGCACGCAACTCGATCGGGAATCCAACGCCTCGCACAACATCACGATTCGCGCGACGAGTGCGGACGGGTCGACGAACGACTCGACGTTCACGATCAGCCTCAATGATGTTGACGAATTCGACGTAACGGCTCCGGCGGATGTGGACGGCACAGCCGACGCAGTCGACGAGAACGCGGCGAACGGCACGCCGGTCGGCGTCACGGGCAGCGCGAGTGACGCGGACGCGACGACCAACGGGATCACGTACTCGCTGTTCGACGATGCGGGTGGACGCTTCACGATCGACGCCTCAACGGGCATCGTCACGGTGGCGGATGGCACGCTGCTGGACCGCGAAGCCGCCGCGTCTCACGACATTACCGTGCGAGCGACGAGTGACGACACTTCGACCGGCGACACGATCTTCACGGTCAGCCTCAACGATGTGGACGAGTTCGATGTGACTCCGATCAGCGATGTCGATGCGGATCCGGAATCCGTGGCCGAGAATCTGCCGATCGGCAGTGCCGTCGGGATCGAGGCGTTTGCAGACGATTTCGACGGGACAGACACGGTAAGTTACTCGCTCGACGACACGGCCGGCGGACGGTTCCGCATCGACTCGATGAGCGGCGTCGTTACGACGGACGCGGTGCTCGATGCGGAAACGGCGACGGCTCACTCGATCACCGTGCGGGCCACTTCGACAGACGGGTCGACGACGGCTCGCGACTTCACGATCAGCATCGTTGACGTCGACGAGTTCGACACGACTCGCGTTACTGACGTCGACGCAACGGCTGACGGGGTCGACGAAAATGTGACGATCGGGACGGCGGTCGGGATCACGGCCCTCGCACAGGACAACGACGTCACGGACAGTGTTCTGTACTCGCTCGACAGTGACGCCGGCAGACTGCTGGCGATCGACCCACTCACGGGCGTTGTCACCGTCGCGGATGACATCGATTTTGAAGTGACGCCGAGTCTGGACATCACGATCCGGGCGACATCGACAGACGGATCTTTCAGCACGCTTGACGTAACGATTCCGGTCGGCGATTTGAACGACAACCTGCCTGTCGTGACTCCGGGTCAGGTTTTCAGCTTCTCCGAATTCGCGACCAATCTGACTGTCGTCGGGACGGCTCTGGCGACCGACGTCGACACGGTCGGGACGATTCAGAACTGGAGTATTACGGGCGGAAACGGCGGTGGCGTCTTCTCGATCGATCCGGCGACGGGAACGCTCCGCGTGGCCGACAACTCGACGGTCAACTTCGAAGTCATCGCAGGCTACACGCTGACGCTGATTGTTGAGGACGGTTCGAACGTGTCTGTCTCGCAGACAGTCACGGTCAACGTCATCGACGAGAACGATCTGCCGGTGCTCACGACGAACGAAGTATCGACCGTCGTCGAGGGAAGCAGCGTCGTCATTACGTCGGCGTTTCTCGAAGTGTTCGACGAAGACGACCTGCCGGCCGAGATCATTTACATCGTCTCGACGCCTCCTTCCGTCGGCCGGCTTGAACTGACGACCGGACCCGGCGCAGCGATTGGCAGTTTCACACAGGACGACATCGACAACGGCCGACTGATCTACGTTCACGACGGCAGCGAATCGGACGACTTATTCACGTTCACGGTGAGCGACGGTTCCGGTGGAACGATCAGTGCGACCGACCACTCGATCATCGCGAGCCGGGTGAACGATGCACCGGTGAATTCCGTGCCGGGGACACAGTCAACGGATGAGGACACTCCGCTGGTGCTCTCAGCGGCGAACGGCAACCGGATTTCGATTTCGGACGACGACGTTTTTGGCGACAGCCTGGGAGTTCGGCTGACCTCGACCAATGGCACGCTGACGCTGTCGGGAACGACCGGCCTGACATTCGCGCTGGGGACCGGAGCGGACGACGTTCAGATCGTGTTT
This sequence comes from Planctomycetota bacterium, assembly GCA_027623235.1. Classification (GTDB taxonomy): domain Bacteria; phylum Planctomycetota; class Planctomycetia; order Planctomycetales; family Planctomycetaceae; genus JAQBVJ01. Next base: position 4,071 of record JAQBVJ010000055.1, read on the forward strand.
GCCGGCTCGGCCGTTGACATCAACGCGGCTCTGGACGGTCTGCGATTTGAGCCCGATGAGAATTACCACGGTCCCGCGACGGTCCGTGTTGAAGTACGAGACTTTGGAAGCTCCGGCAGCGGTGGCGAGCGGACTGACGGCGACACCGTCAACATCGTCGTCCGTTCGGTCAATGACGCGCCGGTTTCGTTGGACGACGCGTACACGGTTCGTCAGTTTGCAACTCTGAGGGTCGCTGCAGCGGATGGCCTGTCCGCGAACGATCAGGACGTCGAGGCTGACAACCTTCGTGCGGTTGTCGTCGACGGGCCGGAGCACGGAACGCTCGTCCTGAACCCGGACGGGTCACTGACCTACGTGTCCGATTCACTCTTCTTTGGACGAGACACGTTTACGTACCTGGTGACCGACGGCAGTGCCAGCAGCGAAGTCGCGGAGGTCGTGATTACGGTTCAACAGACAGTTTCGGGCGGGATCGACGGCGGTTCTGGCGGAACGGATGGCGGAGGCCCTGACGGAGGAAGAGACGGAGATGGTGGCGGTGACGGATCGGGAGACGGAACGGACGGCAGTGCAACGGATGGAACGGGGCCGGACGCAACGGGCGTCGATCCGGTGACCGGCAATCCCGATGACTCCGACAACGACGCGGACGACGACGAAGTTGTCGGTGTTGACCCGTCGACTCTGACCACAACGGCAACGGACACGACGGACGGCAACGAAGTCTCCGACGATGACTCGATGAGAGTCGCAGAACTTGCCAGTTCGGCGCGTCGCATTCGTGACCGACAGGATTCTGAAAAGACTGCTGACGACATGATGAGTGCTGCTCCCTTGCGAACGTGGAATTCAGAAATTCCTGAACTTCCTGAAGACTCGATCGTCCAGGTGCTCGCTCAGGCCGGGCTCTGGAACGAGCTCGATCAATTCGAGCGGGAAGTTGCCGGGACAGAGGCCGAAGAAAATGATCTGACCGACCTGGTTGTCGGGACCACATCAGTCGCCGGAACGTCGCTCACCGTCGGGTACGTGATCTGGCTGCTCCGCAGCGGGTCGATCCTGGTGAGCTTCGTCTCATCACTTCCTGCCTGGACGATGATGGACCCACTGCCGGTTCTGGAAGACGCCCTGGCGGCCAGCGGCGGCGACGACGACGACGACTCGCTGCAGTCGCTGTTTCACGATTTCAGCGACGAGAGCTGAGAACCCACCGCCACACAATCACTTGAACAGTCAACTTCACTTCATTCCTGTGACAGCCCTATGAAACTCTCCACCCCCGTAAAACTGACGCTGTGTGTCGCCTGCCTGGTGAGCAGTGTGCTGATCGTCGCAAAGACCGTTGGACTGGTCGACGACCGGAATAATGACGTTGTGAAAGGTCGCGCCAATCTGTGCGAGTCCATGGCGATCAACTTCTCACTGATGGCCATGCACAACGATGTGGTGACGATGGAGAAGAGCCTCCTTGCGGTCATGTCGCGAAACAAGGACATCGAATCGATCGGGGTCCGTCGCACATCCGGCAACCTGATTCTGAGCTCAAAAACACACGCCGGCACATGGGTTCCGCCAGTCGACGAAAAATCCACGCTGACACAGATGATCGTTCCGATTTCCTCTCGCGACGGACGGTGGGGTTCGCTGGAAGTGGGCTTCGTCAAAAGTGATCTGCCCGCGTGGGTTGCGTGGCTGACGAGCCCGTTCGTGAAGCTCGCCTTTTTCATGAATATCTGCAGTCTGGCCGTCTTCTATCTGTTCTTTGTGAAAATCCTGCGACAACTGAACCCGTCCAAAGCGATCCCCGGTCGAGTTCGGTCGGCACTGGATACGCTGACGGAAGGTCTGCTGGTCAGCGACAAAAAGGGCACGATCGTGCTGGCGAACGAGGCGTTCAGCGGGATGAGCGGCCGTAATCCGGATGCCATGCTCGGCCTGCGGGTGACCGAGTTGCCATGGCGAAATCGCGGGGAGTCCGAAAAGAAACTGCTGATCGAAGCCCCGTGGGACGACGCTCTGCGCAACAAGGAACCGTGCACCGGCATCCTGATGGATTTCCTCGTTGCCGATCACGAAGCGCGTACGCTTGTCGTGAATTCTTCGCCGGTCTTCGCCGGTAACGGGCAGGTGCAGGGCATTCTGACCAGCGTTCAGGACGTCACATCGCTTGAGAAAAAGAAACGTGAACTCAACACGGCACTTCGACATCTGCAGGACAGCAGCGAGTCGATCCGCCAGCAGAACGAGGAACTGAAAAAGCTCGCCACAACCGACCCGCTGACCGAGTGCTTGAATCGCCGGTCCTTCTTTGAGCAGTTTGAGGTCCTGTGGAAAACGTCCGAACGGCACGACCACCCGATCAGTTGCCTCATGGTCGACATCGATTTCTTCAAGGCGATTAACGACAACCACGGCCACTCGATGGGAGACGACGTTCTCCGCGGTGTGGGCGAAGTTCTGCGAGAGACCGCTCGTGTCGGCGATCTGGTCTGCCGGTTCGGTGGCGAAGAGTTCCTGGTGCTGCTTCCTCACACCGACATCGATGCGGCAACGCTGGCCGGTGAGCGATTCCGCACGGCGATTGCTGCAAAACAGTTTCCCGGTCTTTCCATCACCGCCAGCGTTGGAGTTTCAGGACGCTCGCTCGGCGCGAGTGACGCTCAACAGATGGTCGACGAGGCCGACAAGTGCCTTTACGTCGCCAAGCGAAACGGTCGGGATCAGGTCGTCCGGTATGACGACGTGTCCGCTGATCTGGATGTCGACGAGTCCCGGATTTCTCGAACGGTGCCGACCGATGACGACATTTTCGCCGCCACCGAATCGGTCCCGTACCGTGCCGTAGCCGCACTGGTTTCGACACTTGCCTATCGTCACCCGACAACGGCCTCTCACAGTCGCCGCGTCGCTGATCTCTGCGTGACGGTGGCTGAAGGGCTGCTGACTCCGGGCGAGAGTTACACGGTGGAAACCGCCGCTCTACTGCACGACATCGGAAAGGTCGGCGTGCCGGATTCCATCCTGTTGAAAGCGGGCAGGCTGACCGAAGACGAGTGGTCCGTCATGCGGCGGCACGATCGAATCGGTGTCGAGATTGTTCATGCGGCGTTTGACAACGGGACTCTGTCGTCGATCGTCGAGTATGCGCGTGCCTGGTACGGCGGCACGCCGCATCGTCCCGGGATGCCGGCCGGCGATATGATTCCGCTGGGAGCCCGGTTGATCGCGATCGCTGACGCGTACGATTCCATGACCAGCGACCGGCCGTACCGCAAGGCGCTGCCACTCGAGGCAGCGTTTCAGGAACTCCGCCAGCACGCGGGAACACAGTTTGATCCGGACCTTGTCGAGCGGTTCATTGCGACCGTTCGAGCTCGACCGGTCCGATCCGCCGCGTCGTCGCCGAAGGTCAATCGCGAAACCGCGCTGGGAATCGGCATGCAGCTTGAGCGGCTGATTCGAGCTCTGGAGACTCAGGACCTGGAGGGACTGAAAGTCCTGTCCGATCGCCTGGCCGCCATCGCGACTGATGACAACCTCATTGACTTTGCCGAGAAGGCGACGCACCTCAAAGAGACGATCGTCGACGATTCCGACCTGATCGATATTCTGGAATCAGCCAACGATCTGATCGAGCTGTGCCGATCGACTCAGGCCACCTGGACGTCTCCGGAGCTTGAAGAGGAATTGGTGGAGGCGAATTAGCACACGTGCCGTCAATGTTAAGTGAGAGAGTCAGGAAAAAAGTCTCACGCAGAGGCCAAGGGGTTTCGGACGGCCTTCGGCGGCAATCCAATGAAGATTGGTGTAAATCTCCGCGGCCACGCGGTTCTCCGTCAGGCAGGGCCGGCAGTTCGCCAGCATCGCCTACGACGACTACCGCAAGTACGAGCTACGGGTATTGAGACTCGCGACACAGTATTCACATGGCTGAGAAGCATGCCGCAGCCAGTGTGGCGGCAGAGTTCGTCGTGCCGGATGTGTCGAAGGCAGAAACAAAATGAGCGGAGGTCCGGTTTCTCGGCCGGGCCTCCGCTCAAACGCTCCGCTCCTGGTTGTTAAAGGTTAAACAATTTCCAGTTCGCGCTCCTCGTCGTACTGAATCGTCAACTGACCGCCCAGTGCTTTCGCTATAGCGGCAAGCCTGTCGGCTGTGGCTCCCTGATATTCAGTTCTCTCGTCCCGGGATACCTGTGAGGGGTCAACCCCCAGCCTCTCAGCAAGATCACTCTGCTTGAGGTTTCTGTAGATTCGGGCCGCGATGAGGATCGCTCCGACACTACCAGCGGCGGTCAATGCTGCAACCAGTGCTGCAAAGGCCGCACTGTTGCCAGCAGTCAGATTCTCATAGGTCTCCACCTCCGCTTTCAACTGGTCATAGAAAGCTCGATCAGGGGCTGCTGCCCGTTCGATCTGCTTCGAGGTCAGCTTGAGCTTCTTGAGCTCCTTGATCTTCTCCTCAAACCGAAGCTCAAACCCCTCAAGCTGCTTCTTCGTGTTTCTGTATTCGGCCTCTGTTCGAATCATTTGACCCCCATTCCAGCATGGGCAACAGGGGTGCCTCTTGAGTGCCATTTTATTCTGGGGGTAATGACGGAAGTCCGGCGAGTGTTGCGAAGATTGGTGATTGAACTCATCCAGTTCGTAAACAGCATCTGAGTACTCCAGGAAGAAGGAAACGGAGGACTGGGGGTGGGAAGGGGAAGTGCGTCATCTGATACTTCTACTTGATCAGCTTGATGACGCCCTTGGGTACAAAATCACGGGACTGCCGGAACGCAGCGGGGAATTCCAATTCGTTCCCGTGCTCGTCGAAGATCCCAGCACCACCGCCCAAGGGTGAATCGACAGCGTGGGGGTAAAGTTCAACTCGATATTTCATCCACATGGGCAGCCGCTGTTTGCCTCCAAACAGTTCTCGGTCACTCCATGTCCAGAATGTGTCTTTCGCTGCGGCGTTCAGTTCCGCATGCAGCTCTCCAGTGATGAGCGACTTGAAGGAACACTCGAAGTACCCGTCGATGTCGCCTGGCCTGTTTTTGTTTTCCACGAAGGAGCCATCGATGAAAATGTTCTCGATGCCGATGCTCCAGAGTTGTTCAGCCATGAGCCTCAGGTTCTCAGCCAGCTGGCCTCGCCAGTTGTTGTCCCAGCCAGCATCGGTCACGCCGGGGCGACCACATACCAGCATCGAATTTGCCAGTTCATCAAGGTTCAGTTCGTAATCGCGGGCCGGAAGGGCTCCCTCTGAAGTGAAGTCAGGAAGCGGCAGCGCCATCTTGATATCCCTAAGTCGACATATCGGCTGCCAAAGACGTTCACGTTAATATGAACCGATTTATCATGAACGACGAATTTGTCAATAAGTACTAATCAGTCACAGGCCAGCCCGGAATGGATTCTGGCCACCGCTGACCGGTCGCCGTGGCTCCGAATCGATCTTTGTGCGGATTCTGCCTGGAGTTACACTCCGCGCCGCTTGATCCGGAGAGGCTGGCCTCTCGCGGATGCGGCGCTTTTTCCAGGGATTGGATTTGGACGGATATCTCCCCTCGACCTCGTCATTTCAGGCGATTCGAGGGGGTTGAATAACTCTGGTGTGGCGAAAGGAGTCTGCCATGCCCTTCCAGGCATTGCGGTTTGTTCACGCGGCGAGCCTGCTGGTGGATCACCAGCTTCACGACGTCGGCCCGGTCGACGACGAGCTTAAACCGACGCTCATCGACGCCACCATTTCGGCGTTTGAGCGACTGATCGAAGTCTGCGTCGATCAGGAAGTCGACTTTTTACTGCTGACCGGCGACACCTTCTGCGAGTCTGATCGCAGTCTTCGTGCGCGGGTTTCTCTGCGCGAGGGGTTTGATTGTCTTCGCGACGCGGACATCGACGTCTTCGTCGTACCTGGACCGAAAGATCCGCCGTCCGCGTGGCACGACTTTGTCGGATTGCCGGACAACGTGTCGCTGTTCGTTCCGGTGACTGATGAGCCAACGGCCGTCATGCGCGACGGAAATGTCGTTGCCACGATCCAGGGATGCGCGCAGCGCACGGGGATGCCGAGCCGTCCGGTCGGGCCGGAATCGACCATCACCGACTCAGAAACACAGACGCTCCGGACAAGCCCGCTGCGTGTCAGCATCATGCCGCCGTTTGAACTCCACGGGGCCGAACCAGCTCGCACAACGATCGAGTCGATTCTGAAGAGCCAGTCGACGGACTACGTGGCGGTTCCACTGCCTTACCCGAAACTGACGGCGATTCACGGCCAGCGGATGGCACACTGCCCCGGTCCGGCGACTTCGATTTCGCAACGTCATGACGGAATCTGCGGCTGCAGTCTCGTTTCGATTGACGCAGAGGCGAACATCTCCGTGCGACACTTCGCGACATCGCCCGTCCGCCGTGAACGGATTGAAATCGCCGTCGAGCACGACATGTCCTGGGACGAATTGATCGCGACGATGCGGGAGCGGGTGGACCAGTTGGAGCAGCTTGCTGCCGCGAGCGTCGTGCTGCTTGACTGGAAGCTCACCGGCACGTGTGAACTGCTTGCGTCACTTTCCGATGAAGACGCTGAGGCCGAGCTGTTCGAACTGCTCACCGTCGACGCGACGACACTGGTCGATCTGTCCGTTTCGCATCGGCTGCAGATTTCGGCGATGTCCGATGAAGAGGCGGAGGCCGCATGGCGTGGCCAGGCTCGCCGGGAAGCGAGCGGTCAGAAAGCCAACCCGTTTGTAACCGGTCTGTTCCGCCGGCTCGACGAATCGCACGCGATTGCACACGACGTTGTCAAACAGGTTCGTTCAGAAAACGCCGAGTCGGATTCTCCCTGGGTCGGCCGCCTGGAAGAAATCGTTTCGCGCGTCAGTCCGAAAGCCGTTGCGGCTCACGCCCGCCGTCACGGAGCGGCCTGGTTCCAGACCGGAACGGCTCATCCATCGGAAGAGGAATCGTTTGTCGAGGAGACCTTGCTGGAAAAGCACTCGCCTGAAAAACCGACTGTCGTGACGCGAGAGACTCGACCAGTGATCGCCTCTGACTTCGACACACACGTCGCACCGCCGGTTCCGAAAACGGTCGAACAGCCGCCGGCCGCCGAAGAAGAATACGGTTTCGCAGAAGACGACAGCCACCTCGACGCCGACTACGACAGCGACGATTACGACGACGAATACGAAGCGGCCTGACCGAGGCCCGTAGGACGGATGCCCACATCCGTCAGGCCTCGGCATGGCACGAAACAGCGGCCTCGACGGACGTGGGCGTCCGTCCTACGGGGCCAGAGGGAAACCAGCGTATGAAACTCGAACGAATTCACGTGGAGCGCTACGGCGCGTGGAACAACCTGGAACTTCCGGTCGATGCCGACGGGATGAGCGTCTACTACGGCCCGAACGAGGCCGGTAAGACAACGCTCATGCGGTTCATCCGGGGCGTCCTGTACGGATTCCGCCGTGGCGACACCGACCGCATTCCGGGCAGAGTCGAGTCCGGATCGTGGGGCGGCTCGCTCCAGGTCGCGCACGGCACCGAGTCGTGGGTCGTTCGCCGAACAGGGAAAACCGGAACGCGCGGGCTGGTCACTGCGCGGCCTGCTGACGGCGATTTCGGAGCCAGCGCGAGCGACGGCAGGACGCTGCTGGGCGACATCGTCGGAGACGTCAACGAAACAGTTTTTGAGAGTATTTTTGCCATCGGCCTGTACGAGCTGCAGGAGCTCGCGACGCTGGAATCACGCGAGGTCGCCGAGCACATTTATTCGCTGTCGCTGGGCCTCGACGGCCAGCAACTGCTGGAGCTGATCGACGGTGTCCGCGACGCCAGCCAGGCGATTCTCAACGTCGAAGCAGAAACCGGGCGACTCACGGAACTGTACGAAGAGCTCGATGAAGTCGATTCGGAAATCGCGTCGATTGGCCCCACCCGAAAACGCCATGCGAAGCTCAGCCACGAACAGGAGAAGTGGGAAGACACGATCGTCGATCTCAAGCAGCGCCAGCAGGGGCTCGAAAATCAGTTGCACGGGCACGAGTATCTGGAGCGGGTTTACGATCCGTGGGCGAAACTTCACCGCCACGAACAGGAGCTCGCCCTGCTGCCGAATCTGCCGGACTTTCCGGAAGACGGTCTGCAGAGTCTTGAGGAAATCGAAACGGAACTTGCCGCCGCACGCGGTCGCCGCAACGCGCTGCTGACTGAATCGAAACAGCTTCGCGCGAAGAGCAAAGAAGCCAACGTCGATCCGAACTTCCGCCGCTACGCGCCTGCGCTGCAGTCGTTTGTCGATCAGCGGGACTGGATTGCCGAATTGCAGGCCGCCTCGCACCAGACGGATCTCAAGGCGGAAGAACTGCAGCGTCAGCTCGACGCGCATCTGGAAGATCTCGGTGAGGGCTGGGACGCAGAGAAGCTGCAGCGCATCGACACGTCTCACCTGGGCAGATCGTGCCTGACGCACCGCGGCCGCGAATTTCAGACGCTCGGCCGCCGCAGCCGTGTTCTCAAAAATCGCTATCAGAAACTTTCACTGACGTTCCACCGCCGGCAGGAAGAACTGCAGCGACTGCGGAAACAGCTTGGCGGAGTTTCCATCGTCGAGGCGATCAGTCGAGCTCGCGAGGAGCTCGCGCAGGTCGAGGATCTCAGCCGACTGAAGCTCCGCGAATCAGAGCTGAACCAGCGCCGCATCGGAATCGCGAATCAGCTTCACCGTCTGCAGATCAACCCGGCGTTGCCCGACTGGGTCTACGCGATTTTCTACGCGTTCGGGATTACCGGCAGTGTCCTTTGCCTGTTCGGACTCTGGACTGGCCTGACCGCGAACGCGCTCGGCGGATTCGTCTACCTGCTGGCCGGACTTCTGGCCGGCGGCATGACGTACGCCTTGAAGGAGCACTTCGAACAGGAAGTCGAGCGGACGATGTCGCAACTGCGGGGCGAGCTTCGCGAACTGGGACTCCGCATCGTCGAGACCGGTGACGCCATCGCGAGAGTTGCGCCGGTCATCATGACTCTCCGCACCTGCAGCCAGTTGGACGAGATGCGTGAGGAACCGAACTCGACTGCCGACTCGCTGGCAGAAACGCTCGCGTCTGAGTCGGCGGAGATGGAAGACGACGAGGAAGAAGATGACCTCCCGTTGCTCGATCCCATTCCCGAAACCAGCGCGATCACGACGCGCTGGATCGAGTCGTCCAATCAGATCGTCACAATTGCCCCTGAGCCAGACGGGACAGACGCGGAAGTTGACGACACACCGGAGCCGAAACATCCGGGGGCCCAGTCCGTTCGAACCCAGCCACCCGCGCCTCCGGCTGTCACCGAAGCCGATCTACTCCGCCGCAGCCTCGCGCGGATGAGCGACCTCGAAGAAATGGTCCGAGTGGAAACGTGGGTTGAGCAGACCCGCGCGGAACTCATTGCGATGCGGGCTCAGTTGAAAGACGCGCAGTGCGATTTCGGCGTCGCTCGGCAAAGCTGGTGCAGCCACCTCGTTGAGCAGGGGCTCGACGAAACTCTGGTCGTCGACGAAGCACTCGGACAGCGGGACCTCGTCGCGCGGGCCGGGCTCGTGCTGAGTCGACTCACCGCGATTCAGGAAGATGCTCACGTCGCGCGGCGAATGTGCGAGCAGTTTCGTAAACGCGTCGAGGAATTTGGACACCGGCTGCAGCAGTGGGAAGCGGACTATTCGAACCCGGTGCCGGTCCTGGACCGCTGGTCGCAGGCTCTCGCGCAGTTCGCCCAGATTCGTCGACAGGAGCGACAGCTTCGTCGTGAAGCGAAGAAGCGACGAGCCGAAGCCGGAAAATACCGCAGCCAGATCCGGAAGCTGGAATCAAAACAGGCGGCGATCCTCGTTCGTGGCGGGTCCGTTTCGCGCGAGGATTTCGAACAGCGGGCCGAGTTGCTCGAACGACGTTTCGAGATCCAGGAACTCGTCGATCGAGCTCGCCAGGAACTCGAAGCGGTCGCCTCGACCGAGCGAACGATGGCGATTGTCGAGAGCGACCTCGAACAGTACGACTCGGAACAGAACCGAATGGCGATCGACACGATTCGTCAGGAACTGGACGATCTGTCGCTCGACGTAGAGGAAGCGTTCGAGAAACTCGGGCGGATCAAGGAGGAACTGCACGCTCTGGAAAATGACCGTCGCCCCGCCGAACTGCGGTTCGAGCGGGAGCAGATCGTCTCTCAGATCCGTGACCTCGCCGAGGAATGGTTCGCACTCGAATGGTCGGCCCGGACGCTCGATGAGTTGCGGTTCGAATTTGAAAAGAGCCATCAGCCGCCAATCCTGAACCGTGCCAAGGAGTATTTGAACCGACTGTCGGGCGGCCGTTACACGAACATCTGGACGCCGCTCGGCCAGCGAACGCTCTGCGTCGACGACACTGACGGCAACACGCTGATGGTGGAGTACCTCTCTGGCGGAACTCGCGAGCAGTTGTTCCTGGCAATTCGCCTGGCACTCATCGAGCATTTCTCCAGCCAGGGCGTCGAGCTGCCGGTCGTGCTGGACGACATCCTCGTGAACTTCGACCACGAGCGAACTCAGGCCGCGCTGGGTGAACTGCTCCGACACACTTCAGAGAACCAGCAGATCCTCTTCTTTACGTGCCACAAGCACCTGGCGGAGATGTTCCGTCAACGCGGCGTGAGCACAGTGAGGCTGCCGGATCGCCGCGCACTCGCGGACGGAAAGCTCGCCGGCTGAGCGACCGTCGCTTGACGAAGCCGAATGGCCGCTGAACGGGTTCGATCGGTGATACTGCTGTGTCCTCAGCTTCACCGCTGGGATAGCAAACAATGGCTTCCCGTGAGCAGTCGCTGGACGTTGCCGGTTCTGAAACGTCGGACGCTGCGTCGCATTCTGCTTTGGCTCTACCGATTCCAGTTGCCTCGATTGAGCGTCAACCAGTATTTGAAAATGCAGGCGGGTGAGCGTTACGCCGACGTCGTCGACGATCCGCTGTCGAAGAAGCTTTGCGAAGACACGCTCGCCGCGATGGCGCAGGGAACGCGATGTACCGGCTTCGAGAACGATTTTCTGATCTTCAAGGACGAAGAGATTCTCGGCAACGGCGGCACGATCGAGGCACCGACGCTCGTCCTTCACGATGAGCTGGATCCGATGGCTCCCGTTGATCACGTGGACTGGTTTATCTCACGAGTTCCGCATTGCGAGCGGATTTCGCCTCAAGTGGCAGGACATCTCGTCTGGGCAGGCCGCGATGCGGATTTGATGCATGAAACTCGGGTCCGGTTCCTGAAGGGGCAGTAAACCGAACGTCTCAGATGTCGTCTTCTCTGAAGTGGAACTTCGGGTCCACCGGCCGCACGAGGAGGTTGGCGATCAGAGCAACACCCAGCAGCGCGGCCATCAGGTACATCGTCGAGTTGTACAGCGTGCTCGATGGATCGATCGTGCCAGCCGGTGCGATTTCCATCAGCCGTGAAATCGTGACCGTCTTGCTTTCGATCAGCGACGGCAGCTCGGCGACGGGAGCTCCGAACGTCTCCTGAAACTTCTGCGGGTCGAGTGTCGGGACCAGCTTGTCGATGGCCGCACGAATGGCCTTGTCGCGGAACCACGTGATCGCGAGTGGACCGAGTGCTCCGGCAACGCTCCACGCAGTGAGCAGTCGCCCGTGAATCCCGCCGACGAAGCGAGTGCCGAACAGGTCCGACAGGTAAGCGGGAATCGTCGCAAATCCGCCGCCGTACATCGTGAAGATGACCATCGTGGCTCCGTAGAACACGACAAGCCAAACCGTTGCCGGGGCAACGCTTCCCTGATGCGCTGCCCAGGGGATCGACAGGTAAAGTGCGATGCTGAGCACAAAAAAGATCGTGTAGGTCGTCTTGCGGCCGAGGTAGTCAGAGACGCTCGCCCAGAAAAACCGGCCGACCATGTTGAAGACGCTGATCATGAGGACGTAGTTCGCCGCGAAGCTGGCGTCGACCGTGTCCGGCATGGAGGCTCCGAAGATCTCGCTGATCATCGTCTTTGCGACACCAAGCACGCCGATTCCCGCCGTCACGTTAAAGCAGAGCACGATCCACAGCAGATAAAACTGCGGCGTGCGGACGGCCTGGTCGATGCTGACGTGGTGAGTGGTGATCAGGCTGTCGGCGTCGTTTTCCGGCGGCGCCCAGCCTTCGGGTTTCCAGCCGACTGCGGGAACGCGATACGAAAACGCGGCGATCAACATGACGACGAAATACGCGGCTCCCAGCACGAAGAATGTCTCGGCGACTCCCGTGCTTCCCGTCCCGACCACATAAACGCCTTCCTGACCTTCAACGATCATCCGCGAGACGTCGCCGGCTCCGACGACGACGACCTCACGCAGAGCACCGGCCGTCTCGGCGAAGCGACGCCCGCCCTCGGTCTTCAGCGCGACTTCACTGACCGATCCCAGAAATTCGGGAGCTCGACAAAACGTGCGGATGAGGTACTCCTTGAGCGGTGCGCCGATCATGGCTCCCCCGCCAAAACCCATGATCGCCATGCCGGACGCCATGCCTCGCCGATCGGGAAACCACTTGATGAGAGTGCTCACAGGTGACACGTAGCCCAGGCCCAGGCCGCATCCGCCGATGACTCCATAGCCGAAATACAGCAGCCACAACTGGTGCGTGAGAATGCCGAGGCCGCCGATCAGGAAGCCGCCTCCCCAGCAGAAGGCAGCCACCGTGCCGACCATTCGCGGCCCGACTTTCTCCAGCCACTTGCCCGCCACCGCGGCGGACAGGCCGAGGCAGATAATGGCCACGGTGAAAATCCAGACGACCTCTGACAGCGTCCAGTCGTCGGCGGAGCTGGCTGTCACACCCAGCACGCGGGTGAGCGTCGGGTTGAAGATGCTCCACGCGTAGACCGAGCCGATGCAGAGGTGAATCGCCACCGAAGCGAAGGGAATCCGCCAGCGGTTGAAACCGGGCTCGGCAATGATCTGCTCTTTGTAAAGACGACTGATCACGAAACAGCCTCGCAGTCCAGGTTGTCATGAGAAGACGAAGTGGGAATTGACGCTTCGGGCCACCAGATCAATCCGGCTTCCGCAGATTCAGGAACGTCAGCGAGTTGCCAGGGTTGTAGCGGTTCCACGAGACGGGAAGTGCGCTCAGCACGACGGACAGAATCAGAGAACCGAAAAATCCGAGCGGCCAGAACCACATGGAAAACCAGTCCGGGTTGCGGTCCATCATGAACGCCGTGAAGACGGCCCCGGCGAGTGTTCCCACGAAGACGCTGACCGGGGTCACTCGTGAAGAAAACATCCCGAGCACAAACACCGCCAGCAGCGGCCCGCCGAAGGCCGCGGTCGTTTTCTTGGCCACAGCGAAGACATCGCCCAGCTGGCTCACGAAACACGCGAGCGTGACTGCGGTCGCTCCGATCAGCACGAGCAGAATCCGTGCGGTGAGCATCTCTCCCTGTTCGGTTTTCGGTTTCCACTGCGGCATCAGTCGATCACGAAAATCGACGACGAGAGCTGTCGTCACCGAGTGGATTCCCGAGTCGATACTCGACATCGTCGCCGCCATGAGCGCGGCGATGAAAAGCCCGACGACCCCGGGCGGGAATTTCAATTTGACGAACGCTGGGAGTGCCTGGTCCTGGAGATTCAGCCGGACCACGTCTTTGTGCAGTTGCCCGGGGTGCTCGGCGTAGAACGCGGTGGCCTGAGGCCGAAACGTCGCGTCTTTGTTTGAAGCTTGCCCGACGCTGCTCAACAACGAGTCCCGCACGGCTCTTGCCTCGTCACCAGCGTCTCCGGAAACAGAGGCCTTTGCTTCGAGCTCATCGAGGACCACGTCAGTCATCGCGGCAGGATGATCGGCGAAGTAACTGAACAGCCCCATTCCGATGGCCAGCAGTCCGGGAATCACCAGACACATCCCGGTCAGATTAATTCCGAAACCGATCTGAGACGTTTTTGCATCCTTCGCGGCGATGTACCGCTGGACGGCCACCTGGTCAGCGCCGAACGCCGAAAGTCCCTCAAGGAAACTTCCCACCAGCATCGCGATCGTGCCGAACTTGACCGCCGGATCCAGTCGCAGGTCGACGACAAGATTGCTGCGGCCTTCGAAAAATGTCTGTGTGACACCGGAGATGCCGCCGTCCGACTGGCTGATGAGCAGACTCACGGCAAACAGAATCGTTCCGGCGAAAACGAAGAACTGCAGCACGTCGGTCCACATGACGGCCCGCAGTCCACCGATCATCGTGTAGAAAACCGAGACAACTCCCAGACCGATGATGATTTCGAAAATGCTGAACCGGGAGATTCCTGAAATGACGACCGCGGCCGCGTAGGTCGCTGAGGCCATCCAGCCGATTCGAAGCAGTACGAACAGGCCGCTCGCCAGGATGCGGACAGATACGTGAAAACGCTTTTCGAGGTACTCGTAAGCGGTGCTGACGTTGAGCTTCGCGTAGACCGGAATGAACACCCACATCACGACGGGAGCCATCAACGCAAACGCCACCAGAGCCATGCCAACGCGAAGCCCGTGCGAGTACGCGGCCGCCGGGTACATCGCGAAACTGTTCGCGGAAAACAGCGTCGCCATCACGCTCAGGCCGACCGTGAACCACCCCATCGATCGGCTGGCTGAGAAGAATTCATCGCGACCGGACTGTTTGCGGCTCATGGCAAAGCCGAGCCCGATCGAAATCGCCAGGTACCCGAAGATGACGGCAAGGTCGAGCGTGTGAAGCTGCATGAAGAGTCTCTGCGGTTTCTGGCCCGATTGCTGATTCTGTGAGCCGCCGATTCTGCCGGGTTCGCGCCGAGTCCGCTACTTCACCCGTCCCGTCACTGTGGCATCAGAAGAGAGTGGCACGAAACCTTTATTGCTCCTCGACCATTCCTCGCGTCCAGTCGCGAAGATTCTCCAGCCGCTGCTCGCCCTTCAGAAAATAGATCGGAGGCAGGTCATCCCGATGCCGACGGAACTGCTCGGTCACTTTCGCAGGCCAGTCAACTTTCGGCGACGCCATGTGCTCCTTGGACAACAGGTGGATGAGCGCGAGCGCGATCTGTTCGTGTCCGGAGATTGAGGGGTGTACATGGTCGACGAGCCAGGAGTTGTCGAGCAGTCCGTCGTCGGTTTTTGATTCGAGCAGCGCGTGAGCGTCAAGCAGCGGGGCGTGCCAGTGGCTCGCGGCCGATCTCAATGCCTCCTCCATCGGCGTGAGAATTCGCAGCGGACAAATGTCGTGATCACGGGCCTGGACGTACGCTGCTCTGGCTGGACGAGTTTCGCCGGCACGTTCCAGCAGTCGGCCCAGAAAGTAATGCACGGCCGCCTGACGATCGTCAATCTTCAGTGCTTCTTCGAGAGCCTCGACCGCTCCGTAAAGATCGGTTTTCTGCAACCGTCCTGCCGTTTCAAGCCACTCGCTGTGACGAGCCGCTTCGTCTTTTGTGAGCCCCTTTTTCGCCAGCGATTTGAACGGTGGCGTATCAGCAAGATTCGACGGAGGCAGAACCAGCACCACCGGAACGTTTCGTTGCCGCGCGGTCTGAATCAGACGGTTAATGTTGAACTCGAAGTGACGCATGACTCCGGCCCGCCACTCGTCATCGCGGACGTAATCCTGCAGGCCGCCTCGGTAATCCAGTCGAGCCTGAACGTTGGGTCCCAGTTCCGGTCGCGAGTTATCTGATTGAGTCGGCAGCGTTGAAGGCTGAAACAGGCTCCGCGCGATTTGAAAGCTTCTGAATTGAAACGCCGCTTTCAAAGGCGCGGCCGTGATCGGAGCCACGTCGCGGAGATGCCCGTAGGATCGATCTTCGAGGAACTCGTTGTGCCCGGTGCAGAGGATGAACAGGTCCGGTTCGTAGTTGAGACACTCTTCAAGCACCGGCACAAGGCGGTAGCTGGCGTAGGAGATGCCGCCACAGTTGATGACTTCCCATTTGCGAGTCGGATCGGCCTCGCTCAGCCCGATGTGAAGAAACGTCGTGAACGAAGTCTCTTTCGAGAAGGGCCGCCCCTGCACGGTCGACCCACCCAGACAGAAGATTCGAAACGTGCCAACTGGCTTTCTGGCCGGGAAGGATTCCAGGGCGAAAAACTTCAGACGCGGTTTCGAGATCTCATACCGGGCTTTTGTTTCGTTGAGCTCAAACAGCGGCTGAAGTTCGCTGAATCCGACAAACGGATCGTCGATCAGTTGAGGATGGCCGATGTCGAACAGCCGACACACGACCTCGACGAGGACAAACAGTGAGAGCCCCACGAGGACTGCTCCGGCACGGAACAGCCATCGCCGACGAGCAGAAATCGGACGGGGATTCGCTTTTGACATGAGTCACTGATCACAGAAACGGCCTGCGAATTCAAGCTCAGTCCTGTGCTTCAATGGGCTCGGCTTGGGCTACTGGTTTGTGAAGAACTCACCCAGAACTCGAAACGCGCCCTGATCAGGAGAGCGCGGGTTCCCGCCCTCCCGCGAGGCCGGACGCTGGCGCAGGGCCGGGAACGAGAACGTTCCGCCACGTTGAACTCGTCGGCCGGAAGATCCGTCGTTCGCAACAGAGTTCACGAATGACGAGTCGATGGTCACTCCGCCGGGCGAATCCTCGTACTGAGCGAAGAGGTCGAGGCACCATTCCGATTCATTGCCGAGCATGTCGTAAAGTCCGAAGCCGTTTGGACGTCGACTGCCAACTGTCTGTGGCCGGTTTGATTCGACGACGGCGAAATCGGCCAGGCGTGAACCGTCCGGCCCGAAGAACCACAAATCCGCCGAGCCTGCCCGGCACGCGTATTCCCACTCGGATTCGACCGGCAACCGGAAGTGAATTCTTCGTCCGCCAAACTTGTGTGACTTGCTGTTGAGCCAGTCGCAGAACGCACGGGCGTCGTGCCAGCTGAGATTCCCCGCCGGGTGCTGATCGCCGACGATGAACCCGCCCATGTTCTGCCAGTTGAATCCTGGTCGCCGGTACCACCCGTTGTTTTCGACTCCCCAGCCTTCATGTTTTTCGGCGTCCGTCTGATGGCCCGATTCCTTGACGAAGACTCGAAACTGTCCGACCGTGACCTCAGTCTGCCCCAGCAGAAACGGTTCTGGAATTGTCACCGTTCGCGGCGGAGTTTCCTGCGACAGAAACTCCAGCGGCTGTTCGGCATTCCGGTTGAGTTCGGCCAGTTGCGCGGCTGTCGTCCCCATGACGAACTGCCCGGCTGGGATCACGACAAGTTTCAGTTCCGTGTTCCCGCCCAGCGGAATTGTCTGAAGCACATCGTCGAGCTGCAGTGTCGACGCTGCTGCAAGCTGTCGTTTCGCCGCGTCCGATGCGTTGCCGCTTGACGGATCGAATTCGGAAGCGGGACCTTCCGGGTCGTCGAGTGCTGAAGGATCCCCTCCAAAGAAGTAGAAGGCAGCGGCAACGAGACAGCCAACTGCTGCGACTCCGGCAAGAACCGGCTTGCTCATCGGGATTCGCGAAAGCGGGTTCTTTGAAGGAGACTTTCGCGCGGTAGCAACTTCCGCCGCACCATCAAACTGTCGAGTCGACGGCTCGACGCCCGGTCTCGCGCCAACGTCGGTTTTCTCGATGAGCGATCGTTCGGCGTCTTCGACAACCGGCGCAGACTTATTCGAATTCTGCCACGATCTCGCGAGAGGAAGCAGCGCCTTCGCAACGTCCGCGGGCGAGTTGAAACGGTCGTCGGGCAGACGCGACATCATTTTCTCGACAAAGCCGATCAACCGGGCGGGCACGTCCGGACGAATTTCCGCGATCGGCGTGGCCGTCTTTCTCTGATGAGCCAGCAGTTTTGAAAGGACGGTGCCGCCTGGAAACGGCGGCTGACCGGTCAGCAGAAAATACAGCGTGCAGCCGAGGCTGTAGATGTCCGCCCGGATGTCGGCGTTACGCGAATCGGTCGCCTGTTCGGGCGCGATGTAGTCCGGCGTTCCCAGGATAGACCCGGCCATCGTCAGTGCCGCGGCCGAACTGCGGAGTAGGTCGTCATCGGTGAAAGAAGTGTCTCGCTCGGGATCTTTCCTGCCGAGCCTTGCCAGTCCGAAGTCGAGAATCTGAACGCGCCCCGACTTTGAGATGATCAGGTTCTGCGGTTTGATATCGCGGTGCACCATCGAATGCTGCGCCGCGTGGCTTAGTCCCTGCGCCACCTGTCGGCCGACGTGCGCGACCAGTCCGGGTGAGAGTGGTCCCTTCCGCTTCACGTA
Organism: Planctomycetota bacterium; assembly: GCA_027623235.1. Taxonomy (GTDB): domain Bacteria; phylum Planctomycetota; class Planctomycetia; order Planctomycetales; family Planctomycetaceae; genus JAQBVJ01. The sequence goes on from JAQBVJ010000055.1 coordinate 22,303, forward strand.
GCGGGCCAGATCGATGCCCTCGACATATTCCATGACCAGGAAGTGCAGCTCGCCCGTCTGTTCCGCATCGTGAGCCGTCACAATATTCGGGTGAGACAGCTTCGCCGCCGCACGTACTTCCTGGCGAAACCGCTGAACGATTTCCGGGTCGTTCGTCAGCTCGCGGTTAATCACCTTCAACGCGACCGGCCGGTCCATGATGCGGTGCTCGGCCTGAAACACTGTGCCCATCCCGCCGGCCCCGAGGACGCGGACGATCCGGTACCGGGGATGATCGACAAGGTCTTCCGGAACTTCCGTACGGCCGCCAGTTGACGACCGTACGATCGATTTCCCTGTCCGAATATCGACCGTCGTATCCGCATCGACCGCCCGCACTTGATCGGCGAGTGTGTCGGACGGAACCTCGCTGAGAACCTCGCAGCACGAATCGCAATCGGCCACGTGATCGGCGATTGACCCCGCTGTTTCCGTATCGAGACGACCCTGCCCGAAGGCAACGAGTTGATCTCGCGGAGGATGCTGGGAGGTGTTCATTGGGAGTCGATGGTTGAGAGTCAGTTAGCGGAGCGGCGCGAGCCCAATGGCCCCAGAGTTCTGCTGAATGTCGCCTTTCGCTCTGCGAAAGTAGCGCTACTTTCTCAGAGCGAAAGGCGACAATCAGCGATCAGCCGACAAAACTCTGGGGCCATTGGGCGCGAGCCGCCCGGTCGACCGCGCATCAAACAACCGCTCGACCGGACGGCCTGCGCGGTTCCGCGATTTCAGGAGAGGCTCACTGTGTAATGGCCGCTCGCCTTCGGATCTTTCAGGTTTCTGGGGAAAACTCGGATTCGACCATCCCACGGCCTTCTTCACGCAGCCGGGTCAGCACGCGCGACCGTGCAATGTAAACCGCATTGAGCGTCATTTCGAGTTCTTCAGCAACCGCCTTCGCCGGCTCGCCCTGCATGGCGACTCGTGTGAATGCCTGCCAGTTCTTCTCGGAAAACTCGGGCTGAATCAACTGCAGCAAATACTGAGTTACGTGCCGATCGTGCTCCCGGTCCCAGATCCCGCTGAGAGCACTGGCCGGGTCCGACAGTTGCTCGAGCATCTGCTGCACCTCGTCGTTGCCGCTGCCGAGGCCCGCGCCGGCCTTCCGTCGACGGCGAGCCCGCCAGAAATCACGCAGACAGTTCACTGCGATCGTCCGCAGCCAGGCTCGAAAAGAACCCGCCTGTTCGTTTCGATGAAAACTCGACAGTCGTCGAAACACGACCGAGAGCACTTCCTGCACGACATCGTCCGCGTCCTGACCCTCAAGCCCGCTTCGCTTGAGCCACTTCAGAATCAGTGGCGAGTAAACATCGACCATCCGCGTCCACGACTCATTGTCGGGCCGAGTTCGGTCCTGCAGTCGTTCGAGAAGGCTGAGAGAAGTGTTGGCCACGATATATCCAGAGTCAGTGACTGTCGTTTTTGAAATCGGGCATTGAGTCGTTTTCAAGCCGCATTGCCCTGGCTGGTCCATCGAATTCAACCGCGAAGTATTCAAGGAATCCCTGCCCCCCGAGGATGATCGATTCGTCGCGGCCGGCGTGGAAAAGGACCCGCCCCTCCCACTCGCAGTCATCATTGCCATCGCTGATCTGCAGCATCACGGTACCGAAGTACGTCTCGAGAGTGCCGCCTCCAAATGCGACTGGCGACGGGCCAGCACAGCGAGTCAGCTCAATGTCGAGCGCTTCCGCGAGCGCGATCGGGAAAAGCGTGTTGTCGGCCCCGGTGTCTACGAGACCTGCAACGAGTAAACCGTCTTCCGGTCCGCAGACCAGCAGGGGAATCACAGGGCGATAAATCACCCGTTCGACTCCGGTCTCAGGAGCCGCCACGATTGCCGACTGGTAGGGGAAGTTCATCGTCATCCGATAAACGACACTGCTTTCGGGGCTTTCTGAAAGACAGGCTCTGCCTCTGAATTCCGACTCGCCTCCTGGCGGACTTCTGACAGGCTCGAACCATGAGCGATGACCTCCGTCATGTCACGATTCCAGGCAATCCACTGGCCTGCGAGTTCGGCTGGCAAAGTCGCGGGAGCACCGGGACTGTGCTGAGCATCCTGGTTTTCGGTCATCATTCTCTCTCAACTGGAGTACGGGCACCCATCGTCCACGAAACCAGGCTGATCTGCAATCAGCGAAATTTCTGAAATTTCGAAAGGTCCACAGACACGCGGCAATTTCACCTTACGAGCGGGCATTTGCTCTTCAAAACTCCCAGCCGTGAGGTGTCCCATGCGTCAGCTTTCCGAAATCTTTGCTCGATTTGCCAGCAACTGTGTCCGCACATCACGCGCTCGATCAGCGGAATTCGCTGGAAGAAAGAAGGCGAAGCGGCGGGTATTTCGCGGTGAGCACGCTCCCGTTCTGACGGAGACGCTTGAGGTTCGACAGCTCCTCGCGGCGACGCCGATCGCAGGGCTCAGTGATGAGTTTGATGATTCCGCCACTACGGATCAGTGGCAGAGAGTCAACAAGGTCGAGGGCTGGAATGCGGATCAGCTCAACGTTTACGACATCGATGCGACTCAACCGGGGCGGATGGTGCAGCAGCCGAATACCGCCGTCTGGTATCAGAATTACCGGGGGCCGATGGCGTTTCAGACCGTCACCGGCGACTTCGCGTTTACGACTCAGATTCACATCTCCGATCGCGATGACATCGGAGGCAGTGATGCCAATGACGTGCCGGGCGATTCGTTCTTCTCGCTGGCCGGGGCCATGATTCGCACGCCGCGCGACATCACCGACGCGCTGACCGAGTGGACTCCCGGCAGCATGGCCGACGACGGAACCAACAACGGCGAAAACTACATCTTCCTGTCCGCCGGTTATGGAGCGGGTAACCCCGACGAATTCGCTCTGGAAGTGAAGACGACTCGCAACAGCGACTCGCAGCTCGAACTGACGTCGCTCGGGCCGGACACGAACACGGTTAACGTTCAACTGGCACGGATCGGGACGTCGGTCATCGCGATGTATCAGCTGCCGGGTCAGGAGTGGCAGGTTCACCGTCGGTACTCGCGGCCGGACATGCCGGCGACAATGCAGGTCGGACTGGTCACGTACACCGACTGGGAGAAGGCCAACGACTTCGACCCGTTCACTCAGAACAGCACCGTTCTGGTTCCGGGGATGGCTGGCGATCCGACTCCGGGCGTTGCGTTCAATCCCGATCTGACGGCGGGCTTTGAGTACGCCCGATACGCGACTCCCGATGTGCCGGCAGCGCTCGCGGGAGCCGACCTGACCGACCCGAATGCGGTGTCGGATGCCGAGCTGCTCAGCTTCCTGGGGGACAACACGAACATCATCGACCCCGGCCCGACGGCCACCACGGGTTCAGTGACGGGCACTGTCTTTGATGATCGAGACGGAAACGGAAGCCAGACGGCGGATGAGCCGGGATTGCCCGGTGTCACGATTTACGCAGACCTCAACACCAACGGCGCGATCGACGACGCCGAACCGAGCGTCACAACGGATGCCTCGGGGCAGTTCGAGCTGGCTGACCTGACACTCGGAACGCACGACATTCGAGTCGTGCTGCCGACCGGTTTCGAAGCGGCGACGACCGGTGGTGCTGCTGTTTCAGTCGCACTGTCTGAAGACGCCGCGCTGGCCACGGCAACGTTTGGCCTGAGCGAGATCGTCGTCGATCCTCCCACCGAAAACCCGAACGCTCCCGAGATGGCGATTGGGATGAATCTCGGCATGGTCAACGACTGGACGCATTCGTGGATTTTCCGCGACGCGTTCAAGCTGGCTCGCACATTCACGACGCGGTCGCTGAATACGACGACCTACGAATTCGGCTGGAACGGCCCGCCAGCGATGGACGCCGACGACTGGGTGACGTCGGTTCCGGCGGACACTGTCAACGAACTCGGTGAGACCATCACGTACTGGGCGGACTCGATCCTTTTCAGCCAGGGCGGCAATCCGGCTGGCATTTACCGAGCGGAATGGAGTGGCGAGGGCGAGATGACATTCGGGGCCACACTCCTCGAAACAGGGACGACGCCGGACGGACGCAATTACGCGCTGCTCGACGTCGCTGAGGATCAGACGCTCTTCATTCGGATCACCGAAACAAATCCCGACGACTACATCCGCGACATTCAGCTCTTCATGCCGGACTACGCAGGCCAGTCACTCGAAATGGACGACTGGCAGCCTGGCAGCGACGAGTCCCCGTTTCATCCGCTGTTTCTTGAGCGGTTGCAGCCGTTCGACACGCTCCGCTTCATGCAGTGGCAGCAGGTCAACGAGGACGATCGCGCCGTGCTGACAGCCGCCGACCTGCGTCCGGTCACGCATGCCAGTCAGGGTTCGACAGACCGCAGCTCGTTCAACGGAGTGTCGGTTGAGTATCAGGTGCAGCTCGCGAACGATCTGGGAGCCAACGCGTACTTCAACATGCCTCACCAGGCTGACGACAGCTACGTTCGAGCTTTCGCAGAATACGTTCGCGACAACATTCACGAGGACGCAGAGGTCTTTGTCGAGTACAGCAACGAGGTCTGGAATTACGCTTACGGCTTCGAAGCCAATGCGTGGATCGGTGAGCAGCAGCAACTGCCACAGAATGCAGGCCTCAGCTTCGTGGATGTGTGGGCTCAGGAAGCCCGCCGCGACTTCAGCATCTGGAGTGAAGTCTTCTCCGGCGACGAGGACCGGCTCACGCGAGTCGCCGCTGGACAGCAGAGCAACGTGTGGCTGACCGGCCAGTTGCTGGAGCGGATGAACGGCGAATTCGATGCCGTCTCGTCAACGTCTTACGCCGGTCTGGAAGCCGAAAACCTTGACTGGATCGACGAGACCACCACAGAGGACGACATCATCGATCGCGTGTTGGAGTGGGCGGTGCCGTGGAGTCTTTCGACGCAGGCCGCTCATGTCGCTCTCGCAGAGCAGTACACGGAAGAACTCGGCCGCGAGATCGACTTCGTGACCTACGAAGGCGGTTCGCATCTGAGCGCGTACGGCACACCATACGCCGACCTCGTGCAGTCCGCGTCGGAATCTCCGAGGTTCGCTGAAGTCTACGCCGCTCTGCTGAACGGCATGGAACAGCTGGGTGTCGACCTGCACACGCAATACGTCTTCACCGGTACGGGCGAGCCGAGTCCGTGGGGCGAATTCGGTCTGCTCCACGAAATGGACATCCCGCTGGAAGACGCTCACGAATATCGAGCTCTGGTCGACTTCATCAGCGGCGACCTTGACGCTCCGGCCGTCGCGGTTTCGATCGAGGCGACCGACGCGGTGGCTCACGAAACGGGCGACACAGCGACGTTCACGGTCACCCGCACCGACGCCCTCGCTCTGTGGGATTTGACGGTCAACTACGACGTCTCCGGTACAGCCAGTCAAGGCGACGACTACTCCGAACTGTCGGGGACGGTCGTCATCCCCGCTGGCGAGATGTCGGCAGAAATCATCGTTACGCCGCTGCTCGATTCCGAAGTCAGTGGCGACGAGGGCAACGAGACGATCGTGATCACGCTGCTCGATGGCGAGGGCTACGAAGCAGGCACGGCCTCCGCCGAAGCCACTCTGATCGACAATGTCTCGTTCTCGATCCCCGACCAGACGATGAGCCACACCGCGAGCTCACTGCAGATCACGCTGCAAACTGAACCCGGCGGCCAGCCGGCCAGCCACTCGGTGCGGATCGTGCAGAACCTCGTTGCCAATCTGAACGCCGAGCACAACCTGTTCGTCGGCCCCGCCGACTTCGCGTTCAACTGGGGTGGCCAGCAGGAACGCTGGATTCAGGGCGACGGGGGTTACTACTTCATTCTGCCAAACGGCGAGTTTTCGCAATGGCAGGGCGGCTTTGACAGCAGTCAGTTGCTCGCCACGCTTGACGTCAGCTACTACGACAACCCGGCATTGATCACAACCGCCGCGACGATTCCCGTTGAATTGACCGTCTCCGGCAGCACACTGACCATCATGCCCGCGCTGATCTTTGTGGGTGAGTTCGATGTCGAGCTGACAACGACCGTCGCCGGCACGACCTCCTCGCAGACATTCCATGTCGAGGTCACCAATCAGGCTCCGACGCTCGGCTCGCTGAGCGAAGTCACGATGACCGCGGGTTCGACGCAGCTTGTCGATCTCTCGTTCGGAGACTCCGACGGCGACCCGCTCACGGTGAGTGCTCGCGTCGACAGTTCAGAAGCCTCACAACTGGTCGATGAGTTCGGCCTCTACGGCGAAGCGGGCCAGAACGACTGGGGCCTCAACTGGAGCGGCACGCAGCAGGAACGCTGGTTGCGGGGCGAATACGACAGGTGGTTCTTCCTGCTGCCCGACGGCTCCGTCAATCAGTGGCGAGGCAGCTTCGCCGACAGCGTCCAGGTCGGATCTGTCTCGACTGATATGTACGAGAATCCGCAACTGCTGCTCGACGCCGAAGGACCAGGAGTTGCCGCCACGATCGTCGATGGCCAACTGCAACTGATCTCTGCGATGAGAACCGGTACCTTCCAGGTGACGGTCGAAGTCACTGATGAGTTCACAACGACCGCAACGAGCTTCGTCGTGACGCTCACCAATGAGGCGCCCGACCTGGACCTCAGCGACATCGAGCTCGCCGCCGGTGACACGATCGAAATCAACCTGCCGACTCTCGATGCTGACGGACACGCGCTGTCGTACGAAGTGACCGTGATCGACACTTCCCTCCCGCACCTGGATATCGACTTTGTCGATCAGGGCAGCTTCTACACAAACTACCTCGGTAACAACGAACGCTGGCTGAGAGACTCCGCCGGCCAGTGGTACTTCATTCTGCAAGACGGCAATTTCTACCGCTGGGAGGACAGCTTCGATGCCAGCGAGCTGATCGCGGAACTCGGCACGGAATACTACCAGGACCCCGGCTTGATTCTGGAACCTCCAGCCCCGGCCGTGACAGCAACGATCGAGAATGGCGTTCTGACTTTAATCGGGTCCGCGAGTTTCACCGGCACTTTCGAACTTCGAATTCGAGCCACCGACGGACTTGCCACCGTCGAACAGACGGTCCTCGTTCGATCTGCAATCGCTGCCGTGTCGGCGAACGCGGAAGGCGTGGACGATGTTTTCGCAAACTGGGGGTACCTGAATTGAGCGTCCGGCGGACAAAGAACACGGCACCGTCAGAGTCAGCAAACTCGCCCGTGCCTTGCTGACTCGTCCTTGGCGGACGAGCCAGCCAGACCGTCCGGTCAGTAGAACCGGACGGGTTTTCCGCAACCTCGCAGGCCGTGCGGTTCCGGCCCGGGACCTGCCCGAGTTGACAGACGGGTTGGTTGTGCCCCGAAACGCGGTGTAGAATTGACCGGGTACTTTGCAGGGATGCTCCCTTGTCTCGTTCGCCACTGTCTCTTTCTCGACGATCGCCCGCATTCGAATGCCGACCGCTTTGCTGATCACGGATCGGCGGCGGTAATTTCGAATGCGAACCCGGAGCCGACTCATGATGCTCAGAGGTTGCCTCGCTGTTGCCCTTACGCTTTCGTTTCTTGCCTCACCGCAGATGACGCAGGCTCAGACTCAGGTCTCTCCGTACGGCAAAGCCTCGGCGGCTTATAACGCGAAGGAGTATTCGCAGGCCGAGTCGCTGCTCACCGAACTGGTTGAGGCGAACTCGACGGACCCGCGGGTTTACTACTTCCGCGGCCTGGCACGATTCGCCCTGGGACGCAGCGATGATGCCCGGCCGGATTTCGAAGAGGGAGCCCGGCTTGAAGCGGATGGGGCATCGCGACGCAACGTTTCGCGTTCGCTCGAACGGGTTCAGGGGCCTGCGCGGTTGATGCTCGAAAAATATCGGGGCGAGGCGAAACAGGCAGAGAGTCTCAGTTCGAACTCGACCCGTCGCGCGAAGACGCTGTACTCGATGTACTCGCAGGGCCGAGCGGCGTATTTCGCTGGTGAGCTCGCACAAGCTCAGAAAGTTCTGGACGAAGTCGTGAAGCAGGGCAGTGAGGATCCGCGAGCTTACTACTTCCGTGGCCTCACGCTGCACGGGCTGGGACGAATCGACGAGGCGAAAGCCGACTTCGCCCAGGCGGTCACTCTGGAGCTGGACCCGAACAGCCGCATCAATGTGTCGCGGGATCTGGAGCGGGTTCAGGGCGCGGCGCGAGAGGCGCTTGAGTCTCACCGTGAAGAGAAAATGGAAGTCGCACGCGCCGAACAACGGCAGCGGCGGCGCGACACGATCGCAGCGCTGGCCGCGAGACAGCCAGGCGGCGGCGGACTCATCGCCACTTCGGTGCTGCCACGAATCGACACCGGCGGCCAGCCGACCGGCCCCGCCGTCGCGTCCACGACACCGTCGGCGACGAAACCTGGCACCGGAACAACTGCGACGGCACCTCCGGCACCTGGCATCACAAAGCCGGCAACTCCGGGAGCCGCACTCGACCTTGCCTACCTGCCGCCGAACGCGGCTCTCGTTGTTCGCGTCAAAGTTCGTGAAATCTGGCAGTCGGCTCTCGTTCGACCGTTTCACGAGAACGATGACGTGAAGATGACGCTGGCTCAGATGAAGCAGATGACGGGCCTCGCTCCGGCCGACATTGAATCGGTCACGGCGGGGACGACGGAAGTGGCCGATGAAATTCTCGCCGGGCCGGCCGGAATCGCACAGGGCACGGCCGACGACGATCTGGTGGTGGTCGTCCGCACGCGATTGCCGTTTGACGAGGCGATTCTGCAGAACCTGCCGATCTTCGAAGCGGCCATGCATGACGGCAAGTCCTATTTCAAGCCAACTCAGGCGACGATCGATTCCGGCGAGGAATTGCCGAGTGTCTTTCGGGCGGACGCGAAGACTCTGGTCCTCGCGATGGACCCGGCTCTGCACAAGGCGATGGATCAAGGACCGGTTTTCACTCCGCGACCCGAATTTGATTTCGTCGACACGTCAAAACAAATCGTCATTGGCTACATCCCGGACGATGCTGCCGCGTTGACCGGCATGCTGCCGGATCCGGCTCAGGACAGCAGCGGTTCTCCGTCGCTCGAAAAGCTGGTCATCGCGGCGAAGGGCAACCTGCTCCGCTTTTCCCTGGGGGTCGGCGTGGAAGACGCCGTCGAACTGGCATTCAGTTTTCTCTGCACGGACGACGCTGCTTCGGCCGAGATGAACACCGCGTTTGCCGGTCTGCTCGACGAGGGCAAAGGAATGCTGTCGCTCGCGAAGGCCGCGATGCCGCCGCAGGTTGGCGGCCTGGCTGACAGTCTGCTGCGGTCGATTCGGTCGAATTCCCGCGGCGGCACGTTCACATTTTCGACGAGGATTACTCAGCAGACGATCGATCGAGCGGTCGCAGCCATCGGCGAAATCGGCACGGACGTGTTGACGGGCCTCGCGATGAGTGCCGGTGGCCCAGGCCGGCCGGGCATCCCAGGCCCAGGCAGCGGTTTCGGCCCCGCCAAACCAGTTGATCCGCCGATGGCGACAGCTCAGGCCCAGAACCTGACAGTCGCCGCGACGGCCAAAGTCAGCAGCACGGTCGATTTCGATTTCGACACGAACAAGGAACTCCCGCGAGCCATCGAGCTTTTTGTTGACATCACGGGAGCTCAGGCGAAGAAAGCGTCTGGATTTGGTTTCGCCACGATCACTTCGGCCAAAGACGAAAACGGAACGGACCTCAAGCTTCGCAAGCAGTTGAATGACCCGTTTGGTGGAGATGGCTTCGAAGTGATCGACCGTGACGACTTTTTTGTTGAGCATCCAGATGAGGGATGTCGGGTGACATTGAAGATCGATCCGCCAGCGAACGCTCCGACGAAGATCACCGCCGCCGAAGGCATGGTCAAGTTACGAATCATTGACAGCGCGACTCAGATTACGGTCGACGACGCGAAGAGTCTGCTAGGCAAAGCGGTCGCCAATGCAGAGCTCACGACTGAGGGCTATGCCCTGAAGCTGGAAGAAGCTGAGGAGAAGTTCGGCGACATCACGGTCAAGCAGTGGAAGCTCACCTGGACCAACGCGTCGGCCGATCCGAAAATCATCGAAGAACACGGAGCTGGCGGCGGTAAAGGTCTGCAGAAGCCTCAGATCGTCGATGCTGCCGGAAAAGTCATCTACACATTCGACGGAACGGAGTTCGGCACGGGCGGCGGCCAAAGCAGCTTCGCATGGAGCATGGCGATTCAGGAAGACACGCCAATTCCGGATGGCGCAAAGCTTCGCTTCAGCATCAATAAAGAGGTCAGCATCGTCGACGTCCCGTTCAAGGTGATGGACGTTACGATCGGCAAATCGGACTTCTGATCTGCGGAGGCGAAGGCCTGTCAATTGGGGTACCATGAGTCAGCGTTGCTGGGCAGACGAAGGTCCTTATCAACAACCGTCCTGCGCGATGCAACTCGAACCGCAGCCCGGCTGATTCAAGAACGTCATGGCTCGTCCCAAACTGCAGAAAACTCTGGCTGACTACCTGGCGATCGGCGTCACACCGCTGCTCATCATGCTGCTTGTCGGCAGCCTGGTGTTCTTTCTGCAGTCGCTGTTTTACAACGGGGGACACGGCACGCGCGTGTTGTGGATTCTGTTCTGGTTTGTCATCGGAGCCGTTCTTGTCGCGCGGATCGCGATGGAAAGCGGGCGAGCTTACGCGGGCATGTTCACTCTCGCTCTGGCCGGTGCGACATCACTGGCCATGTTCCGCTTCGCCGACGCGCCACTCGTGCCGATCATCTGCCTGGCAATTATCTGGTGGGCCACAGACAAGCTGACATGGGACTGCAGTCTCATCGACGATTCCGAAGACGCGTCGGGCGAGGGGCTTCTGCAGGTCGCGGGAGTTGCCGACAGCGCCGAAATGACAGACACATCCGCTCAAGCGTCGCCAGCGAGCACGGCGGAAAAAGCTCCCGCTGATTCCACCAAATTCCCCGACGCTCATGAAAAGGTGCCGGTGTGGAGGAGGCTGTTTCTGAATGAGGCGGAACGGAAAGGGAAGCCGCACGCGCCCGGATTGTGGGTTGTTTACTTCTCGCTGGCCGCGTTGCCGCTGTTCGGGTTTGGCCAGGTGATGCTGCCTGCCGGTGACGCAACGCGGCGATTCGCGTTTCTGTGCCTGTTCGTTTACGTCGCGTCGGGGCTCGGGCTGCTGATGCTGACGAGCTTTCTCGGACTGCGGCGGTACCTGCGGCAACGCAATATGCAGATGCCCACATCGATGGCGCTGACCTGGGTGGCCATGGGATCGGCGATTGCCGTCGGCATTCTCGTCGCGTGCCTGGTGCTGCCTCGCCCGGAAGGCGAGTACGACGTCACGGCGATAATCGACCGTGCCAGCGAAGAAGTTCAGGAGGCGTCCGACTGGGCGTTTGGCGACTCGTCCGGCAAGGGCGAAGGTGAGAAATCGGGCGAGGCCGATGAAGACGCAACCGAGGGAGCCGCCACTGACCCGAACAAAAAAGGCAAGCCGGGCGGCAAAGAAGGCGAGCGAACCGCGCAAGCCGAAAACGCGAAAGACGGTGAAAACGGTAAACAGAAAGGTGGAGAGAAATCCGGCGAGCAGCAGGGTGAGGGCGAGAAACAGGCGAACAATTCCGAGCCCGGAGAAAACTCCGGCAAGCCTCAGGAAAACGGTGGTGAGCAGCAGAATCAGAAACCCGGCGAGAACGTCGCGCAGAACGAGAACAAAACCCAAAAGCCGAACGAAAACAAGAAGCCGCAGGAGCCAGGCGAGAAAGGTCAGACACCCGATTCGGATCGCGACGGCGAGAAAGTCGCACAGAATTCTGGTGAAGGTGAAGGTGAACCACCCAGAGACGGCGAGTCGGAATCGGAAGCCGATTCCTCGCGGCCGGAAACGCCCGAGTCACCTGACCTCAGCAGCGTGTTCAGCAAGGTCGGCGACCTCTTCAAGTGGATCGTCTACGGCCTCATCGCCGCCGTTGCGATCTTCCTGATCATTCGAAACTGGGCGGCTATCTCCCGCTTTCTCCTGAATCTATGGCACGAGCTGTTGAGTATCTTCGGCCGCCGCCCCGGCGCAACGGCCGAGGCCTCCGTCGCTGCGCAGGACACGGCCGCTCCGCCGCAACCATTTTCCGCGTACTCCAATCCGTTCCAGACGGGAGCGGCTCGAAAGAAGTCTCCCAGCGAACTGGTCCGGTACACGTTCGAGGCTCTTCAGGCCTGGGCGACTGAAAACAACTGCCCGCGCGAACCGAATCAGACGCCAATCGAATTCGGCCAGCAGCTTCGCGCTTATAAAGTTCCGTGCGCCGCCGAAGGCCAGGAAGTCAGCCAGCTCTACGCCGAGATCGCCTACGCCAGCCACCGCCCCGGCGCCGAGTCACTGCCGGTCCTGGAAAAGCTGTGGCGAAAGATGAGTGTGTGAGACGCGGCATCCGTCCCACAAATGCCTCGATTTCCGACAGCCAGGCGATGGGCGAATGGGGGCTCCACAAATCTGGATGATCAGCAGTCGCGATCAAGTATCGGCGAGTTGCCCAAGTGCGGTCGTCACTTCTGCAGTGAGGTCAGGCTGGATGTGCCGATAGTAGTTCAACTCCAGAACGTTGTTGATGACCGCTTTTTCCTGTGCATCATCGACAGTCTGTTTTAAGATCAGATCGTGGTCGTAAAGCCATTGAGCAACCTCGCACCAGTACCAGAGAGGGGCACCATCGGTGATGTGGCAAACTGGAGGCGGGAAGGCACCAGGACCACGAATTCCGGTGATGTACTGATGCACGAGCTGGCGTGAACGGCCGATAAGGCGCCCAATGTCCGCCTGGCTGACCAGGTCACACTCATCCACACGTAGTTCCTCAATTCCCGCTCGCCGTACGTCCTGAATCGCGCTGATAATTGCATTCTTCATGGACAGCGCCGACCGGCAGAACGTCAACACAACCCGTCCGTATTCCAGGCTGATTGTTGCGTCGTCGCAGCCAGCTTCGAACAACGCGTTTTCAAGGTCGGTGTCGATTGCATCCACATGCTCGCAAAGTAGCGTGAACTCGAATTCTCTTGTGCTGTCGCTCATGCAGTTTCCCCTTCATCCTCTGGCATCGGATGCGGACACGAATCAATCTTACGCCGTACCTGCCGTGCATGATTCTCAGGGACCCGTGGCGTTGACCAGAGACTGATCATGCACCCGTCCCGTGTGGCGTGCGGGCAGTAAATCCTTCCCCATGCGTGTCCGCTGACTTTTTCGAAGCGCCACCCAAGTGACTCGGCATACACAACTGCCGCTTCGATGTGCTTGTTGGAGTGCCGATTCCGTGCCATTTATCTACCCTATCTTCGACTGTTGACGAGTGTCAAGCAAAGCGAAAATCCAGGCAACATTGAGTTTTGGTGACCCTGACGTCCTTCACCAGTCAGGAGCCCCAGAACAAAGGCTCGCCTCTCGGCCGAGCAAGCTCGGCCTTACCGAAGTCGCTCGGAAAACGGGGCGTCGTTCCGGCTGAGTCCCTGCAGCACTCTTGCCAGGGCGAGGACGGCGTCGCATGCGGGAAAGTTCTCGCGGAACCAGTAGCGATCGTTCCGCTCGACACCGAGCGTCGCTTTCGAGAGAACCACCTCCCGCGCGACGACTCCGGCAGAGGAACGCGGTTGAGCGTCGTTCTGGCTGTCTGGCTGATCAGAGTCAGTCGTCGCCGAGATCGACTGGTCGACGACGATGTTGGCGCGAGGCACGTCTGACCGAACGGTCTCGGTGAGAAACGCGGCCAGCTGCTTTTGAGGGACACGCTCTCCGAGTTCGTTGAAGAACTCGCAACGGGCTCCGTCATCGTCGATCAGGATTCCCAGATGCGCCTCGCGGTGCAGGATACGAACGCCGGTACGCTCACGCAGGGCTTCAAGTTTGAGCCGCGCGTCAGGAGTCGCGTCGCCCTCGACTTCGATCAACTGGCACGGAAGTTTTTTGAAGAGCTTGCGAAGCGTCTTCCTGACGGGGCGAGGCCGGACAGCCGCGACGACTTTCAGCGGCCTCAACGCATGAAAATGCTTCCAGAGTCCGGCTTCGTACGGCAGCACAGGCTGGAACGATCGCTGAAACCCGGCGCTGCGCGTGGGACGCGCGACTGATTGAGCGAGGGCTGATTCGATTTTTTCGAGACCCGTTCCGAGCGACAGTGGCATCGCTCCTTCCGAAAACAGATCGAGCCCTGCCCACGACGACTCGTGTCCGCTGCCCGTCACGAAAATTCCTCCGGCCGACTGCAGATGGTCGACGGCGAAGCAGAAGCACGGTCGCGAAACCAGGCCGACGTCGAGAATCTGGCAGCCCATCAGACGCAGCGCGTCGATGACCGTCGCGAGGACGGCCGGCGAGGAAGGACGCTCGTCGTAACCGACAACGACCGAGGGACCAGGTCGGGTGGCCTGCGATCGTGGCTGTTCATCCAGCCGACCGGCCAGAGGCAGGTCCGACCATAGCTGCGCCGCAAACGTGCGAGCGATCCGACCGGCAAGGCTCGGCGTAAACTGATTCATGAAAACGCCGCGAACGCCGTCCGTCTGAAAAACGGTCTGCTTCTGCGAGACGCGCCGCTCGACCTGCTGAATTCGCGCGACCGTTTTCGGAGGCAGTTGCCCCGTGTCGGATCGGTGCTGGCATTCCCGACACCCCGGGTAGAAAGCGGCGAGCCGTGACAGATGGACCGACCGCGGAATCGAGTGCGATTCACCGGGACAGCGATACTCGGTCTGAGTTGGCAGGATGACCGGCAATCCCATGACCAACGGCTCATCGTCCGAAGTTAAACCTGCGTCCGAGGTCAAATCTGCGTCGAGCGGCGGTGTCGTCGAGTCGGCATCCATGCCGGGCTCCCCATTTACGGCGGCAGTTGCTTGCAGAGCCGGAAGTCGAGTGCCACGATTCCCGCTCGCGACCGCAACTCTATGGTGAGGCGTTTTTCGCCGTCAATCCGCGTTCGGTCGCGGCACGATTTTCACTCGTCGAGACTCCCATGCACGCGACCGAGCTGCCTCGCAATCTCCCTGAAGACTGGCCGGGCGTTATCGCCCTGGTCGGGGACGAACGTGCGCTGAAGATCTCGACGATTGAGCTGATCCTCGAAAACGTGCTGCCCGACGAAGACGACTCGCCGACTCGTTTCGTCGGAAAAGACACGGAAATGAAAACCGTTCGCGACGAATTGCGGACGGTCTCGATGTGGGGAGACCGTCGAGTCGTCCTCGTCGATGAAGCCGAGGAATTCGTCTCAGACAATCGCCCGGCCCTCGAAAAATACGCCGCCAGCCCGGCGAAAAAATCGCTGCTGATTCTCGATGTGAAGTCGATGCCGAAGAACACGCGCCTTTACAAAGCGATTTTGAAGACCGGCCTGATCGTTGAATGCGCCGAGCTGAAGGGTGTCGCGCTGACGCGATGGATCCAGGACGCGGCGACGAGTCAGTTCGAAAAGAAAATCGGTAAAGCGGCTGTCCAGCTTTTGATCGAGCTGGTCGGCGGCAACCTGGGATTACTCGGCCAGGAGCTTTCGAAACTGGCGTCTTACGTCGGCGATCTGCCGGAGATTGATGTCGAAGCGGTGCGTCGTCTCGTCGGCGGATGGAAAGCGGAAACGACGTGGGCGATGACCGACGCCGTGCGCGACGGTCGGCTCGGTGAGGCTCTTTCGCACCTCGACAAGCTGCTCGGCAGTGGCGAGTCTCCATTCCGGATTGTCGGCGGCGTCAGCTACGTATTTCGAAAAATGGCCGTAGCGACAGAGCTCGCTCGCCAGGGACTTCCGCTGAATGCTGCGCTGAGAAAAGCCGGCGTCTTCCCCAATGACACCGACGGGGCTGCGCGATACCTGCGTCGAATCGGACGTCCGAAAGCGGAGCAGATCTCAAACTGGCTGCTTGAGGCGGACGCCGCACTGAAAGGCGGCATCCGAATTCCCGAGCGAACTCAGGTCGAAATGCTGCTCGTCAAATTGAGCGGCGTTGAATAGCGGAGCGGTGCAAGCCGCCCGGTCAGCGCGAGTTGTCCCGGGCCAGCGACGGCGTCAAACCGGTCGCCGCGAGAGTCAGGGCCGAAAGGAAGGAGATCAAACATCGAGTCATCGTCAGGTCCGGACTGGTGGGAGGCTTCGTCGGCTGCCAGTGCAGTTTCTTTGTTCTCGGCTTATTTGTTCTCAGCAGGCTCCGCAACGGTTTTGTAAAGCCGTGCGTGATCATCCAGTGCCCTCACCCAGATGTTGCGAAACTTTGTCGGGCTGTTGTGGTCCTGGAGAAAGACTGGGCCGACCATTGTTTTTTTCTGGGTCTTCCAGATTTCCTGGAGGTACGGCGTCGTGCCGTAGCGGAAGGGATGGTACGTCGAGCGTGGCTCGCCGAAGCGGGTTTCTTTCTGCACGAGCTGCCCGTTCAGCCAGGCGGTGATCGATCCTTCCTCGATGATTTTTTCGGACTCGTCGCGTCGAGGGGCTCGGTAGCGGATGTCGTAGACCTGCCACTCGCCCGGCTTGCGGGCCGCGTTGACCAGCGGAGGGGCGAAGCCGTAGAGGGCTCCCTGGTCGTCTTTGCCGGGTTTTTCTTTTCCGAACGAGTTGAAGATTTGCATCTCGTAGTTGCCGTGGATGTAGATGCCGCTGTTGCCGCTGCCGGTTGGGGCGATCATGAACTCGACGTGAATGTCCGCGTCGCGAAAGTGGAATCGCGAAACCAGATGATTCGTCCGTCCTTTGCCGCGCGATGAGACGAGGCAGCCGCCCTCGATGGGCCAGTCGATCGCCTCGCCCTTCATGCTGAGAAACAGGTTGGTTTTCTCACCGTCAAACAGAACGGTCGCGCCGGCCGGCGGAGGGACCGGAAGCGAGCCCTGTTTCGGAGCGAACTCTGCATCCTGTGCGGGAAGCTGGTTCGCCAGCACGGCGAACAGGCAGACAGCAAGGCGGACAGGCATGGTTGGCTTTCGAGTCTGTCAGGCGGTTTCCATGAACGACAGAAGATTACAGAGTTTTCTGGTTTCCGCTTCTTCCGTGGGCTCCGTGGTTCCGTTTTCAGGCATCCACCTCAACGCGGCGCGTCGTGTCGTCTTCGTCCTGCTGAAGAAACTTCTGAGCCGCCTGAGTCGGCTGTGCTCCGATTTCTTTGATGGCGGAATTCGGCACTTTGTGGAGCGGCGTGTACTGAGGGTGGTGATGCTTGACGTACGGGTTATTGCTTTTCGTGTTGTAGCAGCAGATCAGTCCCCAGCGGGGATCCTCACTGAGGTTTGCGTCCGAGCAGTGCAGCAGGTTGGAGTGAAAGAACAGCCCGGTGCCGGGTTTCATTTCACAGTAAACGAGATCGAAAACGCGAATGCACTCGGCGATGCGAGCGGGGTCGGCTCCGGTCTGCTCGCCGGCAAAGCCGTGATCGATGCGGCCAATTTTGTGAGAGCCTCGCAGTACCTGCATGCAGCCGTTTTCTTTCGTGCACTCATCGACGGCGATAAAGCAACTGGCCATTGTCGGAAACAGACAGCCGTTGTTGTACCAGTAGCCGTAATCCTGATGCCATTCCCAGGCCCCGCCGACTCGGGGCTGCTTGGCACTCAGTTTCGAGTGGTAATGGTAAACCTCGTCACGAAGTAGCCGCTCCATCGAACCGGCCACGCGTTCTGATCGGGCGATCATTCCGTAAATGTCCTCGCCCGGATGATTCCAGAGTGACAGGTTCGTGCGTCGACCTTCGGCATCGCGAACGGCCATCGCGTGACTCTGCAACGCGGCGTCGTGCCGGCAGGCCTGCTGAAGCAGTGAGGTCTCTTCCGCATCAAGCAGGCCTTCGACGAAGAGGTAGCCGTCTTCGTTGAACTGAGCGATTTGTTCGTCGGTGAGCGGTGTCGTCATGAGTGCCCTGTCTCGAGTTGAAAATCCGCATGGAGCCTGGACAACATCGCATTCAGCGGTGTGACTCGCCGGGCAGAATGCTGAGGACCAGTTCGACATCGGAAAAGTCTTCGAAGAGGTAATCCGGTTCGGCGTCTGACAGAACCTCCGCTGAGTAGATCCCCGTTGCGACGGCGACGACGGTTGCTCCGATCGCCCGGCCGCACTGGATGTCGGCCGGCGTGTCGCCGATGACCCATGTGGTGTCGGGAGTTCGTTCGAGGACCGATGCGGCGTCGGCCGCGGCCGCTCGCGCGACGTCGTCGCGGCTGAGGTGATCATCTCCGAAGCCGCCAAAGCGGAAGTAGCTCGCCATCTTGTAATGAGCCAGTTTGACGGCGGCTCCTTTTTGCAGATTGCCGGTCAGCAGGCCGAGGTGAGCAGTCGATCGACCGGCCAGCGCTTTCAGGATCTCGGGCACGCCGGGCAGAACCACGCCCTCGCAAGCAGTCAGGACTTTGGGGAGGTGACCAAGGTAGCCTTCCTGGAACCGCTTTCGGTTTTCTTCTGAATTATCGAGACCGTGATATTCGAGCAGGTCGGACGTGATCGCGAAGTCGGTTCGACCCGCCGCCTGGATATCCCTCGTCGGGGCGGTCACACCGAAGACAGACTCAAGAGCCTTTTCCATCGCGGCCTGGCCGGCTCCACCCGAGCGAAGAAGAGTGCCGTCAATGTCGAAGAGGAGAGCGTGCATAGAGGCCAGCAAAGTGAAACGGAGTTGGTGATGGAAGCAGGGCCGGAATATCGAGTGTCGACCGGAGAATGTCGAATGAGGAGGTGCGACGAGCCTGCGAGTTTCCCCTTCCTCATTTCCTGCTGGAAATTGAGGCTACGAAACCAGTGGCCTTCGCGCGTCGAGGTATCTCTGCAGCGCGTCCTGCCAGGCAGGTATTGGTCGGCCGATCGCGGCTTCCAGCTTTGCCGTACTGAGCACGCTGTAGGGAGGACGCGGGGCTGCGGCGCCGAATTCGGCAGTAGTGATCGGGGCGAGTTCGACAGAGATTTCCTCACGGCGGAAGATCTCCGCAGCGAGGTTGTGCCACGTGGTCGCTCCGGAATTTGTGACGTGGTAGAGGCCGTATTTTTCCGTCCGGGCAAGGTCAACCGTCGCCGCGGCGAGGTCGGCCGTCGATGTCGGCGTGCAGTGCTGATCGTGGACGACGGTCAGTCGGTCCAGCTTGTTGCCGAGCCGGATCATGGTCTCGACGAAGTTCCCCTTGCCGGCACCCTGGATCGCGGCGAGGCCGTACAGGCCGCAGGTTCTCAGCACGAAATGTTTCGGGCACAGGCTGCGAACGTAATATTCGCCCTGGAGCTTGCTGGCCGCGTAGGCACTCTGCGGGCCGGGTGCGTCGATCTCCGAATACGGTTCGTTTCGAGTCGCATCGAGGCCGAAGACGTAGTCCGAGCTGAAATGCACGAGCGTGACGTCGTTTGTGCCGCACCACCGGGCCAGGCGGCGCGGCCCGAGTGAGTTCACTTCGTACGCGGCGACGGGATCTTCCTCGGCTTTATCGACGAGGTTGTAGGCCGCACAGTTAATGACACAGTCCGGTGCGACGTCGCTCAGAGAGGCCTCGACGCTTTCGTCGCTCGACAGCTCGATCTGCTGGTGTCCGAGCGGCACGACCTCGCTGCCGTCCAGCGGGAGGATTTTCTGAAGATCTGTACCGAGCTGCCCGGTTGCTCCAATCAGTGCAATCCGCATTTTCGTAGGCACTCCCTCCGAGAAGTCACCACAGTGGTGAGTCAATCCCACAGTGTCAGCCTGTTCGGATTCACAGGAAAGTCGGTCCAGGGGGAATTTACCGGCTGACTCTGACGGCGACCATGCGTGTTTGGCTCGGCGGGGAGTCGATGCTTTTTCTGGCTCGATCGCCCGGCTACAGTGGGCGGCGGTGCTCTACAGTGGGCGATGTTGCTCTACAGTGGGCGATGTTGCACTAAAGTGGGCGACGGTGTTCGCCGAGCGGCCAGTCCTTGAGTTTTCATTCCGTTTTTTTCTTGCTCATTCAGTTGCTGCCGAGGGACGAATCCGTTCCCGCGGCCACCGCGCAGGGCGGATTCACCGGAGGCGTTTGAATCACAATGAGTGGACTCTTTTTATTGCTGGCCGAGACAGGCAACCCGGGCGAAGTCGCCGCGTGGCAATGGTGGGCGACGGGGGCCGGCGTGCTCGGTGTGTTCGGTGCCCTGCTGGGTGTGAGTTATGGCACTCGGACAGGCATCATCGCTCGCGCGACGACCAAGGAAGCGATTCGGCAACCGCTGTTCGCTCTGATGCTGTTTATTGGCGTGCTGCTGATCGTCGTGAACACGTTCCTTCCGTTTTTCTCGTTCGGGCAGGACGTCAAGATGCTCAAGGATTGCGGCCTGGCCACGATCCTGATCACCGGACTGCTGCTCGCGGTCTGGACGGCCAGCAC
Organism: Planctomycetota bacterium; assembly: GCA_027623235.1. Classification (GTDB taxonomy): domain Bacteria; phylum Planctomycetota; class Planctomycetia; order Planctomycetales; family Planctomycetaceae; genus JAQBVJ01. The sequence continues at coordinate 42,647 of JAQBVJ010000055.1, forward strand.
AAGCATTGCCAGCGAAATCGAAGGCAAAACGGCAATGACGCTTCTTTCGAAGCCAATCACTCGCCCGCAGTTCGTCCTTGGAAAATACATTGGCATTCTGCAGGGAGTGATCTTCCTGCTGGCTCCGCTGATCATCGTGATGTGCCTCGCCATCTTCTACAAAGTTGGCTACGACGCGAAAGAGTCGGGCAAGGAAGTTCCCGCTGCACTGGAAGCCGGAACGATGCTGCCCAATCTTGAGCGATCGGCGGAAGTGCTCCAGATTCTGCCCGGTTTCGCGCTGATCTTTCTTGAGATCGCCGTTCTGGCCGCAGTGAGCACGGCGATTTCCACTCGGATGCCGATGGTCGTCAACATGGTGAGCACGTTTGCCATCTTCGTTGTCGGGCATCTGACAACGAAACTTGTGGAGTCGGGAGTTCTGCAGATCGAAATTGTCTACTTCATGGCACAGCTCATCGCGACAGTTCTTCCCAACCTGGACTACTACAACGTGTCGGCCGCAGTGGCGACCGGGGCGACGATCCCTCCCGTTTATCTGCTTGCGATGCTGGGCTACACAGTGGCCTACGGAACAGCTGCGATTCTCCTTTCGTTCATCCTTTTCGAAGACCGGGACCTCGCCTGATGAGATCCCGGCCGGTTCATGGAGGCCGGCAAACCTTGTGAGGTACCCGCCTTGCGGCGGTTTCCTGACAGCGTGGTTTGCTGACCGGTCGGCGGCGCCCGGGATCAGGTCTCAATTTGTCGACCCCACTCGATCAACTTCTGCGGGTCTTTCCGATCCGGCAGCTCTTCCGCGGCACGGCTCTGCGAGCGTGTCTGTGGTCGGTCGTCGGCACGGCCTTTCTGGCCGGCCTGGTCCTCGTTTCGTTCCTCGTCGTCGCGCTGCTGGATACGCGAGGTGAGGCCGACGTCTCTCCAGATGACGCCGTTCAATTTGGCGAGGTTGTCGGTTCTGAGGCTTACTCGATGAGTGATCCGGAATTGATTCCGAGCGGATCGCTGCCACAAAACAATCTCGGTCTGTTTGCGGTCGCGTGGGAACTGCGAGACCGGCCGCTCGGCAGTTTCATTGGCAGCCTCGCCCGCCGCTTTGAGTTTCTGCAGCAGACCGACTCCGCCCTGTTTTATCTGATCTCAATCGGTCTGCTGTTCGGGCTGATTCAAAACGCCGTTCTGGCCCACGTCAGAACCCTTGCCGGACGAGCATCGCTGCACTCCGGGAGCCTGCTGCGGGAATCGCTGCACCGACACGCCCTCCGTACCGGAACCAGCGATCTTGCCAATTCCCACACGGCCTCGCTGATTCAACTCTTCACGGAGGAAGTCGAGCGGGTCCGGCTCGCGATTGAGGAGTGGATCGTCGCCGTCTTTCGATACCCGCTGCAACTGGCGCTACTCGTACTCTTTCTGCTGACGATCAACTGGCGGGTCGCTTTCGAATGTGCGGTCCCGTTGATCGGCTGCTGGTACCTCATCCAGCGGGAAAGGCGAAGTGCCATTCGCGATGAGCGACTCATCGCCGACCGTGCCCGTCAGGAACTCGAACTGCTTGCTGAGGCGATTGGCTGCAGCCGACTGATCCGTGGCTATCGGATGGAAGAGTTCGAGCGGGTCCGATTCAATCGACACCTGGATCGGTATCACCAGCAACTTGCCGAAGAGGAACAGCGAGAATCCAAAACTCACTGGCTGGCTCGGATGCTCTCTCTGGCGGCATTCGCGATCGTTCTGTTTCTGGTGGGAGCACACATGCTGCAGCCGCGACTGGCTCCCGAGCATGTTTCGCTTGCGGAAGGAATTCTACTGCTGTCGTGCTTCGCTTTTGGCTATCACCCCGCGCAAAGTCTTGCCGCGATTCGGCATCAGAGGATCGAAGCAAACCGATCTGCGGAGCGGATTTACCACTACCTGAATTCAATTCCCGAAGTTGGGCAGGCCGTTGGCGCGAAGTTTCTTGAACCCGTGCAGAAGCTCATCGAGTTTGAAAACGTTCACTGGAAGACAGGCAGCAGGAAGATTCTCAACGGTCTGAACCTCAAGCTGCCCGCCGGAGGCAGTTCAGCCATTATCGCGTTTGATTCGGTTGAGGCTGACACACTCGTCGCTCTGCTGCCGCGGTTCATCGAGCCGCACGATGGAAAAATCAAATTTGATGGCGAAGACACGGCCTGGGTCACGCTGGAATCACTCCGAGCGGAAGTGGTTGTGGTGAGCGGCGACGAAGCCGTCTTTACAGGAACCGTCTTCGAAAACCTCAGCGGTGGCGAATCGCAGTATCCCCTCTCGGCCGTGACCGAGGCGGCGAAGAAGGCCCACGCTCACAGCTTTATCCAGAAGTTGCCACAGGGCTACGAAACGGTGCTCGGCCAGCACGGTGAACAGCTTAGCTCGACGCAGTCGTTCCGGCTGGCGCTGGCACGGGCCGTCCTTCGAGACCCCGCGGTCATGGTTATTCACGAGCCGACGACAGCGATGTCAGAAGACGAAAAATCGCTTCTCGACGACGCGTGCCAACGGGTTTCGCAAGGGCGAACGATGGTGTATCGCCCCTCGAGGTTGTCCGCGTTGAAACGAGCCGATCGGATCATCCTACTGAACCGTGGTCGAGTCGAAGTCGTCGGGACTCACGAAGTACTGGTGAAGAGTTCTGACCTGTACCGCCACTGGGAGTATCTTCACTTCAACGAATTCCGCCGCGAGATCGGTCCGCCGGATTAAATGACGGAGAATCACACTGTCCGCCGGGCCGCATCTGCTCACTGCGACCAGAACCGCAAAAATCTCGGACGTGCCGGATTTCTCTCACCCCGCAAGCGTCACTCTGATTCTCTGTCCGAATGGGTTTACGGAGCACGAAATCCTCGCGGCCGCTCACTTCATCGCATTTCGCAACGTTGCCCAGTGGTATTTCCACCGATTGTCGACGCGGCTTCAGGCTTTCCGCACCACAGCCTCACGTAGGCCGCTTCGAAATGCCAACACCGTCTTGGCGAATCCACCGCCGGTAAAACGAAAGTTGAAGCAGCAACTACTCATTGATGATGGCTTCTGCACCTTTTGTTCGCCCCATCGAACCCTGAATTGCAGGTTCGTCAAAAATTTGAGGCCGGGCGGTTGACAGTCCGACGGGACACTCGCATAATCCCTCTCCCTTCGATGGTCGTGTTTTCGGACACGGCCGTCGCTGTTCTTTGGCAACTTGGTTGGAGACCCTGTAAGCGGTCTTAAGTTGTTGTTTCATCTGCATTTGCGGGT